>DATKKS010000181.1:0-11841 GCA_035542815.1 Saccharimonadales bacterium (SeqCode) | reverse complement strand
GGCGCAGCCCCAGGTCGGCGTCCTCCTCCGACTCCAGCCAGGGCACGAAGCCGCCCACCGCCTCCAGCGCCGCGGCCCGGTACACCGCCAGCGCCGGCAGGAGCGGCACGGGCCGGGGGCCCGAGGGCGGCGGGGCCGGCGGCTCGCCCCGGCCCTCGTCGAAGCGCAGCTCCCCGCCCACCCCGAACAGGCCGCGGTCGCCCTGCAGCAGGGCCACGGCGGCGGCGGGAAAACCCGCATCCACCCGGACGTCGCCGTCCACGTAGAGCAGGAAGTCCGCGTCGAGCCGGCCCCGGGCCAGCTCCCGCCCGGCCGCCGCGGTGACCGCCCCGGCCGGGTCCAGCCGCGCCACCGGCCAGCCGCGCGCGGCGGCCAACTCCGCGGTCGGATCGCCCGAGCCGCAGTCCACCACCAGCCGCCCGGCGCCCGGCCAGGGGGCGAGCGCCGGGCCCAGCGCCGCCAGCGTCCCTTCGATCCGGGGGGCCTCGTCGCGCGCCACTACGACCGCGGCGAGACGGACCTCTTCCACGCGGTCACCTCTTCGTACAGCGCCTCATACGCGGCCCAGGTGTTGCGCCAGTCGAACAGCCGGCCCACCCGGGCCGCCTGCTCGCCCACCATCCGCCGCAGGCCGTCGGCGTCGCGCCACAGCTCCAGCGCCGCGCCCAGGGCCTCCGGGGACTCCGGCGGCACCGCCACCCCGCCCCCGGCCGCCAGCACCTCCACCGAGCCGTCCACCGCGGTGGCCACCGCGGGCACCCCGCACGCCAGCGCCTCCACCAGGGTGATGGGCAGCCCCTCCCACCGGGAGCCCAGCGCGAACACGTCGATCGCCGCGTAGAACTCCTCCATCCGCTCCACCCGCCCCAGCCACCGCACCCGCTCCTCGATCCCCAGCTCGGCGGCCAGCTCCCGCAGCGCCCCGGCCTCCTCCCCTTCCCCGGCCACCGCCAGCACCCAGGCGCCCTCCAGCCGGGCGCACGCCCGCAGCAGCACGTCGAAGCCCTTCTGGCGGGTGAGCCGCCCGGCGCTGCCCACTGCGTAGCCCAGCGCCGGGAGCCCCAGGGAGCGCCGCGCCGCGGCCCGGTCGCGCCCGGGCGCGAAGCGCTCCAGGTCCACGCCGTTGCGGATCACCATGACCTGCCGCTCGGGCAGCCCGTAGTGGCTCACCAGCGAGCGCCGGACCGACTCCGAGACCGCCACCACCCGCGCCAGGCGCCGGGCCGCGAAGCGCTTGAGCCATCGCTGCGAGCGCTCCGGCACCTCGTGGCGCACGTGCTCGGTGGTGATCACCACCGCGCCCCGCGGCGCCAGCAGCGGCAGGTAGCGGTCGGCGGTCGCGTGCACCAGGTGCAGGTGCACCAGGTGCGGCCGCCACCCGGACATCGCCGCCCGGGCGCGGCGCAGGCCCCGCCAGTCCCACTTGGACTCCACCTCCGGGAGCGCCTCCACCCGCACCCCGGCGCGCCGCGCCGCGGCGGCCCACGGCGCGCGCGCCGCCTCCGGCCGGGCGGACAGCGCGACCTGGTGCCCCGCGTGGGCCGCGTCCCCGGCCAGCGCCGCCGCCACCGCCTCGGATCCGCCGGGCTCCCGCCCCGCAACGCGCGCCCACACGCGCATGGTCCGCCTCAGCCTCGGCCGCCGCGCCGCCCCAGCCCCGCGTAGGCCTCCACCAGGGCCGCCGCGCTCTTGTCCCAGGCCAGCTCCTCGCGCAGCCGGCGCGCGTTGCGCGCCCCCATGGCCGCGCGCCGCTCGGGGTCGTCCAGCAGCTCGAGCATCCGGTCGCCGAAGTCGTCCTCCCGGTTGGGAGCGGCGTACAGCGCGCCGTCGCCCGCGGAGAAGCGGGTCTCCTTGAGGTCGAAGGCCACCAGCGCCCGGCCGGTGGCCATGTACTCCAGCACCTTGTTCATGGTGGAGAGGTCGTTGAGGGGGTTGCGCGGGTCCGGCGCCGCCCCCAGGTCGCAGGTCGAGAGGTAGCGCATCACGTCGGCGTCGGGGATCCGCCCGGTGAACTCGACCCACGGCCCGATGCCCAGCTCGGCGGCCAGCCTGCGGAGGTCCTCGAAGGAGTCGCCGGAGCCGATGAGGGAGAAGTGGATGTCCTCGCGGCGGCGCTCACGGACCACGTGGTGGACCGCCCGCAGCAGGTAGTCCACGCCGTCCTGCGGCGCCATCACCCCGAGGTAGCACACCAGGTGGCGCCGGCCGCGCCGCAGCTCGGGGCACGGGTCCACCTGTTGGAAGCGGCTCAGGTCGGGCGCGCTGCGCACCACCGCGGCGCGGCGGTCGTCCACCCGGCCGCGGCTGCGGGCCACCTGCCGGTAGCTCTGGTTGGTCGCGATGACCAGGTCGCTGGAGGCGTACGTCAGCCGCTCCAGCAGCAGCAGCGCCCGGTACAGGAAGCCCCGGCGGGCCCCGAAGCGCGACAGGTACACCTCGGGGCACAGGTCGTGCTGGTCGAACACGAACTTCACCCCGGCCACCCGCCACCACCAGCCGATCAGGAAGAAGGTGTCCGGCGGGTTGCACGCGTGCAGCACGTCGAAGCCCTGCTCCCGGCGCACCCGGAAGGCCAGCCGGAAGGTCCACAGCCAGCAGTGCAGGAACTCCCGGAGGTAGGAGCCCAGCCCGCGGGTGGGCGGCGGCGCCGGGTAGCGGTAGATGTGGACGCCCTCGAGGTTCTCGTAGCGCAGCACGTGCGGGGGGCCCTCGGGGCAGATCACCGACACGTGCCAGCCGGCGTCCCGCAGCGCCCGCGACTCCAGCCACACCCGCCGGTCGAAGGGCACGGTGAGGTTCTCGACCAGGATCAGGACCTTACCAGGAGAGCCCAACGTAGCCCCTCGGGCGCGGCTCGTTCGCGCCCAGGACGTGCACCAGGTCGATCAGGATCTGGCCCTCCCGCAGCCGTCCCGCCACCCCGCGGTAGGCGGCCCCCTGGTTGGCCACCACCACCACCTCGGCGTTCTCCAGCACCTGCTCCACCCGCGGCTGCAGGATGGACTCCAGGTACGGCACCTCGCGCTCCAGGAACTCCCGGTTGGCGCCGATCACCCGGGACAGCTCCACGTTCTCGTCGTGCACCCACAGCTGGTAGCCCTTGCCCACCAGCGACTCCAGCACCCGGATGATGGGGCTCTCGCGCAGGTCGTCGGTCTGGGCCTTGAACGACAGGCCCAGGATCCCCACCTTCTTGCGGCCGGCCCGCTCGATGAGCCGGACCGCGTTCAGCACCTGCTGGTCGTTGCTGGGCAGGATCGAGGCCAGCACCGGCACCCGCACCTGCAGCTCGTCGGCGCGGCGCACGATGGCCCGCACGTCCTTGGGCAGGCAGCTGCCGCCGAAGGCGAAGCCCGGCTTCAGGTAGGTGGCCGAGATGTTGAGCCGGTGGTCCAGGCAGAACACCCGCATCACCTCCTGGCCGTCCACCCCCATGGCCTTGCACAGGTTCCCGATCTCGTTCCCGAACACCACCTTGAGCGCGTGCCACGAGTTGCACGCGTACTTCATCATCTCGGCGGTGCGCACCCCGGTGACCTCCACCCGCTCGGCGGTCTGCGCGAACAGCCCCCGGAGCTTCTCGGCCGCGCCGGGGGTGCGCGCCCCGATCACCGCCAGCGGGGCCTCCATGAAGTCGTACACCGCCTGGCCCTCGCGCAGGAACTCCGGCACGTAGGCGATGTCCCAGCCGTCCCCCGCGCGCCGCCCGCTGGCCTGCTCCAGCTCCGGCAGCAGCACCTCCTCGCAGCTCCCCGGGAGCATGGTGCTGCGCGGCACGAACAGGTGCTCGCCGCGGCTCTCGTGGAGCACCTCGCCCAGGCTGCGGCACACCCGCCGCACCTGGTCCAGCGACAGCGAGCCGTCCTCGGCGCTGGGGGTGCCGATGCACAGGATGGACACCTCGGCGTGGCGCATGGCCTCGCGGAAGTCGGTGGTGGCCCGCAGCCGCCCCGCCTGCACCCCCTCCGCCACCAGCTCCGCGACCCCCCGCTCCACGATCGGGGAGCGCCCCGACTGGATCATGTCCACCTTGAACTTCTGGATGTCCACGCCCACCACCGAGTGGCCCAGCTTCGCCAGGCACGCGGAGGTCACGCTGCCCACGTACCCCAGTCCGTACACCGCGATCTTCAAGCCGTCTCCCCCTTCGGCCCCGCGCCTCAGGCGCTCAAGAGCTGCCCGTCCGGGGCCGCCTCGGTCACGCTGGCGGCGTCCACGAACATGCGGTGCCAGGCCTCCAGCTGCATCAACGTCCACAGTGCCCGGGCGTGGTCGCGCGCGCCCGAGAGGTGCTCCTGGATCAGGATCTCCACCCGCGCCGGGTTGAAGTAGCCCCGGGCCCGCGCGCGGGGCGAGAGCAGCGCGTCCCGCAGCGCTTCGCGCAGCCCGCCCCGGAACCACTCGCCCACCGGCACGGTGAAGCCCACCTTGCGCCGCTCCACCACCTCGCGCGGCAGCATTTCGCGGGCCCACTGCTTGAGCATCCGCTTGCCGCGCAGCCCGCGCAGCTTGAAGCCCGGCGGCAGGGTGGCGGCGAACTCCACCAGCAGGTGGTCCAGCAGCGGCACGCGGGCCTCCAGCGAGGCCCCCATGCTCATCCGGTCCATCTTCATCAGCAGGTCGTCCGGGAGCCACACCTTGGTGTCGGTGTACAGCATCTGGTGCAGCGGCGGCTCGCCCGCCACCCGCTCCAGGTACCCGGCGAAGATGCGGCTGGAGGGCGAGCAGGCGGTCTCGCGGGCGAAGTCGGGGGCCAGCAGCGCCTGCTTCTCCTCCGCGTCGAAGCCCGCGAACCAGGAGCTCCAGCGCTCCGCATCGTCCCGGATCGAGAGGCTGCGGTCGGCCACGTGCAGCCGCCGCCCGCGCGCCCCCAGGCGGTCCAGGAGCGCCTTGCGCAGCGGCACCGGGATGGCCGCGTACAGGCCCGCGAAGCGGTCGTGCGCGTACTTGGCGTAGCCGGCGAACAGCTCGTCGCCGCCCTCCCCGGTCAGGGCTACAGTGACCTCGTGCTTGGCCAGGCGCGAGATGAGGTAGGTGGGCAGCGCCGCCGGCTCGGTCACCGGCTCGTCCTGGTACCACACCAGGCGCGGCAGCGCCTCCAGCACGTCCTCCTCCCCCACCTCCAGCTCGTGGTGGTGGGTGGCGAAGCGCTCCGCCACCTGCCGCGCGTAGCGCAGCTCGCTGTGGCTCCCGCGCGCCCGGAAGCCCACCGAGTAGGTGTCCACCGGGCGGTCCATGAGGCCCGCCATCACTCCCACGATCACCGAGGAGTCCACCCCGCCGGACAGCAGCGCGCCCAGCGGCACGTCGCTCATCAGGCGCAGCCGCACCGACTCGGTGACCAGCCCCTTGACCCGCTCGTAGGCCTCCTCGTAGGTGCCCCGGAAGCGCTCCCGGTAGGAGACGTCCCAGTACGGCTCCTCCTCCAGCCGGCCGTCCTGGAAGGTCAGCCGGTGGCCCGGGAGGAGCTTGCGGATGCCGCGGAACAGGGTGTCGGGGCCCGGCACGTAGCGGTAGGTGAGGTAGTCGGAGATCGCCACCCGGTCGGCCTCCCGGGGCACGTCCGGGTGCACCAGCAGCGACTTGATCTCCGAGGCGAACACCAGCAGCGGGCCGTGGTGGTAGAAGTAGAAGGGCTTGATGCCCAGCCGGTCCCGCGCCGCGAACACGCTCCGCGCGCGGGTGTCGTAGATCGCGAAGGCGAACATCCCGCGCAGCCGCAGGACCACCTCGGGCCCCCACTCCTCGAAGCCGTGCAGGAGGGTTTCGCTGTCGCTGCGGGTGCGGTAGCGGTGGCCCCGGGCCTCCAGCTCGCGGCGGAGTTCCAGGTGGTTGTAGATCTCGCCGTTGTACACCAGCCACAAGCGGCCGTCCTCGTTGGACATGGGCTGGTGGCCCCCGGCCAGGTCCACGATGGACAGGCGGCGGAAGCCCAGGTAGGCGGGGCCGTCGGCGAACTCCCCCTGGTCGTCCGGCCCGCGGTGGGCCAGCACGTCCCGCATCCGCCGGAACGTGCCTGGCTCCCGGTGGGGTGTCTCACGCAGGTCTAGGAGACCGCAGATGCCGCACATTGGGGGTCCTGGGTTGGGGTCGGGTCGGGGGTCGGCGCGGCCCGGCGGCCAACCGCAGGCGCCAGGTCGCCGCACTCATGTGTTGTCGGCTCGCCACGTCGCGAAAGTGAGGCCAGGAACGGGGCCCCGGGGCTTGAGCTGGGGTCGAGCAAACGCCCTATCATGCTATCACAGTTCAACTTGGGCAGCAACGTCGGCCGCGTGTCCGGGCTCCCGCCCGCCCCCGCGGGGGGCCGTCCGGGGCCCGGGTCGGTTGCAGTATTGCGTTGTCCGTGTTACAGTTAGTGCGCTCGGCGCCGGCCCCGGGCCGGCATCCCGTCGGGCTGCCGGGGCCCGGAAAGTTCCGCCCCCAGCACGCCGATGGTCCTCTGGTACACGCCACCCCCAACCTACTCCGGGAGATGCCATGCCCGCCCGAACGAAGATCATGGTCACCGGGGGCGCCGGTTTCATCGGCTCCCACTGCGTCCGGATGCTGCTCGAGAAAGGCTACAGCGTGCGGGTGCTGGACAGCCTGCTGTTCGGCGACCAGGCGCTGCGGCCCCTCCTGGACGCCGGGCAGGACCTGGAGCTGCTGCAGGGGGACATCCGCCACGTGGAGGACGTGGTGGCCGCCACCAAGGGCTGCCACGGGGTGATCCACCTGGCCGGCATCGTGGGCGACCCGGCCTGCGAGCTGGACCCCGAGGCCACCCACACGATCAACTTCGAGGCCACCAAGATCATGGTCGAGGTGGCCAAATACGCCAACGTGCGCCGGTTCGTGTTCGCCTCCACCTGCTCGGTGTACGGGGCCGCCGAGGACATGGTGCTGAACGAGGGCTCGGTGGTGACCCCGGTGTCGCTGTACGCCGAAACCAACCTGCGCTCCGAGCAGGTCATCCTGAGGAGCTTCGAAGGCACCCGCACCGTGCCGGTCATCGTGCGCTTCGCCACGGTGTACGGCGTCTCCCGGCGCATGCGCTTCGACCTGGTGGTGAACATCATGTCGGCGAAGGCGCACTACGACCGCAAGGTGCGGGTGTTCGGCGGGGACCAGTGGCGCCCCAACGTGCACGTGCAGGACGCCGCCCGCGGCCTCGTCGCCTGCCTGGAGGCGCCCGAGGACCGGGCGCGGGGCGAGGTCTTCAACATCGGCAGCAACGACCAGAACTACAAGATCCGCGAGCTGGGCGAGATCGTGGCCCGCACCCTGCCGGGGGTGGCCATCGAGATGGTCAAGGACAGCCCCGACAAGCGCAGCTACCACGTCTCGTTCGACAAGGCCCGCTACGTGCTCGGCTACGAGGTGCACCACACGGTGGCCCAGGGCGTGCTGGAGGTGGCCGAGCTGCTGCAGTCGGGCAGCATTCCCGACTACCTGGACAACCGCTACTACAACGTCAAGTACATGTACAAGTAGGCGCGCCCGGCGCGCCGGCGGGGCCCCCGAGCCCCAGGGAGCTGGCTTGCCCACCACCGAATTCGAACCGCTCGCCGCAGACGGCGGACCGCCGGTCCGCGGAACGTTCCTGCCCTTCGGCCTCCCGCTGATCGGCGAGGAGGAGAAGCGCGAGGCCCTGGCGGCCATCGAGTCCGGCTGGCTCACCACCGGCCCCCGCACCCAGCAGTTCGCGGAGGACCTGCGGGCCTACGTGGGCGCCCGCCACGCCATCCCGCTCAACTCCTGCACCGGCGCGCTGCACCTGTCGCTGGCGGCGCTGGGCGTGGGGCCGGGGGACGAGGTGGTCACCTCGCCGCTCACCTTCTGCTCCACCGCCAACGTGATCCTGCACCTGGGGGCCAAGGTGGTGTTCGCGGACGTGGACCGCGAGACCTACAACATCGACCCGGCGGCGGTGGAAGCGGCGCTCACCCCGCGCACCAAGGTCATCCTGCCGGTGCACTTCGCCGGCCACCCGTGCGATATGGACGCCCTCCACGCGCTGGCCCGCCCGCGGGGGATCAAGGTGGTCGAGGACGCCGCCCACGCCATCAGCGCCGAGTACCGGGGGCGCCGCATCGGCGGGCTCTCCGACGCCACCTGCTTCAGCTTCTACCCCACCAAGAACATGACCACCGGCGAGGGCGGCGCGGTCACCACCAACGACGACGCGCTGGCCGAGCGCGTCCGGGTGCTGGCCCTGCACGGCATGTCCAAGGACGCCTGGAAGCGCTACACCCACGCCGGCTCGTGGTACTACGAGGTGGTGGTGCCGGGCTACAAGTACAACCTCACCGACCCCGCGGCCGCCCTCGGGATCCACCAGCTGCGGCGGCTGGACGGCTTCACCACCACCCGGGAGCGCTACTCGCGCGCCCTGGACGACGCCTTCGCCGGCCACCCGGCGCTGATCACGCCGGCGGTGCGCGACGGGATCCGCCACGCCCGGCACCTCTACCCGCTGCTGCTGCGCCCGGAGCAGCTGAGCGTGGACCGCGGCCAGTTCATCGAGGCGCTCAAGGCCGAGAACATCGGCGCCACCGTCAACTTCATCCCGGTGCACTTGCACCCCTACTACCGCGAGCGGCTCGGCTTCGAGGCCGGCCAGTTCCCCAACGCCGAGTGGGTGTACGAGCGGGAGATCTCCCTGCCGGTGTACCCGCGCATGACCCCCTCGGACGTGCAGGACGTGGCGCGCGCGGTGCTGAAGATCTGCCACTGGAAACGCCGCATTTCCTGAGCCGGCTGAACGACCCGCGCTCCGCGGGCCGGGCGGCCGCCGCCGCGGTCGCCGCCGGGCTGGGCGTTCGCCTGGCCGTGGCGCTGGCCATGGGCCGGCAGCTGCACTGGGCCGACGAGCAGACCTACTTCCGGCACGCGGTGTGGACCGCCCAGGGCCAGTGGCTGGGCCCGCACGGCTTCACCCTGGTCCCGCCCGGCCAGCCCTACTCGCTGGCGCTGCTGTTCCTGCTCACCGGCCCCAGCGTGCTCGCGGCGCGGCTGCTCCAGGTGCTGGCGTCGGCCGCCTCGGTGTGGCTAGCGTACCGGCTGGCGCGGCGCGTGTCCCCCGGCGCGGCGGCGCTGGCCGCCTGGCTGCTGGCCCTCTACCCGCTGGTGGCCTACACCTCGGGCACGCTGTACCCGCAGAGCCTGGCGATGCTCCTTTTGCTGGGCTGCCTCAACCTGCTGGCGGACCACGCCGACCGCCCGTCGGGGCCGCGCCTGGCGGCCGCCGGGGTGATGCTGGGGCTGGCCGCGCTGACCGTGCCCACGGTGCTCTCGGTGAGCCCGGTGCTGGCGGCCTGGCTGTGGTGGATCCGCCGGGCCCGCTGGCGGGGCGCGCTGGAGGTGGCGGCGCTGGCCGCCTGCTGCGCCCTCACGCTGGCGCCGTGGACGCTGCGGAACTACGTCGTGGAGCGCCGCTTCGTGCCCATCGCGGGCGTCGGGGCGCAGGCCTTCTTCTTTGCCAACAACCCCAACGCCGACCCCGACTCCAAGGACCTCGGCATCGTGGACCGGATCTACACCCCCGAGGTCGAGGCGGAGATCGCCCGGACCGGGAACCCGGACGCGGTCTACACCCGCCACGCGCTGGAATTCATGCGCCGCCAGCCGGGCCAGTTCCTGGGCTTCTACCTGAGGCGGCTGGGCCACGTGTTCGACTTCTACCCCACCACCTTCACCCGCACCAGCCACTCCGGGCTCGCCGGGCGGCTGGTGGTGGGGCTCACCTCCGGCCCGGCCCTGCTGCTGGCGCTCCTGGGGGCCTGGCCGCTGCTGCGCCGCAGCCGGCACGGCGCACTGTGGGTGGCGCTGCCGCTGGCCTGGGCGGCCGCCTCCGCCCTGTTCGGAGTGTCGATCCGCTATCGCATCCCGGTGGAACCGTGTATCCTCGCGGTCGCCGCGTGGACCCTGTGGCGCTACGTGTTCCGAATGGAGGACCCCGTCCATGAAGTCCCAGCCCGCCGCCCGGCCCGGCCCGCCTGAGCCCGCCCCGCCCGCCTCCGCGGTGCGGCTGCGGGCGCTGGAGCCCGCGGACCTGGGCCGTTCCCTGCTGTGGGTGAACGACCCCGAGATCACCCGCTACACCGGCACCCTGTTCCCGATCTCCTCGGTGGAGGAGGACGAGTGGTACCGCAGCGTGCTGCACGACCCCGCCCAGCGCATCTTCGCGCTGGAGACCGAGGGCGGACGGCACGTGGGCAACGGCGGCTTCCGGGACATCCAGACTGTCGCGCGCAAGGCCGAGTTGTGGATCTATGTCGGGGACAAGAGCCGGCAGAACGCCGGCCTGGGCACCGCGGCCATCGCCGAGCTGGTGAAGTTCGGCTTCGAGCGCATGAACCTGCACCGCATCTGGGTGCGGGTGTTCGCCTACAACGAGCGGGCTCTCAAGGCCTTCCAGCGCTGCGGCTTCGTGCCCGAGGGGGTGCTCCGCGAGGACGCCTACCGCGACGGCCGCTACCACGACACCCACGTGCTGGCCATCCTCCGCCAGCCGTGAGCGCGCGCTCGGTCCTGCTGCTGGGCGCCGGCCCGCTGCAGGTGCCGGCGGTTGAGGCGGCGCGCCGGCTGGGGCTGCGCACCGTGGTGCTGGACGCCAACCCGGCCGCCCCGGGCATGGCGCTGGCCGACCTCTCCGTGGTGGCCGACATCAAGGACTCCGAGACGGCCCTGGAAGTGGCGCGCCGCGAGCAGGTGAGCGGCGTGCTCAGCGTGTGCACCGACCTCGCGGTGCGGCCCGTGGCGCACGTGGCGCGCGCCCTGGGGCTGCCGGGGGTGAGCCCCGAGGCGGCCGAGCGGGCCACCGACAAGTTCCAGATGCGCGAGGCCTTCGCGCGCTACGGGGCCCCCGCACCCCGGGCCCGCCGGGTGACCTCGGAGGACGAGCTGCGCGACGCCGCGGCCCGGCTGGGATTCCCGGTGATGGTCAAGCCCACCGACGGCGTGGGCAGCAAGGGCGTGACCCGGGTGGGCCGGCCGGGGGAGCTGGACCTGGCGTGGCGCCGCGCGCAGGCGGTGTCCCGCAACGGCCAGCTGGTCTGCGAGGAGTACGTCGAGGGCCCCGAGGTGAGCGTGGAGGGCATCACCTGGGAGGGCGAGACCCACCTGGTGGCCATCACCGACAAGCTCACCAGCGGCCCGCCGTACTTCGTGGAGACCGGCCACACCGAGGTCAGCCGCCTGCCGGAGCAGGCCCAGGCGGTGATTCTGGAGGCGGCCCGGCTCGGGGTGGAGGCCCTGGGGATCGACTTCGCCGCCTCGCACACCGAGATCAAGCTGGGCGCGCGCGGCCCGCGGATCATGGAGATCGGCGCCCGCCTGGGCGGGGACCGCATCACCTCCGACCTGGTGCCGCTGGCCACCGGGGTGGACATCTTCGAGGCCGCCTTGCGGGTGGCCCTGGGCGAGCCGCCCGACGTGGCGCCGCGCTTCGCTCGCGGCGCCGCGATCCGCTACTTCCTGCCCGAGCCGGGCACGGTGGTCTCGATCGAGGGCGAGCGCGACTCCCGCGCGGTGGAGGGCGTCGTGGGCTGGGTGCTGGACGTCGGCCCCGGGGGACCGGTGCCGACCCTGGAGAGCAGCCAGAGCCGCGTGGGGCACGTGGTGACCGTGGGCGACACCCCGGACCAGGCGGCCGAGCGCGCCGAGCGGGCGCGGGGCCTGTTGACCATCCGCACCCGCTAGGTCCCGGCCCGGCACGCTGCGCCGGCCCCGGGATGGGAGTTGCCGCCGCGCCCGCTACGGAAACACCATGTAGCAGCACCGGGCGCACAGCGGGAGCACTCCCTCCCCCGCCAGGAGCCGGCGGAACCCCCGCAGCTCGGGCCCATTCCAGATCCCGGC
>DATKKS010000180.1:0-6051 GCA_035542815.1 Saccharimonadales bacterium (SeqCode) | reverse complement strand
GGGATCGACTTCCAGACCCTGGACGAGGACCGCCGGCCGCTCCTGGTGGGGGAGCGCACCAACGTCATCGGGAGCCGCGAGTTCAAGAAGCTGATCGCCGCGGGCGACCTCGAGCGCGCCGCCGAGGTCGGGCGCGGCCAGGTGCGCGGCGGCGCGCACATCCTGGACGTGTGCCTGGCGGACCCCGACCGCGACGAGCGCGCCGATCTGCCGGCGTTCCTCGCCCGGCTGGTGCGCCAGGTGCGCGTCCCGATCATGATCGACTCCACCGACCCGGAGGCGATCGAGCGGGCGCTGCGGCTGACCCAGGGCAAGTGCCTCATCAACTCGGTCAACCTGGAGGACGGCGAGGAGCGCTTCCGGCGCGTGGTGCCGCTGGCCCGCCGCTACGGCGCGGCCCTGGTGGTGGGGTGCATCGACGACGACCCGCGGCAGGGCATGGCGGTCACCGCCGAGCGCAAGCTGGCGGTGGCCCGGCGGGCCCACGACCTCCTGACCGGCAAGTACGGGGTGGCGCCCGAGGACCTGGTGTTCGACCCGCTGGTGTTCCCGTGCGGCACCGGCGACCCGGCCTACCGCGGCTCCGCGGCCCACACCGTGGAGGGCGTGCGGCGCCTCAAGGAGGCTTTCCCGCGGAGCAAGACGCTGCTGGGGATCAGCAACGTGTCCTTCGGGCTGCCCGCCGCGGGGCGCGAGACGCTCAACTCGGTGTTCCTGTACCACTGCACCCTGGCCGGGCTGGACCTGGCCATCGTGAACGCCGGGAAGATCGTGCGCTTCGCGGCCATCCCCGAGGACGAGCGGCGGCTGTGCGAGGACCTGCTGTTCGACCGCGGCGCGGACCCGGTGGGCGCGTTCGCCGCGCACTTCAAGTCCAAGCGCGCCGAGCCCCGGGACGCCGCGGCGGACCGCGCCCGCCCGGTGGAGACCCGCCTGGCGGCGCACGTGGTGGAGGGCTCGCGCGACCGCCTGGAGGAGGACCTGGACGAGGCGCTGTCGCGCTACGCGCCGCTGGACGTGATCAACGGCCCGCTGATGGACGGCATGAACGAGGTGGGCCGGCTGTTCAACTCCAACCAGCTCATCGTGGCCGAGGTGCTGCAGAGCGCCGAGGTGATGAAGGCCGCGGTGACCTACCTGGAGCCGTTCCTGGGGCGGGCCGAGGCCCGCGCCCGCGGCACGGTGGTGCTGGCCACGGTCAAGGGCGACGTCCACGACATCGGCAAGAACCTGGTGGACATCATCCTCTCCAACAACGGCTACCGGGTGGTGAACCTGGGGATCAAGGTGGAGCCGGCGGCGCTGATCGAGGCGGCCCGCGCCCACCGCCCCGACATCCTCGGGCTCTCGGGGCTGCTGGTGAAGAGCGCCCAGCAGATGGTGGTCACCGCCGCCGACCTGCGCGAGGCCGGGGTGACCGTGCCGCTCCTGGTGGGCGGGGCGGCGCTCACCCGGAAGTTCACCGACACCCGCATCCAGCCCGAGTACGGCGCGCTCACCGCCTACGCCAAGGACGCCATGCAGGGCCTGGCGCTGGCCAACCGCATCCTCGACCCGACCCAGCGCCCGGCGCTGGAGGCCGAGCTGTCGGCGGTGCGCGCCTCCTACGGGGCGGCCCGCGCCGAGGCCGCGCCGGCGGTGGAGGAGAAGCCCTTCTCCGGGCGCTCGGTGGCGCCGGCGCCCGAGATCCCGGCCCCCCCCGACCTGCGGCGCCACGAGGCGGCCTGCCGGGTGGGCGAGCTGCTGGCCTACGTGAACCCGATGATGCTGTACGGGAAGCACCTGGGCCTGCGGGGCATGGTCAGCCGGCTGATCGAGCACGGTGACGAGAAGGCGGTCAAGCTGGTGCGGATGGTGGAGGGGCTGGCCGCCGAGTGCGAGCGCGACGGGCTGCTGAACCCGCGCGCCGTCTACCGCTTCTACGCGGCGCACGCGGAGGCCGAGGAGCTGGTGCTGGCCGAGCGCCCCGGCGGGCCGGAGGTAGGGCGCTTCCGCTTCCCGCGCCAGGCGGACCGCGACCGGCTGTGCGTGGCCGACTGGGTGGAGCCCCGCGGCGGCCGCCCCGACTACCTGGCGCTGTTCGTGACCACCGCGGGGCAGGGGGTGCGCGAGCGGGCCGAGGCGCTCAAGGCCGCCGGCGACTACCTGCGCTGCCACGCGCTGCAGGCGCTGGCGCTGGAGACCGCCGAGGCGTGCGCCGAGTGGCTGCACCAGCGGCTGCGGGCCGCGTGGGGCTTCGCCGACCCGCCCGACCTCAGCATGACCGACCGCTTCAAGGCCCGCTACCGCGGGATCCGGGTGTCCTTCGGCTACCCGGCGTGCCCGGAGCTGGAGCCGCAGCGGGTGCTGTTCGAGCTGCTGCAGCCGGGCTCGCTGGGGGTGCAGCTCACGGATGGCTTCATGATGGAGCCCGAGGCGTCGGTCTCGGCGCTGGTGTTCCACCACCCGGAGGCGAAGTACTTCGCGGCGCTCCCCGGCGCCGCGGTGGATGCCCCTACCGCTTAACGAACAGGCTGTCGGGGACCGCGCCGTTGAGCTGGAAGTCGGAGAAGCGCGCCTCGGCCAGCAGGCGGCCGGTGTCCCCGTCGTAGACCCGCCGCAGGGTGGGCAGCAGCAGCCCGCGCACGCTGGTGTAGCCGGACAACTCCACCCGGGTGCGCGGGGGCACGCCGCCGCGCACGTAGTGCCACCAGCGCGCGTCCGCCACCAGGTGCGTCTCGGGGTCGATCCCCACCCGCCACAGGTCGTTGCCCGCGGGCAGGTCCACGTCCAGGAAATGCAGCGGCCGCCCGGCCTCCACCACCTCGCCCACGTCGTGCAGCTCCACCCCGGGATCGCGCAGCGACCACGGCAGGCTCAGCAGGAAGTAGTCCAGCGCCAGCTGGTCGCGGGCGTAGCGGACGGCGCCCGGGTCCGCCAGCAGGGTGTCGTTCTGGTAGGCCCAGCCGCGGGCCGGGGTGCAGCCGAACACCAGCGCGGCGCCGCTGTCGCTGCGCGTCTCGATGCGGTAGCGCGGCCCGCCCTGGGCGATCCGGAGGTAGCGGGTGGAGGTCTGGTGGCGCTCCGCGCCGACGCCGTACTGCACCAGGTCCAGCCTGAAGCGCAGGTCGCGCAGCGTGTCCCACGGCGCGGCGCCGCCGTGGGCGACGATGGCGGAATCCACCCATACGCGGGCCACGGTGTCCACCGGCTCGGCCGGCGCGTGGGCTGCGGCGGAGGTGTCGGCGCGCGGGTGTGCCACCCGGGTGGTGTCGGCCGGGGGCCGCCGGTGCGGCCGCGCGGGGCGGCGCGCCGGCGAGGGCGCGGCGGCCAGCAGCAGGATGAGGGCGACCAGGGCGGCTCGGACCAGGCGGAGGCTCCTTGTGACGGGGCGGCGCCGGCGGCGCGGCCGGCTCGGGGCCCAGTGTAGCGGCCGCACCGGCCGGGCGCCACCACGGCGGCCGGCGGGTTGACAGGCCCCCGGCACGGGGGCTATATTCCGCGCAGGATGATACCTCGCGAGCAACGATCCGCGCGCCCGGCGCGTCTGCGCGCGGCTCTTTCGTTTACACGCCGGCCCGGGCTCCCGGGACGGCGGCCTGCCCGACCCGGTTCCCCATGCACCGAACGCTGACCCCCCAGGCCTTCGAGATCTTCGGGTTTCCAGCACCCATGCTGCACGATATCCGGCGCGCCGGCTGGGTCCAGCCGACGCCGGTGCAGTCGCAGGCCATCCCGCCGGCCCTGGAGGGCCGCGACGTGATCGCCAGCGCCCAGACCGGCACCGGCAAGACCGGCGCCTTCGCCCTGCCCATCATCCGCAAGCTGTCCGGGGGGCGCGGGCTGCGCGCGCTGGTGCTGGCCCCCACCCGCGAGCTGGCGCTGCAGACCCAGGACACCTTCGAGGAGCTGGGCCGCGAGAGCCGCGTGGTCAGCACCGTGGCCTACGGGGGGGTGGGCCTGGAGCCCCAGATCGAGGCCCTGCGGCGCAACCCGGACGTGCTGGTGGCCACCCCGGGGCGGCTGCTGGACCTGCTGCACCGCCGCGCGACCAAGCTCGCCGCGCTCAAGGTCCTGGTGCTGGACGAGGCCGACCGGATGCTGGACATGGGCTTCATGCCGCAGATCCGGCGCATCCTGGCGGCGTGCCCGCGGGAGCGCCAGACGATGCTGTTCTCGGCCACCATCCCGCCGGGCATCGAGCGGCTCATCTACGACCAGCTGCGCGAGCCGGTCCACGTGACCATCGGGCTGCGCACCGCGCCCGCGGAGCGGGCCATCCAGCGGGTGATCGTGTGCGAGCCGTACGCCAAGGAGCAGGTGCTCATGGGGCTCCTCGCGGACGAGGACGGCACCATGCTGGTGTTCACCCGCACCCGCATCCGGGCCGAGCGGCTGGGGCGGGCGCTGCGCACCGCCGGCTACCACGCCGCGCGGCTGCACTCCTCGCGCACCCAGACCCAGCGCGAGTCCGCGCTGGAGGGCTTCCGGAACGGACGCTACCGCATCCTGGTGGCCACCGACATCGCCGCGCGCGGCATTGACGTGGCCAACATCGCGCACGTGGTGAACTATGACATCCCGCAGTGCGCTGACGACTACGTGCACCGCGTGGGCCGCACCGCCCGGCTGGAGGCCAGCGGCAAGGCCACCACGCTGGTCGCGCCGCTGGAACTCCACGATCTGAAGCTCATCGAGAGGGCCATCGGCCGCCCCATCCCCAAGCTGCAGGCCGATGGCACCCCCATCGAGGAGCCCGAGCCGCCGCCGCCGCCGCCGCCCTTCGGGCGCCGGCCGAAGCCGGTCTCGCAGCGGGACCTGATGCGGCGCTTCTGATCGGGCCGCCGGCCCGCGGCGGCGAGCAACCCCGGGACGGGAAACGGCAGGGGCAGGCGGCCCGCGGGCAGCCTGCCCCGAAGTCTTCCGCGGCGCGCCCGACGCGCGCCCCCCGCGGCCTCAGCGCATCCGCACCAGCCGCTGGGTGAGCGCCCCACCGGAGGTCACCAAGCGCACGAAGTACAGCCCTGCGGCGGCCGGCGCCCCGGACGCCGAGCGTCCGTTCCAGTCGGCGAAGTGGCCGCCCGCGGACTCCTGGGTCGCCTCCCGGACCCACACCTGCCGTCCGATCACGTCCAGCACCTCCAGGCGCACCGGGCTGGCGGCCGGGAGGGAGTAGCGCAGCCGCACCGTGCCGGAGCTGGGGTTGGGCGCGGGCCGGGCCAGATAGAGCCTGCCGGCCGCCCCGCCCGGGACGCCCACGGCGGTCCCGGCGATCTGGAACAGGGCGTCGCTTGGGTCGGCCGTGTGGTTGAGCGCGTGGTCGAACGCCACGACCTGGACCAGCGCGCTGTCCGAGGAATCCACCGGCAGCGTCCAGGAGAGCGTGCCGCTGTTGGGCAGCCCGTGCTGGATGGCCACCCAGGGCCCGCCCGGGCCCCGGAGCGAGTAGTCCACGTTCACCGAGTCCACCCCCACGTTGTCCGACGCGATCCAGGTGATGTTGTGGGAGCTGCCGGCGTCCCAGCTCTCGCCGCCGTTGGGGGAGGTCACGGTCACCGTGGGCGCGGTCTGGTCGGCGATGGTGAAGACCGCGTCACTGGCGTCGGCGGTCGCGTTGCCGTCGCCGTCGTGGGCGGTGGCGCGCACCAGTGCCTGGGTCGTGGGCGACTGCGGCACGGACCAGGAATACGTGCCGCTGTTGGCCAGGCCGGTCGCGATGTTGGTCCAGCTCGAGCCGCCGTTGAGCGAGTAGGCCAGGTCCACGGCGGTGACGCCGACGTTGTCCGTGGCGGTCCAGGTGATGTTGTGGGAACTGCCGGCGGCCCAGGCCTCACCGCCGTTGGGCGAGGTCACCGCGATCGTCGGCGCGGTCTGGTCGGCGATGGTGAAGACCGCGTTGCTCACGTCCGAGCCCATGTTGGTGGCGGCGTCGTACGCCTTGACCCGCACCAGCGCCTGGGTGGTGGGCGACTGCGGCACCGGCCACGCATACGTCCCGCTGTTGGCCAGGCCGGTCGCGATGTTGGTCCAGCTCGAACCGTCGTTCAGTGAATAGGCCAGGTCCACGGCGGT
>DATKKS010000179.1:0-4630 GCA_035542815.1 Saccharimonadales bacterium (SeqCode) | reverse complement strand
GATCTCGCCGCGCCCGCGCCGGGGCCGCTGCCCGCCCCGCCGGCCTTCCCCGCTGGGGGGCGGTCCCGCCCCCGGCCGGAATCCGCGGCGCTGCTGCTCGCCGCCGCGCGCGTGGTGCGCCGGGCGCCCCCCGCGCCCGCGGCGCGGCTGGGCCGCGCGCGGGTGACGGCCGGGCTCGGCGCCGTGGCCGGCGTGGGCGCCGTGAACCTCGCGGGCGCCTTCGCGGCCCCGCGGGCCGCCGGCCACCGGCCGGCGCTCGCCCATCACCTTGCGCACGAACACCGGGATCTCCGACGGGATGCTGGCCACCGGCACCCCCACCGCCTCCAGCGCCTGGATCTTGTCGGCCGCGGTGCCCGAGCCGCCCGAGATGATCGCCCCGGCGTGGCCCATCCGCTTGCCCGGCGGAGCGGTCAGGCCGGCGATGAAGCCCACCACCGGCTTGCTCATGCGCTCGCCGATGAAGCGAGCGGCCTCCTCCTCGTCGGTGCCGCCGATCTCGCCGATCATCACCACCGCCTCGGTACCCGGGTCGGCCTCGAACTGCTCCAGCGCGTGGATGAAGCCGGTGCCCACCAGCGGGTCGCCGCCGATGCCGATGCAGGTGGACTGGCCGATGCCCGCCCGGGTGAGCTGGTGCACCACCTCGTAGGTGAGCGTGCCGCTGCGGCTCACCACCCCCACCCGGCCCTCGGCGTGGATGTGGCCGGGCATGATGCCCACCTTGCAGCGCCCGGGGGAAATGATGCCCGGGCAGTTCGGCCCGATCAGGCGCGGCGGGTTGGGCCGGCGCTTGAGCTGGTCCAGCACCCGGGCGGTGTCCAGCACCGGCACGCCCTCGGTGATGCACACGATCAGCCGGATGCGGGGCACGTTGGCGGCCTCCAGGATGGCGTCGGCGGCGGCGCCGGGGGGCACGAAGATGAGGCAGGTGTCGGCGTGCTGCGACTCCGCCGCCTCGGTCACCGTGTCGTACACCGGCACGCCGTCCTGCTCGGTGCCGCCCTTGCCCGGGGTCACCCCGGCCACCACCTGGGTGCCGTAGTCCATCATCGCCCGCGCGTGGAAGGAGCCGTCGCGGCCGGTGATCCCCTGCACCACGACGCGCGTGCGCCGGTCTACCAGGATGCTCATGGCTAGCCCCTCGCCTCCCGGGCGCGGGCGATCACCGCCTGCACCCCCTCGTCCATCGAAGTGGTCGCGCTGAGGTGGACGCCGTCCAGAATGCGCCGCGCCTCCTCCTCGTTGGTCCCGGTCAGCCGCACCACCACCGGCACCCGCACGTCCATGCCCCCCAGGGCCTGCACGATCCCCCGGGCCACGTCGTCGCAGCGGGTGATGCCGCCGAAGATGTTGAACAGGATCGCCTTCACGTTCGGGTCGGAGAGGATGATGCGCATCGCGGTGGTGACCTTTTCGGGGCTGGAGCTGCCGCCGATGTCCAGGAAGTTGGCCGGCCGGCCGCCGAAGTGCTGCACCAGGTCCATGGTGGCCATGGCCAGCCCGGCGCCGTTCACCACGCACCCGATGTCGCCGTCCAGCTTCACGTAGGACAGCCCGCCCTCGCGCGCCAGCTGCTCGCCCTCCGTCTCGGGCTGCCGGAAGCGCTGGTGCATCTCGGCGTGGCGGATCTCGGCGCTGTCGTCCAGGCCCACCTTGGCGTCCAGGGCCAGCACCCGGCCGTCGGGGGTCACCACCAAGGGGTTGATCTCGGCCAGCGAGCAGTCCTCCTGGGTGAAGACCTCGTACAGCTGCGTGGCGATGCGGGCCATGGCCAGGCCGGCCTTGGGGGTGGGCGCCACCTTCAGCATCACCTGGCGCGCCTGGAACGGCTGCAGGCCGTAATCCGGCTCGATGGGCAGGGTGACGATCTTCTCGGGGCTGCGGCGGGCCACCTCCTCGATGTCCACGCCCCCCTCGGCGCACGCCATCAGCAGCGGCTTCTTGCGGCGGCGGTCCATCAGGATCGCCAGGTACACCTCGTGCTTGATGTCGGCGGCCTCGGCCACCAGCACCTCCCGGACGGTGAGGCCCTTGATGTCCATGCCCAGGATCTGTCCGGCGCGCTCGGCCGCCTCGTCCGGATTCTGGGCCAGCTTGATGCCGCCGGCCTTGCCGCGGCCGCCGACCAGCACCTGCGCCTTCACCACCACCGGCTTGCCCACCTGCGCGGCCACCTCCCGCGCCTCCTCCGGGCTGCGGGCCACCCGGCCTTCGGTGATCGGGATGCCGTGCGCCCGGAACAGCTCCTTGGCCTGGTACTCTTGGATGTTCATGGAAACCTCGTCCTCCGCTTCGCCCCTTCCAGCGCGCGCCGCCAGCCCGCGCCGGGCCATCGCCGGCCCCGCGGCCGGGTCGGGCCGGGATGCCGGGGAACATCGGATTGACTGAGTCGCGGCTGTGGCTGCTAGCCGGCTGCGTGCCGTGCGCCGGGGGCCGATGAGAGCGTCGGCGGCCACCAGGTGCCCGCCGCCGGGCCGTTGGTCTGGCGGAACGGGTACGCGCGCTGGGCGGGAATGAGGGGAGGCTATCAGCGTCCGCGGGGGCCGGTCAACCGCGATTTCCGCAGCAGCTTGGTGGTCGAGGACAGCCGCCCCCGGTGCAGCGCCACGCGCGCCACGCGCCCGCCCCAGGCGCGCACCTCGCGGGCCCCCACGATCCCGGCCAGCGCGTAGTCCGCGCCCTTCACCAGCACGTCCGGGCGCAGCGCCAGGATCAGGCGCAGCGGGGTGTCCTCCCCGAACGGCACCACCAGGTCCACGTCGCGCAGCGCCGCCAGCACCTCCGCCCGGGCCCGCTGCCCCTGCACCGGCCGCCCCGGCCCCTTCAGCCGGCGCGCCGAGGCGTCGCTGTTGAGCCCCACCACCAGCACGTCGCCGCGCGCGCGCGCCGCGCGCAGCACCCGCACGTGCCCCGGGTGCAGCAGGTCGAACACCCCGTTGGTGAACACCACCCGCAGGCCCTGCCGGCGCCACCCAGCCACCCGGGCCCGCGCCGCCGCCCGGGCCAGCACCCGGCGCGCCGCGCCGCGCTCAGCCCTGGCCACGGCTGTGCTCCTCGAGCGAGGCCACCAGCTCGTCCGGGGTGGGCACCGCGGTGCCCACCTCGCGGATCACCTGGGCGGCGGCGTGGTTGGCCACCACCGCCGCCTCCAGGAAGCTGCCCCCGGCGCACAGGGTGAGCCCGAACATGGCCACCACCGTGTCCCCCGCGCCGGTGACGTCGTAGACCTCGCGCGCCACCGCCGGCAGGTGGGTCACGGTGGCCGGCGGCTCGAACAGCGCCATCCCGTCCTTGCCCCGGGTGATCAGCACCGAGCGCGCCTCAGTCAGCCGCTGGATCGCCCAGCCCACCCGCAGCAGGCTGTCCTCGTCCCGCACCCGCGTGCCCACCACCTCGCCGGCCTCCGAGGTGTTGGGGGTCAGGGTGCTGACCCCGCGGTACAGGGACACGTGCCGCTCCTTGGGATCCACGCACACCGGCAGGCCGCGCGAGCGCATCTCGGGGAGCAGCGCCTCCAGCACCTGGGCGGTCACCACGCCCTTGCCGTAGTCCGAGACCACCACCCCCTGCACCCGGTCCAGCAGCGCCCGCGCGGTCTCGATCAGCTGCGCGGCCTCCGCCGGCTCCAGGTCCAGCCGCTTCTCCTGGTCCAGGCGCAGCACCTGCTGCTGGTGGGCCACGATGCGCGTCTTGAGGGTGGTGGGCACGCCGGGCCGGCCCAGCAGCCCGGAGGGATCCACCCCCACGCGCGCCAGGGCCGCCCCCAGCTCCGCGGCGCGCGCGTCCTGCCCCACCGCGCCCACCAGGTGGCACTCGGCGCCCATGGCGCGCACGTTCCAGGCCACGTTGGCGGCCCCCCCCAGCCGGTCGGTCTCGCGCTCCGCCTCCACCACCAGCACCGGGGCCTCCGGCGAGACCCGGCTGGCCTGGCCCCACACGTAGCGGTCCAGCATCACGTCGCCCAGCACCAGCAGCCGGCAGTGCCGGAAATCGCGCACCCGGCTGGCCGCGCGCCGCAGCAGCTTGGAATCGGTCATCGCGCCTCCGCCGCGCGGCGCAGCGCCTGCGCCGCCTCGCTCCCCGTGATCGGGGCGTCCGCCTCGAAGCGCCCGCCCGGGCGCAGCCCCAGCAACCCCGCGCCCAGGGCCCGCTCCACGGCGCCCCGGCGGTAGTCCTTCGGGTCCAGGTCCACCGGATCGGCCCCGGCGGCCACCGGCCACTCGTACAGATCCAGCCACAGCGCGAACCGCCCGCGGGTCACGGTGTCCTCGCCGCGGAAGCTGCCGTCCGGGAACAGCTCCAGGTGGCCGGCCAGGACCGCCTCGCGCGCCAGGCTCACCCAGGGCGAGCCGGCCACGTCGAACAGCGAGTCGCGCACCGCGTGGAAGTGCTCCAGGTCCGGGGCCGGCAGGCGCGGCGCGCGGGCCGGCGCCCCGTAGCGCTGCAGCAACGCCGCCCACTGCAGCCGGGTGAGCGCCGGGCTCTCCTGCGCCGCCGCCAGCAGGCTCTCCGCGGGCGTGGGCGGCGCCGGCGGCACCAGCGCGGCGGCCCAGCGCGGCGCCAGGGTGTCCCCCAGCGCCGCGGCCCGTTCCAGCCACGCGCGCGCCTGGGCCAGCCCGCCGGGAGT
>DATKKS010000178.1:0-4891 GCA_035542815.1 Saccharimonadales bacterium (SeqCode) | reverse complement strand
CGCCGCCCGTCCGTCGCCCTCATGCCTCGGTCTCCAGCTCTTCCAGCAGCCGCTGGCGGCGGGCCAGGCCGGCGTACAGGCCGTCCCGCGCGAGCAGCTCGTTGTGCCCGCCCTGCTCCACGATGCGCCCGCGGTCCAGCACCACGATGTGGTCGGCGCCCCGCACCGTGGACACCCGGTGCGACACGATGAGCGTGGTGCGCCCGGCCATGAATGGGGCCAGCTTGCCCAGGATGGCCTCCTCGGTGTGGGTGTCCACCGCGGAGAAGGCGTCGTCGAGCACCAGGATCCGCGGCCGCCGCGCCACCGCGCGGGCCAGCGCGGTGCGCTGCTTCTGGCCGCCCGAGAGGGTGATCCCGCGCTCGCCGATCACCGTCTCCAGGCCCTTGGGGAAGGTCTCCAGGTCCGGCCCCAGGTGGGCCCGCTCGGCCGCTTCCTCGGCCGAGTGGTCCTCGCCGCCCAGCCGGATGTTCTCGCGCAGCGTCTCGGAGAAAAGAAAGGTGTCCTGCGGCACCCAGCCGAACGCCGCCCGCAACGCCGCCAGCGGCACCTCGCGCACGTCCTGCCCGTCCAGCAGCACCCGGCCCTCGCTGGCCTCGCGCAGCCGGGGCAGGAGCGCCAGCAGGGTGCTCTTGCCCGAGCCGGTGGGGCCCACCACCGCCACGGTCCTGCCGGCAGGGATCTCCAGGTCGATGTCCCGCAGCACCCACGGCCCCTCGGGCGAGTACCGGAACGACACCCGCTCGAAGCGGATGGCCCCGGTGAGCGGGCGGTCCCGCCCCGCGCCCGGCCGGTCCACGATGTCGGGCTGGACGTCCAGCACCTCGACGATGCGACCCATGGAGGCGGTGCCGCGCTGGAACAGGTTCACCACCCAGCCCAGGGCCATCATCGGCCAGGCCATCATCAGCAGGTAGGAGTTGAAGGCCACGAAGGAGCCCAGGCTCAGGCGCCCGGCGATCACCTCGTGGCCGCCCACCCACAGCACCACCGCGCCGCCCGCGCCCGAGAGCAGCCCGAACAGCGGGTAGAAGAAGCCGATGATCCGGATCAGCCGCAGGTTCCGCTGGACGTACTCGGCGTTGAGCCGCTCGAAGGCGGCGATCTCGTCGCGCTCCCGCACGTACGCCTTCACCACCCGCACCCCGGCCAGGTTCTCCTGCACCTTGGTGCTCATGCGCCCCAGGTGGGCCTGGATCTCCTCGAAGCGATTGTGGATGGTGCCGCCGACCCGGGCCATCACCACCGACAGCAGGGGCAGCGGGATCAGCGCCAGCAGGGTGAGCTTGGGACTGATGCGCAGCATCAGGAAGACCCCGGTGGCGAAGGTCACCAGCGTCTGCAGGCTCTGCATCACGCCGGGCCCCCACAGCATGCGCACCGCCGAGAGGTCGTTGGTGCCGCGGCTCATGAGGTCGCCCACCCGGATCTTCTGGTAGTAGGCGGGGGAGAGGCGCAGCAGGTGCTTGAAGTAGTCGGCCCGCAGGTCCCGCTCGCACTCGCGCGACACCCCGATCATGAGGTAGCGCATCGCGAAGCGGCACGCCCCGCCGGCGGCGGCCAGGGCCAGGATCCAGCCGGCGTCGCGCAGCAGCGCGGCCGCGGCGCGCGAGCCCGGCGCCAGCCGCAGCCCGCCGCCGGGGATCCAGCGGGCGACGGTGTCCACCGCGTGGCGCAGCACCCACGGCTGGAGCAGCCCCAGCAGGTTCGCGCCGGCCAGCGCCAGCGCGCCGACCAGCATCCGGCCGCGGTAGGGGCGCAGGTAGGCGAAGGCGCGCCGCGCGGCGCTGGAAGCGGAGATCGGCAAGGCCTACACCGCTCCCTGCCGGGCGGCCCGGACCACGTCCACGATCTGCTCGTAGCGGCCGAACGACGGCATCAGGTAGACCCCGTCCACGTGCCCGTGGGCCTGCTCCACCAGCCCGATGGCGAGCCGGGTCCCCTCGGCCTGGCCCTCGGCGCCGGCGGCGGCCATGCGCGCGCGCACCGCGTCGGGCACCGAGATCCCCGGCACCTCGTGGTGCAGGAACTCGGCGTGGCGGCTGCTGTGCAGCGGGAGCACCCCCATGAGCACCGGCACGCGCAGGTCGGTCAGGCGCTCCCGGAAGCGCAGCCAGTCTTCGATCTGGTACAGCGGCTGGGTCATGGCGAACTCGGCGCCGGCCTCCACCTTGCGCCGGAAGCGTGCCAGCTCGGCGTCCAGGTCCTCGCTGGCCGGGTTCACCGCGCAGCCGATCCGGAACCGGGCCCGGGCGCCGATCGAGGTGCCGTTCACGTCCACCCCTGCGTTCATGCTGCGGATGATCCGGATCAGCCCGACCGAGTCCACGTCGAACACCGCGGTGACCTGGGCGTAGTCGCCCACCTGCGGCGGGTCGCCGGTCAGCGCCAGGATGTTGCGCACTCCGGCGGCGTGCGCCCCGATGAGGTCGCTCTGCAGGCCCATCAGGTTCCGGTCCCGGCAGGTGAAGTGCAGGATGGTCTCGATGCCCACCCGCGACTGGATGAGGTAGGCCAGCGCCAGCGCGCTCATCCGCACCCGGGCCATGGGGCTGTCGGCGATGTTCACCGCGTCCACGCCCTCGGCCCGCATCAGCTCCGCGGCCGACAGCAGCTTGGACGGGTTGAGGCCGCGCGGGGGGTCCAGCTCCACGCTGACCACGAATTGGCGCCCCAGGCGGTCCACGAAGCTCCCCGGCCCGGGGGCCTCCGACGGCTCCGTCTCGGCGGCCCGCTCCACCACGCTCACCCGGGGGTGCGCCCGGCGCAGCTGGGGGTGGCGCTCGTCCAGCGCCGTGCGCATCGCCGCGATGTGCGCCGGGGTGGTGCCGCAACAGCCGCCGATGAGCCGGGCGCCGGCCTCCGCGAAGCGCAGCGCGTACCGGGCGAAGTAGTCCGGGCTGGCGATGTACATCACCCGCCCGTCCACCACCCGCGGCAGCCCGGCGTTGGGCTGGGCGGACAGCGGCAGGTGGGTCACCGCCGCCATGCGCTCCACCACCTCCAGGATCGCGTTGGGCCCCACCGAGCAGTTGGCGCCCAGCACGTCCACCCCGGCGTCGGACAGGTGGCCGGCCACGTCCTCGGGCGTCTGGTCGCGGAGCGTGGTGCCGTCCTCGGTGAAGGTCATCAGCGTCACCACCGGCAGCGTGCACACCTCGCGCGCCACCCGGACGGCCTCGGCCATCTGCTCCAGGTCCCAGAAGGTCTCGAACACCAGCACGTCCACGCCGCCCTCCAGGAGCCCCTCGACCTGCTCCCGGAACACCGCCGCCATGCGCTCCCGGGTGAGCCCGGTGGGGCTGCCGGAGGCCTTGCCCAGGGGGCCCACCGAGCCCGCGATCCACGCCTCGCGGCCGGTGATGTCGCGGGCCTCGCGGGCCAGCTTCACCGCCTGGCGGTTGATCTCCACCACCATCTCGCCCAGCCCGTGGCGCTCCAGCTTCAGGCGGTTGGCGCCGAAGGTGTTGGTCTCGATCAGGTCGGCGCCCGCGGCGAGGTAGTCCCGGTGCACCCCCTGGACCAGCTCCGGGCGGGTGAGGTTGAGCTGGTCCAGGCAGGCGTCGTGGGCCGCACCCCGCAGGTACAGCAGGGTGCCCATGGCCCCGTCCGCCAGCATGGGACGGGCTTTGAGTTGCTGGAGGAACCTGGATCTCAAGCCACACTCACGGGTTCGGGTGCAGGCGGGAGGTGGGTTCGCCGGGGAACCCGGCGTAGGGCGCCATTGTACCAGATGGGGGGCGTCCGTGCCGGGGCGCCCCGGCCCGGGGCCGGCCCGGTGGAAACTCCCGGCCCGGGGCACCCCTTGACCGCCCCGCAGGGGGCGATCAGACTCTACCTGGTAGAGTCTGCCGCTTCGCAGCCCCATCCGGACCCTACCCGGGCTGCCACCTTCACCAACGGAGGGTGACCATGAAACCGGTCCGGCCGCTTCTCTCCGCCCTGGCGGCGCTGGCGCTGCTGGCGCTCTGCTCGGCGCTGGCCGCCGCCGCCCCACCCACGCCTGTCGGCAACGCTCCGAGGGACTCGGGCATCGTCACGCCCCCGATCCCGTTGCCGTTGCCGTACACCACCGGCATCCGGCTCGACCCGGCCGCGCCCTGCCTCGGGAAGCCCGCGGCGCTGCTGCTCGACGGCGAGTTCCCCGACGCCTGCGGCCGCGTGGTCTCGGCCCAGGTGATTGACCCGAATCACGTGGCGCTCACCCTGGACATCCACCCGCCGGCGGTGGTGTGCGCGATGGTGCCCACGGCCTGGCACCAGCGCTTCGACCTGGGGGTGCTGCCCGCGGGGGGCGGGAGCGTCGAGGTGGCGATGACGGTGCGGGACAGCCCCAACGCGGGGACGTACCAGAAGGCCGTCCCCTACGTGGTCGTCCCGTGCGATTCCACCTTCCCGCCGGCTCTCGGGCCCTACGTCGAGCGGCTCTACACCGACCCCGCGGTCCCGTGCGCCGGCCGGCCCGTGAACGTGGTGGTGGAGGGCGAGTTCCCCGACGCGTGCGGCCGGGTGCTGCCGGACTCGGGGGACCTGAGCCTCAGGATCACCGTCCTGCCTCCGCCCGGCGGAGCTTGCGCGCTGGTGGTGACCCCGTGGCGGAAGGTGTTCCCGATGGGGGTCATGGCCGCGGGGAACTACCAGGTCTCGATCCAGGAGCAGGTGCTCGACGGCCCGCACCAGGGCACGTACGCGCTCGCGCTGGGATGGCAGACGGTCCCGTGCGATTCGCAGCCGCCCGGCGTGGCCTTCCTGGAACATGTGTTCATCGGCTGGCCGGTGCAGACCGTGCCCGACGTCGGGCGGATCTGTCCTAACGACTCCTTCCCGGTCGCCCTGAGCGGGCACTTGCCGGACGGCTGCTGGAGCCTGGACCACATTGACGTGGCGCCGA
>DATKKS010000177.1:0-2437 GCA_035542815.1 Saccharimonadales bacterium (SeqCode) | reverse complement strand
TCGTGACGTGGATGGTGGCGCCCGCGGAGGTGTCGGTGCCCGCCGGCAGCGCCCGGGCGCCCACCCACAGCCCGGCGCGCACCAGGTGCTCGTAGCCGGTGCCCAACGGGTACTCCATGGAGGGCTGGCGGTCGGTGAGGTTGGTCCCGAAGAAGCCGTAGTTGGTGATGGTGAGCCCCATGCGGTTCCCGGTGGAGTAGGTGCGGTAGTAGTAGATGGTCTCGGTTTCGGTGGGGGCGGCGTGCGCCCGCGGCGCCAGGCACAGCAGGGTGGCGAGCAGGACCAGGGGCGCGGGATTGCGGGCGGAGCGCATCGAGAGAGTGGTCTCCCATCGGCCAGCATGAGGTACCGGAAGCTGCTACTATGCCCCGGTACGGCCCCCCAGGTCAAGCCGCCCCGGGCCCGCCGCATGGAGGAGTCCATGAACCGCGCACTCGCGATCCTGTTGGTCCTGTCGCTGGCGCCGGTGCCTGCCGCGGCCGCCGGCCGGCCGTCGCCGCCGCGCGGCCCGGCCGCCCAGGTCCGGCCGAGCCCCGGGGCGCCCGCCCGGATGAGCCCGGCGGAGGCCGAGACGCTCAAGGCGGCCATCCTCAGGGATCGCCAGCAGGCGCTGCAGTGGCTCAAGTCCGGGGCCACCTCGCAGCTGGCCACCATCCAGCGGCTGGACTTCGGCGCGCGGCGGACGCTCACCGTGGGGCGGGCGGCCGACAACGACGTGCGCCTGGACGATCCCGCGGTGCAGCCGCACCACCTGCGCGTGGCGGTGGTCGGGGACTCCTTCGAGGCGGCGGCGGTGGACCCGGCGGCGCGCTTCCGGCTGAACGGCGCGGACCGCCGGGAGGCGCGGCTGGGCCCCGGCGCGCTCGGCGTGGGCCGCTACACGCTGCGCCTGTCCCACCAGCACTACCCGGCCATCATCGTGTTCGATCCCCGGAGCCCGCACTTCAAGGCCTACAAGGGGCTGCACTGGTTCCCGGTGGACTTCGCGTACCGCTACGTCCTGCCGCTCACGCCGGAGGCGCACCCGGACACGGTCACCATCCTGTCCACGCGCGGCAGCCAGCGCCGGGCGGTGCGGGTGGGGTGGTTCGACTTCCAGGTGGGCGGCCGGGCCTGCCGGCTGGAGGCCGAGCGGCTGCTGGAGCCGGGGGTGGGGGAGAACGACGTGGGGGTGTACTTCACCGACGCCACCAGCGGCCGGGAGTCCTACCCCATGGGCCGCTACGTGGACGTCGCCCGCGGCCGCGACGGCCGCTACGTGCTGGACTTCAACACCGCGTACAACCCGGCCTGCGCGGTGTCGGAACACTACAACTGCCCCATCCCGCCCAAGGCCAACCATCTCCAGGTGGCGATCCGGGCGGGCGAGATGGACTCGCACTACCACTAACGGTGCCCGCGTCGCGGGCGCCGGCAACGGAGGCCGACATGCGCTGGGCCGCAGCGCGCCTCGCTGCCGTGGCCCTCGGAGGCTCCCTCCTCCTGGGCTGCGCCGCGAAGCTCACCCCGGCGCCACCCTCGGCGCGGACGCCCCAGTACCACATCGTCCTTCCCGCCCGGCCGCTCTATGCGGGACAGCACATGCCGCTGCGCATCGAGCCCCAGCCGGTGGACGTGTGGATGGTCCTGTGGATGCTTGGGGATACGACCTCACCCATCCGCCAGATGGTCGCGGGCCCGGACTACTGCGCCCCGTACGTCATCGAGCCGGGCAACCAGGGCACTCTGTTGACGGCGAGGCTGCTTGGCGAAGGTTGGGCGACCGACGTTACGGCCAAGATCCGCCTCCAGCCGGGGGCCGCGCCGGGCACCGACGACTGCCTGGCCCCCGGGCAGAGTTACTCGCCCGTGTTTGGCGAAGTGGGCGGCGCCGTCCGCGAGGCTCTGGGTTGGAGTCACCTCATCAACGTGGTCGAGCCGGTCTACCCGCCGGCCGCGCGGGCCGCGGGCCTCGAGGACACCGTCATCGTGGAGGCGATCGCATGCCGCAGCGGCCGGGTGCTGGACGCCATGCCCGCCCGGCTCTGGGTGGATGGCCCCCAGGGGTTCCACCTGCTGGTTCAGGACTCGACGTTCTGTCAGGCCGCGGTCGTGGCCGTAAAGCAGTGGGTCTTCCCGCCGCGCCCTCTCTACGAGGATCCGCAGGCCTGCATATGGGACGTGTTCATCGCGTTCACCCGGGATGGCGTCCACTGGGGGCCCTGGTCGCCGGCCCTGGCGAGCGCCGGATACCGGCTGCGCCCGAGCCCTCGCGAGCCGCGCGGCCCCGCGATCCTCGGCAGCTCGTCCTGGGTGCGGGCTGGGCCCCGGCCTATTGCACGGTGAAGGCCTGCGAGGCCACCACGCTCCCGCTGTTGACCAGGATCCCGGTCCCCCGGAAGCTCCCGGCCGCGGTCCACGGGAACGAGGCCACCATGATGTGGCCGTAGTTCTGCGG
>DATKKS010000176.1:0-4227 GCA_035542815.1 Saccharimonadales bacterium (SeqCode) | reverse complement strand
GGCTTCGTTCCTGGCCTGGCCGTCCACGGCGACGTGGCCCGCCGCTCCCGCCACGATCCCCGCACCGCCCGCGCCGCGTACGAGGCGGCGCTGGCGGCCTCCCCGGACCATCCGCGCGCCGCCTACGGCCTGGCCAAGCTGGCCCTGGCCGGGCAGGCCCCCGAGCCCGAGGCCCGCGAGGCCCTGTCGCGCTTGATCTCCGGCGGCGACGCCACCCCCGCCCCCGAGCGCGCGCGCGCCGCGCTCCACCTGGCCGCCCTGCGGCTGCGAGCCGGCGACCCGCTGGAGGAGGTCCGCAAGGACGCCGCTCCCGCGATCCCGGACAAGGCCCTCGACTGGCTCATGGGAGCGGCCCGTGCCGAAGCCGCCAATCGCGGGCCTTACCGCGCGGTGGCCGGCGCGCCGGCCCCCCTGGAGAGCGCCAGCGACGACGATCCCCCCGACCTCCGCGCCCTGCCGCCCGAGCCACCTCCGCCGCCGCCGCCCCCGGCCGCCGAGCCCCGCCCGCAGCCGAAGGCCAAGGTCACCGTGCACGCCGGCAAGGCCACGGCCAAGCCGACCAAGGCCGCCAAGGGCGCCGCCGCGAAGCCGGCGTCGTCCAAGGCGTCGGCCAAGGCCGCCAAGGCGAAGAAGGCGGCTGCCAAGAAGAAGCAGCCCCAGGCGCAGTGAAGGCCCGGCCCACGCCATCGCACGCGGTCGTCCCCGGCGCGCCCTGAGCGGGCCCGCCGCTGCTCGCTTGGGCGGCGGTTGCCCGTCCGAGAGGCAGGGCGCTGCCTCCTCTCCGTGCAGGCCTGCCCGGGGCCGGTGCAAAGCGCCTGGTTTCTGGGCTGCGGGTGCCCGGCACACGGGCTGCAGGGCCGCCCCCGGATCGGTCGCACACCCGTGGAGGGACGCACCTTGCGAAAGCTCCTCATCGCCCTGGCCGTCGCCGCCCCCGCCGTGGGCCTCGCGGCCGACGGCACCAGCGCCGGCGACACCGCGCTCGTCCTGCTGAGCGCCGGGCTGGTCATGCTCATGACGCCGGGGCTGGCCTTCTTCTACGGCGGCCTGGTGCGCTCCAAGAACGTGGTTCACACCATGAACCTCTCCATCGCGGTCATGGGCGTGGCCGGCGTCCTGTGGGCCCTCTGCACCTACAGCCTGTCCTTCGCGCCGGGCGGCCCGCTCGACGCGCTGGTGGGCGGGCTCGCCTTCGCCGGCCTGCGCGGCGTGGGCGGTGCCCCGGAGCCGACCCTGGCGGCGACCATCCCGCACAACGCCTTCATGCTCTTCCAGTGCATGTTCGCGGTGATCACCCCGGCGCTCATCTCCGGCGCGCTGGTCGAGCGCGTGCGGCTCAGGGCCTACCTGCTCTTCGTGGCCCTCTGGTGCGTGGTGGTCTATGCCCCGGTGGCCCACTGGGTGTGGTCGCCGGGCGGCTGGCTGCGGAACCTGGGCGTCCTCGACTTCGCCGGTGGCACGGTGGTGCACATCAACGCCGCGGCCGCGGCGCTGGTGGGCGCCATGCTGCTCGGCAAGCGGCGCGGCCTGCGCGCCCCCACGGTGCTGCCGCACAACGTCCCATTCGCCATCCTGGGCATGGGCCTGCTCTGGTTCGGCTGGCTCGGCTTCAACGGCGGCAGCGCCCTCTCCGCCGGCGGCCTGGCCGGCTCCGCCTTCGTGAACACCTTCCTCGCCCCGGCGGCGGCGGCCCTCGCCTGGGGGCTCATCGAGCTGGCGCTGCACGACAAGATGTCCGGCGTGGGCCTGGCCTCGGGCGCGGTGGCGGGCATGGTGGCCATCACCCCGGCGGCCGGCTTCGTCACTCCCATGGCCAGCCTGGTCATCGGCGCGCTGGCCGCCGGCGCCTCCTTCACCGCCGTCCGGCTGCGCCCGCGGCTGGGCCTGGACGACGCGCTGGACGTGTTCGCGGTGCACGGCGTGGCCGCAACCCTGGGCGCGCTCCTCACCGGCGCCTTGGCCTCCACCCGGATCAACCCGGGCGGCGCCGACGGGAGCCTGCTGCTCGTGGGGAAGCAGGCGGTGGGGGTCCTGGCCACCATGCTCTTCTCCGGCGGGGTCTCCTTCGTGCTCTTCAAGGCGGTGAACGCCCTGACCCCGCTGCGGGCCGACGAGCAGGACGAGTGGGCCGGCCTCGACGAGGCCGAGACCGGCGAGCGCGGCTACATCACCGCCGACGTCGACTCCGCCCCGGGTGCGGGCTCGACCTTCGGAGGGCACCGGCCCTCGGCGGGCGCGACCGCGGCCGGCAGCCACACCGCCGGCTGACCCGCGCCCCCTCGCCGCGCTCCCCTCGGGGCGGCGCCGGCGGCCGGACCCGCGCTTGCCTGCCCCGGGCGCAGCCCGCTGCATGATGCGGCGGCAGGCGCGCCGGGAGCGAAGAAAGATCCGGAAGGAATCAACGCCCTCCGCGGCGGCACGCGCGCTGCACAGCGCGCCTGCGCAGCTTCAACCGCTTCCTCCGGAGGGACCAAACCATGAAGAGGGCTCTCGAGGCGACCGCCCTGATCGCGCTCCTCGCCGTCGCCAGAAGTGCGCAGGCCACGCCGTCCACCGTCGTCTGGACGCCGGCCACGACCTACACACAGCCCTTCCTCGTTCCCCACCTGGACTTCGATACCTACTTCGCCGAGCAGAACGCGCTGCAGATCGACAACGGCATCTTGATCGGGGTGCTGCCCTTCGAGAAGCTCCAGGGCGAGATCGGCGCCGACCTCTTCTACCCGGGCGGCACCGCCAACTACCTCCAGCTGAACGGCAAGCTGACGCTGCCCGAGGGTGCGTTCGGCGCCTGGTCGCCGGGCGTCTCCGCCGGCATCCAGAGCGCCGGGTTCAAGAAGGACGTCTCCGACTACCACCTCCTCCATGCTGACATCGGGAAGACCTTCGACAAGATCGGCACCTTCACCGTGGGTGGCTACTATGGTGCCGGCTCGAAGCTGCTGTGGACCGGCTCGGACGGCAAGGTGAACCGGGCCGGGTTCGAGGGCAGCTACGTGAGCCCGGACATCACCGTCAACCTGACCGGGCTGAACAAGCTGAACCTCATGGCCGACATCGCCACCGGAAGGAACTGGTACGGGGCCATCTCTGCGGGCCTCGAGGCCTACTTCACCCCGGCCATCGGCGTCATCGCCGGCCCGGTCTTCTTCCAGGATACCGATCTCTACAAGGCCATGCCCCACGTCACCGGCGACCACGGCGCCACTTGGATGTGGACCATGCAGCTCGACGTGGACTTCGACCTCAGGCCAGCCAAGCCCGCCGAGGCACCGAAGAGCTAGTCGCGGCGGTACCCTAGGAGACCATCAGATCGAGCACGGTGTCGAATACGAACAGCTCCACCCGCTCGCGGTCGTCCGGGGGCATCCCGCAGAACTGGAAGGAGACCCTGACGTTGCCCTGCTGCGGCTTCACGTCCGCCACCCGCACCTTGCCGGAGAGGGCCTCGCCCCCCGGCAGGCGGAGGGTGAAGCCGAACTCGTCGCCGGCCGGCGGCGCCTTGGCCAGCAGGCAGGCGAAGCCGCCGCTGCTCACGTCGATGGTGATGGCCCGGGCGTTGGAGGTGACCAGGTCCAGGTCCACCTGGAGGGCGCGGGCCACCCGCAGCGACTGGCGCGGCGTCTCGCCCGGCTTCACGGTGAGTCGCTGAGCGCCCAGGAGGGCGCGGGCCAGCTCGTCGCGGGCCTCGCGGTACTCGACGGCCTCCGCGGCGGAGAGCTTGCCCGCGCGCCCCCGCTCGTGCAGCGAGCGGAAACCCTTCAACCACTGCGCCAGCGTCGTGGCTGCCGGCATGGGATCACCCCTGCAGCGCCCTCTTCAGCTCCGGCGCTGGCTTGAAGCCGACCGTCTTTGTCGGAGCGATCTGGATCTCTGCGCCGGTCTTGGGGTTCCGCCCCACCCGTCCCGCCCGGCGCTTGACCACGAAGGTCCCGAACCCCGGCATCGAGAAGCGCTTGTCCTTGCGGATGCTCTTGGCCAGGTGGTCGAAGACCGTGTCCAGCAGCATCGCCACCTGCCGCTTGGAAAGCTCGCCGTGGGCCGCCTGCACCTTCTCGATCAAGTCCGCCTTGGTCATGGAGGCCCGTTCCCCTCTGCGATTTGCGGCGAACCTAGCGCCGCGCGCCCGGGGCCGTCAAGCGACACCGTTCGCGCAAAATGCGCGCTCACCGTGCGCCGAGGCCCAGCAGCGCCCGCGCCCGGTCCGGACGCGCCGGCTCGCGCCCC
>DATKKS010000175.1:0-13082 GCA_035542815.1 Saccharimonadales bacterium (SeqCode) | reverse complement strand
CAGGCGGTCGAGTTCGCGGAACAGGCGGGTGAGGCGCGCGGTGAGGTCCCCCGACCCGAGGGCCAGGCGGCCGGAGTGGCGGCACTCGAGCTGGCTCCCCGACTGCCGCACCAGCGCGTAGCCGGTGACCAGGCTGCCGGGGTCGATGCCCAGGACGGTCTGCATCAGCGCTGCGTCCCCCGGGAGGGCGGCGCGCGGCGGCGCGCCCTACCCGCCCAGCTTGGCCATCACCTCGTCGGAGAGCTCCACGTCCGACCACACCCGCTGGACGTCGTCCAGCTCCTCCAGCACCTCCATCAGGCGCACCACCTTCACCGCCTCGCCCGGGTCGATGGTCATGGTGTTCTGCGGGATCTTGGTGACCTCGCTGGCGGCCACCGGGATCTGGTGCTGGGTCAGCGCCTGCCGCACCGCTTCCAGGGAGCCCGGCGCGGCCAGGACCTCGTAGGCCTCGGAGTTGCCGGTGTCCACGTCCAGCGCCCCGGCGTCCAGCACCACGGTCAGCAGCGCGTCCTCGTCCACCGCCCGCCGCTCCACCGTGATCACGCCGCGGGTCTCGAACTTCCAGGCCACCGAGCCCGCCCCGCCCAGGTTGCCGCCGTGCTTGGTGAACACGTGCCGCACGTCGTTGGTGGTGCGGTTGCGGTTGTCGGTGAGGCAGTGCACCAGGATAGCCACCCCGCCGGGCCCGTAGCCCTCGTAGGTGACCTCCTCGTACACCACCCCGGGCAGCTCCCCGGTGCCCTTCTTGACCGCGCGCTCGATGTTGTCCGCCGGCATGTTGGCGGCCTTGGCGGTGAGGATGGCGGAGCGCAGCCGGGGGTTCCCCTCCGGCGGCCCGCCGCTGCGGGCGGCGACGGTGATCTCCCGGATCAGCTTGGAGAAGAGCTTGCCGCGCTCCTGGTCGGCCTTGCCCTTCTTGCGCTTGATCTGGCTCCACTTGGAGTGGCCGGACATCGCCCACCTCGGGTCCCCGCGGCGCGCCGGGGCCGCGCGCCGCTACTTCTGCGCCTGCTCCGCTTCCTTCTCCGCCTTGTGCTCGGAGATCAGCCGTTCGGCCTGGTCCCGCGGCACCTCCTCGTAGTGCGAGAAACGGAACGAGTGGTGCGCGCGGCCCTGCGTCAGGCTGCGCAGGTGCGTCGAGTACTTGTACAGCTCGGCCATCGGGACCAGCGCCTTGATCCGCTGGAAGCGCGGGGTGTCCTCCATGCCCAGGATCTTGCCGCGCTTGGAGGACAGGTCGCCCATGATGTCGCCCATGTAGTCCTTGGGGGTGCGCACCTCCAGCTCCACGATGGGCTCCAGCAGCACCGGCTGGGCCCGCGCCATGCCGTTCTTGAAGGCGTTGAGCGCCGCGATCTTGAAGGCCATCTCGCTGGAGTCCACGGTGTGGAAGCCGCCGAAGAACAGCGCCACGCGCACGTCCACCACTTGGTAGCCGGCCAGGATGCCCTCGGTCATCGCCTCCACCACGCCCTTCTCCACCGCCGGGATGTACTGGTTCGGCACCACCCCGCCCTTGATCTCGTCCGCGAACTCGAACCCCGCGCCGCGGGGCAGCGGTTCCAGCCGCAGGTGCACGTCGCCGAACTGGCCCCGGCCGCCGGTCTGCTTCTTGTGGCGGTAGTGCTCCTCCACCTTGGCGCGGATGGTCTCGCGGTACGGGATGCGCGGCTTGACCAGCTCCATCTCCCCGCCGTACTTGCGCTTGAGCTTGTCCACCAGCACGTCGAGCTGGACCTCGCCCATGCCGTGCAGCAGCATCTGGCGGTTGGCGCCGTCCACTTCCATGCGCACGGTGGGGTCTTCCTCGCGCAGCTTCTGGACGCCGCTGGCGACCTTCTCCTCGTCGCCCTTGGCCTTGGCCCGGAAGGCCACCGTGATCTGGGCCTCGGGGAAGTCGATCGGAGGGAACACCACCGGGCGCTCGCGGGCGCACAGGCTGTCGCCGGTGGCGGTGCCCTTGAGCTTGACCGCGGCGCCGATGTCCCCGGCCGCGATGCGGGCGGCCTCGCGCCGCTCCTTGCCCAGCACCAGGAACACCTGGCCCAGCTTCTCGGGGTGGTTGCGGGTGGAGTTGTGCACCTCGCGGCCCGCCTCCACCGCGCCGGAGAACACCCGGAACAGCGACAGCTCGCCCACGTGGGGCTCGCTCACGGTCTTGAACACCTGCGCGGCGAAGGGCTCGGACGCGTCGGGCCGGCACAGCACCTCGTCCTCGGTGCCGGGGCGGACGCCCTTCATGGCCCCGCGGTCCACCGGCGAGGGCAGGAAGCGCACCACCGCGTCCAGCAACCCCGAGATGCCCTGGTTGTGGTAGGCGGAGGTGCACACCGCCAGCTGGCACTTGCAGCCCAGCACCGCCGCGCGCAGCCCGCGCTCGATCTCCCCGGGGCTGAGGTCGCCCTCGGCGAAGTACTTCTCCATGAGCGCGTCGTCGCCCTCGGCGGCGGCCTCCACCAGCCGGCCACGGCCCTCGGTGGCGGCCGCCTGCAGCTCCGCGGGCACGGGCGCCTCCTCCACCCGGCCGTCGCCCTTGTGGTAGATGCGCGCCTTCATGGTGATCAGGTCCACCACGCCCTGGAAGTTCTCCGCCTCGCCCACCGGCAGCTCCAGCGGCACCGCGCGGCCCCCCAGCCGCTCGTTGAAGCCGGCCACGGCCGCGGAGAAGTTGGCGTGCTCCTTGTCCATCATGTTGACCGCCACCAGGGTCGGCAGCCCGTGGTCCTGCAGCACCTGCCAGGCACGCTCGGTGCCCACCTCGGGGCCGGTGGAGGCGCGCAGCAGCAGCAGCGCGCCGTCGGCGGCGCGCACCGCGGACACGAGTTCGCCCTCGAAGTCCGCGTAGCCGGGGGCGTCCAGCAGGTTCACCTTGTGGTTCTGGAACTCGCAGTGGCCCACGCCCAGCGAGATGGAGATCTTGCGCGCGATTTCGTCGGGGCTGAAGTCTAGGTGGGTGTTGCCTTCGTCAATGCGGCCCAGGCGGGCACTGGCCTTGGTGTCGAACAGGATGGCCTCGGCGAGGGAGGTCTTTCCCACGCCGCCATGTGAGGCCAAGACGACGTTCCGGATCTGGGCAGGTTCGAACTCTCTCAAGGCACACCTCCACGCCGCGGTCCCGACGTACCTCGGGAGCTCGGCGCGACCCCGGGGTACCCACCTAAGTCTCAGCTTGACAGAGGGTAAACGTTAGCACACCGGGACGGCCTAGACAATCTGGCGGCCCGCCCGGCCGCGCGCCGCGGGGCCCGGTCCGCTGGCCTCTAGGGCGCGGCCGGGGCAGGTTCCCCGGCCGCCGGGGGCGCCGCGCGGGTCAGGGCCGCGGCCGGGGGCCGCCCCATCCCAGGGACCCCACCAGCTCGGTGCTCAGGAACACGATGTGGTTGTTCTCGGCGGGGTTGTCGTGGACCTCGGCCAGGTAGTCCAGCGAGCCCTTGAGCGCCACCCGCCGCCCCAGGGGCTGCGACAGCACCACCGAGACGCTGTACACGTGGAAGTCCGAGTGGGTGGGCTGCACGTCCTCGCTGCCGGAGGCCAGCTGCTCCTCGCGCGCCAGGTAGTGCCGGCGCCCGGCCTCCACCGAGACGTCCGCGAAGCCGCCCGCCAGCCGGGTGGCGGTGAGCAGCAGCGAGATCTGGCGGTAGTCCTCGGCCGGCAGGTCCGGGGCCGACAGCCGCTCCAGCCTGGGCCGCAGCTCCAGCTCCAGGGGCCCGGCGGAGCGCCCGGCGCCCAGTTCGGCCCGGCACAGGCGGGTGTCGAAAAACACCGAGTCGGGGTTGGGGTAGCCGTAGATCTCGCCCTCGGCCCGGCCGCGCGCGGTCCACGGGCCGGCCTCCCACACCAGCTCCAGGCTGCCGTAGCCCCGGCCGAACAGGTCGTGGCGCAGCGCCGGGTGGTCGCCCCCGTGCCGCTCGTACTCGCCGCTCAGCATGGACCGCAGGCCGCCGGGCAGCGGCTGGTCCCAGCGCAGGCCGGCGTAGCCCTCCCGGTAGTCCCGCAGGGCCGAGTCCGGGTAGGCGCGCGAGCCCACGTACGAGTCCAGCTCCAGCAGCGCGCCCGACAGGGCCAGGTGGGTCGCGCCCAGCTCCAGCCGGTCGCCGTTGGCGTCCTGGAAATAGCTCCCCAGGGAGCCGTTGGTGCGGTCCAGCTGCAGCTGCGGCCGGAAGTCCAGCGACCAGTTGAGGTCGGTCGAGTGCAGGCCCAGCTCCCCGGCGAGGAACTCGGTGTCATAGCGCCGCGACATCCCGAAGCGCTGGTCCAGGCTGTGCTCGAGCCGCTGGTCGAGCCCCACCACCAGGCCCCGGCGGCCGCTCCAGCGGACCGTGCCGTCCAGGTGCCCGGTGACCAGCGCGCTGGCCAGCCGCAGCTCGGGCTCCACGTAGTAGTAGCGCTCCGGCGCGGCGGTGTCCCCCACCGCCACCCGGACCAGCAGGCCCAGCTCGCCGTCGGGGCTGTCGGCGATCACCAGGCTGTCGCGGAAGACCGCGGTGGTGTCGTTCAGGGTGGAGTCGGTGAGGGTGGTGACGTAGATGGGCTGGCTGGCGTGATACACGAGGTTGGTGAACTCGTAGGTGGGGCCCAGGTCCAGGCGCACGCGGGGCCCGGCCGGGGCGGCGGCCCAGGAGCCGGCCACGAGGACGGCGATCAGGGCGGCGGCCCGCAGGGCGCTCGAGGGACTGCCGGTCGGTGGCCGAGTCGCTCGATGCAACGTGTGGCTTCCCGCGGTGGGACGGCTACGGAGTCCCACCCATGGCGCGCAGCGCCAGGTCCCGCGCGGCGCGTGCGCTCAACAGGGCCACCCACGGGTGGCCGGCGTCCCGCTGCTCCACCGCCCGGCTGTAGCGCAGCTCGCCCTGGCCCAGCAGGCGCAGGCCGTCGGCGGGCAGCCCCGCGGAGCGGGCCCGGTCCAGCGCCGACCGGGCCGCCTGAATCGCCCGGTCCAGCTCGGCCGGGTCCACCTGCCCGGCGCCCGACAGCACGTCCCGCACCAGCTGGCGAGCCCGCTGCGTGAGGCCCAGGGCCTCGGGGTAGTCGCGCTGCTCGAAGCGGCGCCGCGCGCGCTCCTCCATCGAGCGGGCGACCTCCAGCCGCGCCGCGCTGCCGGAGCTGCCGGCGGCGCGGCTCCACTCCACGGCGGTGGCGATCTGGCCGTCGGTGAGGCGCAGCTCCTCCGCCAGCCGGTCGGGGTTCATGCCGCTGTTCTGGGTGGCGAGGTCGAACGCCTGGCGCGCGCCGTCGCGGGCCTTCATGGTCAGCTCCAGCGCCGTGGCGAGGCGCGCCTGGTCGGGCGCTCCGGCGGCCGTGGCATCCCGGACGAGCGCCCACGCGCGGGTCTGGGACTCCGCGGCGCCGTCCAGCACGATCTGGGCGCGGTCGCTGCCGCTCTCCTTCACCCGGGGCGCGGCGCGGGCGAGGATCTCGTCGGTGCGCTCCAGCTCCCGGCGCGCGAAATCCGGCCGGACGTTGCGATCCCCGGCCCCCCGGCGCACGCGCACCAGCGCCTTGTCGGCCAGCTCGCGCGCGCGCCCCGCCAGCCGGGCCGCCAGCGGACAGCGCCCCTCGGTGAAGGCGGCCTTGGCCTGCCCCTCCAGCAGCTGGGCCCGGGCCAGCTGGTCGGCGGCGGTCGCGTCGCCGGACCCCTGGACCACCGGGCTGACCACCTGCAGGGTGCGGTCGGCCGCCGTGATCTCGCGCTGCGCCTCGAGGCACGACTGGGCTAGCGCCGGACGCGGCAGGAGCGCCGCGGCCAGCAGCAGAGCCAGGGGGATCGGCAAGCGGAGATTTGGGGTCTTCATGACCATGCTCCCGGTGGTTATATCACAGAACGAGCTGGTCGGTGTCCGAGTACTGCCACCCGGCATTGCATCCCCCGTGCCGTCCGGCGGCGTCCGCGCGGAGGTGGCAACTAATTGTAAAATAACATCTTCGCCGCGGTCGCCGGCAGGCCCGCGCGCGGACTGTCCCGGGCGGGCCAGGAAGCCGGAAGCGGCTGCACCCGCGGGGACACGGCTGCCGCAGCACGCACCGCCCCTGATGGCCTATACTGGGCACGATCTTAAGGCCCGGCAGGCGCCGCACCCTGGCGGCCCGGCCCAGCACGGCACCTCAACCGGAGGCCACTTCATGCCCCGCGTCCTGACCTGCGCCCGAATCTCCGCCGTGGCATTCGCGCTGCTCGTGCCCCTCGCGGCGGACGCTTCCGCCGCCCCCGGACCCGCCCACCCCGCATCTTGCAAACCGCTGTCTCCGGTGGCCGTGGAGCTGCGCCTGCTGGATCACGCCCCGGGCCAGCCCGCGCACGTGGAGGCCCGGATCACCGCGCTCCGCCCGGTGGAGGACCTCCACCTGGAGGTGAGCCTGAGCGGCGGGGCGCAGTGGGCCGGCGGCCAGCGGAACCTGGCCGGGCCGATGGCGGCCGGCGCGCGGCGCGCCGTGCCGATGGGCGTGTCGCTGCCCGCGCGGGGCCACTCGGAGGTGTTCGTCAAGGTCACCTTCCGGCTCGCCAGCGGCAGCGCGCTCAGCAGCGGCGCGTACCTGGCGTTCGACGACGGCCAGCCGGCCCGCCCGGCCGTGGGTCACGAGAGCCGCTGGGACGGCAACGCGGTGATGGAGTTCCCGGCCGCCGGGGTGAACCGATGAGCCCCGGCCGCCGGAGCCTGGCCCTCGGGATCCTGCTGTCGTGCGGGGCGCTGGCGGCGGCCAGCCCAGCCCGCGCCAACTGGATCGCCACCGGGGTGTTCCAGTACGTGGACCGGATCTACGGCCCGCAGGGTTTCACCGGGGCCACCGCCAACCTGCCCATCCGCAAGGCCGTGGTCCAGGTTCTGGACGAGGCCACCGGCGCGATCCTGGCGACCGGCGGCACCGATGCCTCCGGGAGCTTCACCCTCAACGTGACCGACTCCCAGACCCGCGACGTGTACGTGCGCGCGCTGGCCTACGCCGCGGACTCCACGCTGTACCGGCTGCACGTGCGGACCGACCCGTACAGCCGGGCGATCTACGCGGTGCGCGGGCCGACGGTGGCGGGGCACCCGTCCGACCAGGACGTGAGCTTCAACGCCGGCTCGCCCATGGTGGCGCCGATGCACACCACCGGAGAGGCCTTCAACATCCTGGACTGCCTGGAGAACGGGGTCGACTACGAGGCCTACGCGAGCGGGGGCGTGCGCCCCTCCACGCCGCTGGACGCCTACTGGAACCCCACCACCATGGACGGCGCGTACTACAGCGGCGGGGCCATCCACCTGACCATGGACGACGGCTACACCGACCCGGTGATCAACCACGAGCAGGGCCACTTCATGGCGGCGCTCTTCTCGCGGGACGACAGCCCGGGCGGCACCCACTACCTGGGGGACAACGACCAGGACCTGCGGCTGTCGTGGTCGGAGGGCTGGGCCACCTACTTCGGCCAGTCGGTGCGCCGGTGGACCGGGCTCTCGTACCCCGATTGGTACTGCGACCTGTTCAGCGAGGCCGCCGACCCCGGGTACAACTTCAGCTACGAGATCGAGACCCCCAGCATCACCGCCGTGGGCGCGGCCAGCGAGGTCTCGGTCACGGCCTCCCTGTGGGACATCGTGGACGTGGACCCGATGGGGGACGTGAGCCCGCCGGTGGTGGACGACAACCTGTCCCTGCCGGACACGGACACCTGGGACGTGTTCCACAACTACCTGGCGTCGCCGCCGGGCGGGGCGGCGGTCACCCTGGAAGCGTTCTGGGACGGCTGGTTCGCGCGGGGCTGGGGCCACCAGGCCGACATGATCACCTCCTTCCAGCTCGAGCAGATCGAGTTCTACCCGGACGCACGGGAGAACGACAACTTCGCCGCCCGGGCCGCGGTCACGCCGACCGACGGCACCCCGACCCACCACACGTTCTACCCGACGGGCGACTCCGACTGGGAGCGCTTCTCGGTCACCGCCGGGCTGACCTACGTGGCCGAGACCACCGACCTGATTGGCTCGGCCGACACCTACCTCGAGCTGTACGGGCCCGACACCCTCACGCTCATCGCCTCCAACGACAACCGGGCGACCGGCGACCCCTCCTCCCGCGTCAACTACACCGCCACCTACACCGGCACGTGCTACGCGCACTGCGCGCACGCGTCCGGAATCGGCCGTTACGGCTCCTACGACCTCCGGGTGACCCAGGGCTCGCCCACCACCGGCGGGTTCACCGACGCCACCGCCGCCACCGGGGTGTCCAACGGCTACAGCTCCCGCGGCGTGGCCTGGGGCGACTACAACAACGACGGCTATCCGGACCTGTACGTGTGCAACACCGGCGCTTCCGCCGGCCAGGGCCTGACCGACCGGCTGTACCGGAATAATCACGGAGCCAGCTTCACCGACGTGGCCTCCACCCTGGGCGTGCTGGCCGGGGTCGAGGAGCACGAGGCCGCCGCGTGGGGTGACTTCGACAACGACGGGAACCTGGACCTGGTGGTCGCGAGCATCCAGGGCATCCACCTGTTTCACAACAACGGCCCGCCTGGCTACACCTTCACCGACGTCGCCCCCACCGCCGGCATCACCGCCGGCGGCTCGGCCCGCTCGGCCGGCTGGGTGGACGTGGACGGCGACGGCTACCTGGACCTGTACATCGGCAACTACGGCGCCCCCAACCAGCTGTGGCACAACAACGGCAACGGCACGTTCACCTTGGTCACCCGGGGCGTGGAGTACAACGGCCACACGGTGAGCGCCGCGTGGTCGGACTACGACCAGGACGGCCGGCCCGACCTGGCGCTGGGCCTGGACGGCGACGCGGACGGCGTGGGGGTGAAGCTCTTCCACCAGAAGAGCGACGGCAGCTTCGAGGACGTGACCGCGAGCGCCGGCATGGGGGGCACGTCGGGACGCTGCTACGGCGTGGCGTGGGGGGACTACGACGGGGACGGGCTGCCCGACCTGGCGGTGGCCAATGAGACCAAGCTCAACTACCTGTTCCACAACCGCGGGAACGGCACGTTCACGGAGTCGGCCCACGCGGCCAACGTGCAGGGGGGGCTGAACGCCACCTCGCCCGCGTGGCTGGACTTCGACAACGACGGGGACCTGGACCTGTACATGGTGAACTACCGGAGCCCCGCGAACCTGTACGACAACCTGAACGGGCGCAGCTTCACCACCTCGTCCCTGGCCAACGTGAACACCCAGGCCCGGGCGGTGGCGGCGGCCGACCTGGACCGCAACGGCACGCAGGACCTGTACGTCTCCAGCCAGATCGGCAACATCCTGTACGAGGGCAACCCGGCGGCCGGCCATCACTGGCTGGAATTCACCCTCCGCGGGCGGCAGTCCAACCGGGTGGGCATCGGCGCGCACGCGCTGGCCAAGGTGGGAGGGCGCCACCTGAGCCGCGAGGTGAGCGGCGGCCAGGCATGGGGCTCGCAGCCGTCCCAGGTGGTCCACTTCGGCCTGGGTTCGGCCACGCTGGCGGACACCGTGGTGGTCACCTGGCCGGTGGCCGGCCCCAACCGGCGCGTGACGCTGCTGACGCACGTGGCCGCCGACCAGATCCTGGCGGTGGACGAGAGCACCGCGGTGGCGGACTCGCCGGGCACGCCGCCGCCCAGCCAGGTCCGGCTGGCCCAGAACACGCCCAACCCGTTCAACCCCAGACAGCGGGGCACCACGCTGCGCTTCGACCTGCCGGCCGAGGTGACCGGCCAGGCCGTGCGGATCGCGATCTACGACGTCCAGGGCCGGCTGGAGCGGGTGCTCCTGGATGAGTCGGCCCGGCCAGGCGCCGGACAGACGGTGGTGTGGGACGGCTACCTGTCCGACGGGCGACGCGCTCCGGACGGCGTGCACTTCTGCCGCATGACCGTGGGCGCCCAGGCGCACACCCGGAAGATCCTGCTGGTGAGCGGCGCGGGCAGCTGACCCCCGGATCAGCGCCCAAAGCGATCGGGGGCGGGACTTGCGTCCCGCCCCCGACCTATCGGAGAGAGTCCGACCCACTCCCTCCTATCCAGGCCCCCCGGCCCGCCGGGGAGCCGCCGTCTTCTGAGGGAGCGGGATTGCACGCTGCGTGCCACGCGGGGCGCAGGTGTCGGGGCCGGCCATCGCCACTGGCGGGACGGGAGTTGCGGGCGCGGACCCGGGCGCAGACCGGCGGCGCGGCGGGCGCCGCTGGCCCGGGCGGGACGGAAGATGTACGGCAGGGTACGCGGGAGCCTCAGGCGCTCAGGAAGCGCTTGACCGCCTCGCTCAGGCGCCGCCCGTCCACCCGCCCCGCCGCCTGCGCCTGGGCTTCCTTCATCACCTTGCCCATGTCCTTGGGGCCGGCGGCGCCGACCGCTGCGGCTGCGCCGGCCACCAGGGTGTCGAGTTCGGCGTCGGAGAGCTGCTGCGGGAGGTAGCCCTCCACCACCAGCAGTTCGCGGCGGGCCTGCTCCACCAGCTCCGGACGGCCCGCGCCCTCAGCCTGCTCCAGCGCCTCCTTGACCTTCTTGGCGTACGCCCCCAGCACCCGGACCACGTCCGCGTCGGGCAGTTCCGTCCGGCCGCTGCCGTCCTTCTTGAGCTTCAGCAGCTCGCTCCGCAGCATGCGGATGGTGCTCAGGCGCTCGGCGTCCGCGGCGCGCATCGCCGCCTTCATGTCCTCGTTCAGCCTCTGCTCGAGCATGAGGATCCTCCTGGAAAGCCACGAGGCCCCCGGTCACCAGGACCAGGGGCCTCGTAGAGAGATTCCCGGCAGCGTCCTACTCTCCCAGCTCGTCTCCAAACTAGTACCATCGGGGCTGAAGGGCTTAACGACTCTGTTCGGAATGGGAAGAGGTGTTGCCCCTTCGCTAGAGCCACCGGGAAATCCGATTCGCCGCCCCCTCGCGCGGACCGAGGCGGCTGGATCCCAACTGCAGACGTTCATGACAGCTTTGCTGAGCAAGCACCTTGAAAAGAATTATCGGCCAAGTCTCACGGCTATTAGTACCGGTCGGCTGAAGTGGTCACCCACCTTGTACCTCCGGCCTATCGACGTCGTAGTCTCCGACGAGCCTTCAGGGACTTGCGTCCGGGGAGATCTCATCTTGGGGCTAGCTTCGCGCTTAGATGCTTTCAGCGCTTATCTAATCCGGACATAGCTACTCAGCAATACCCCTGGCGGGATAACTGATACACTAGCGGTCCGTTCGTCCCGGTCCTCTCGTACTAGGGACAACTCCCCTCAGATCTCCTGCGCCCACGATGGATAGGGACCGAACTGTCTCACGACGTTCTAAACCCAGCTCACGTACCGCTTTAATGGGCGAACAGCCCAACCCTTGGGACCTTCTCCAGCCCCAGGATGCGATGAGCCGACATCGAGGTGCCAAACCCTGCCGTCGATGTGAACTCTCGGGCAAGATCAGCCTGTTATCCCCGGCGTACCTTTTATCCGTTAAGTGACGGCCATTCCACACTGAAACCGCCAGATCACTTTGGCCTGCTTTCGCACCTGCTCGACTTGTAAGTCTCGCAGTTAAGCTCCCTTCTGCCAATGCGCTCGACGGACGATTACCAACCGTCCTGAGGGAACCTTTGCGCGCCTCCGTTACTCTTTAGGAGGCGACCGCCCCAGTCAAACTGCCCACCTGCCAATGTCCCTCTGCCGGCTAACGGCTAGAGGTTAGAATTCCAACAATCCAAGGGTGGTATTTCAAGGTTGTCTCCACCAAGGCTAGCGCCCTGGCTTCAAAGACTCCCACCTATCCTACACATGAATGGTCAAGACCCAATGGCAGGCTACAGTAAAGGTGCACGGGGTCTTTCTGTCCAGTCGCGGGTAAGCGGCATCTTCACCGCTGCTACAGTTTCGCCGAGCTCTTGCAGGAGACAGCGGTCAAGTCGTTACACCATTCGTGCAGGTCGGAACTTACCCGACAAGGAATTTCGCTACCTTAGGACCGTTATAGTTACGGCCGCCGTTTACCGGGGCTTCAGTTTGCAGCTTCACCTTGCGGCTGACTGCGCCCTTTAACCTTCCGGCACCGGGCAGGTGTCAGACCCTATACGTCGCCTCATCGGCTTGGCAGAGTCCTGTGTTTTTAGTAAACAGTCGCTTGACCCATTTCTCTGCGGCCCGTTTGGGCTTCGGGGGCGAACCCCTCGACCTACTCCGGGCGCTCCTTCTTCCGAAGTTACGGAGCTATTTTGCCGAGTTCCTTCTGCAAGACTCACTCGAGCACCTTAGGATACTCACCCCACCTACCTGTGTCGGTTTCCGGTACGGGCACGTGGACTACTCGCATAGAGGCTTTTCTCGGCAGCTGGTTTAGGGTCAGTTGGCTTGTCCGAAGACTCGTTTCCCATTCGCCTCTCGGAGTTGATCGCGCGGATTTGCCTGCGCAACCCTCCTACAAGCTTAGACCGCCATCCATCAGGCGGCTGACCTTTCACTCCTGCGTCACCCCATAGCGTCTTGATCGCAGCCCCCGTGGTACAGGAATGTTGACCTGTTTTCCATCGCCTACGCCTCTCGGCCTCGGCTAAGGGCCCGACTAACCCTGAGCGGATTAACCTTCCTCAGGAAACCTTGGGTTTTCGGTGAACGGGTTTCTCGCCCGTTTTCTCGCTACTCGTTCCGGCATAATCACTTCTGCGTCGTCGAAGGCACCTCACGGTACCTCTTCATCCTACAGCAGAACGCTCTCCTACCATCCTGGTCTCTCGACCGAGGATCCACAGCTTCGGCGGTCAGCTTGAGTCCCGGACATTATCGGCGCAGGGCCACTTGACTAGTGAGCTGTTACGCACTCTTTAAATGATGGCTGCTTCTGAGCCAACATCCTAGTTGTCTGCGCAATCCCACATCCTTATACACTTAGCTGACTCTTCGGGGCCTTAGCTGGTGGTCTGGGTTGTTCCCCTCTCGTCCGTGAAGCTTATCCCCCACGGGCTTACTCCCGAGATACATGTCAACGGCATTCGGAGTTTGAATGGGTTTGGTAGGCTTGTAGGCCCCCTAGCCCAATCAGTGCTCTACCTCCGCGACACACTGGCTCGAGGCTAGACCTAAATCTATTTCGGAGAGAACCAGCTATCACCAGGTTTGATTAGCCTTTCACTCCTAACCACAGGTCATCC
>DATKKS010000174.1:0-2336 GCA_035542815.1 Saccharimonadales bacterium (SeqCode) | reverse complement strand
GTGGGTCAGCCCCAGGTAGTTGTTGGAGCCGACCATGATGATCTCGCGCCCCTCGATCACCACCACCGTGTCGTGGGACTCCTGGATCGCACGGAAGTAGGGATACAGGCCGGCGGCGCGCGCCTCCTGCGCCTTGGTGTAGGACTTCGCCCGGCGGAAGACGTCAGCGATCTTGGCACCCGTGGCCTGGTTCCCCCTGGTGGCTTGTGGCATCCTTTGCTCCCGCGTCACTGACGCAGCCCGTGCGGCTCCCCCGGGGCTGGGCGTGAGAATCTCCCACCGAACTCCGCGAGCCATCCCACAGTGGATCGGATTTTGGCCAGGCCGGTAATGTAACCCTAGCCCCCGGGGGCTGTCAATTCGCAGCCCAACCCTCTGCCCCCGGGCAGGTTATCGGATCAGGACCAGCCGGCGGACGGCCTCGCGGCCGCCGCTCGTAAGGCGCAGGAAGTAGACCCCGGGGGCCGCCCGGCCCCCGGCCGAGGCGCGGCCGTCCCAGGCCAGGAAGTGGTGCCCCGCGGGCAGGGTGCGGTCCAGCAGCACCGCCACCCGGCGGCCGTCCACGCCGAACACGGCCGCCTGCGCGCGGCCGGGCGCGGGCAGGTCGAACTCGGCCCCCACCGGCCCCCGCGAGGGGGACGGCCGCACCGGGCCGAGCTGAAGCCGGCCGGCCCGGGCCGGATCGCCCGCCGCCAGCGGCACGGCGTCGGTGTAGGTCAGCACCCGGATGCCGTCCACGTACCAGCCGTCCCGCTCGGTGCCGCTGTCGCTGCGCAGCCGGAACCGCAGCAGCACCGGCCGCCCGAGCGGCCCGGTCCACTGCGTCAGGTCCATCCGCTCCTCCACGAACTCGTGCCGCAGGGCGTCGTACACCGGCGCCCCCAGGGGCTGGCTCCCGCCGGCGAAGGCCCCCGCGCTGCCCGCCCCAGGCCGGGTGAAGCGCCCCGCCAGGGGCGTCCACGTGGCTCCGGAGTCGGCCGAGATCTCCACCGTGCCGCAGTCGTAGAAGGTCTCCATGTCCCAGCGCGTCCAGAAGCACAGGTAGGCGTTGGCCAGCGCCGAGAGATCCAGCGGGTGCGCCAGGGTCAGGCGCCGGTCGGCGTTGGTGGGGTAGTGGGCGTACGGGCTGTCGGAGAAGCTGTAGACGCCGTCGTGGCGCTGGCTGCTGTCCGGGCCCCAGCCGGTGGAGGTCCACCGGGCCATCCCGGCCTCGGCGCTGTCGCCGAACACCGTGGCCGGAGTGCCCACCAGCACCTGGAACGAGTCGGTGCCGGAGTAGCCGCCGGCGTCGGCGAAGTGGACCCGGAAGTTGAGCACCCGCCCCGGCGGGACCTCGGTGCCCACGTACACGCGCCAGCCGGAGTCCACCGGCGCGCCCGACTGCCCGGCGGCCAGCGGGGGGAGGCTGCACACGCTGTCCTGCACCGGCACCAGGCCGTCGGCGCTCCGGAGCGTGGCGGTGATGGGGCCGGCGCCGCTGCCCGAGACCCCCCAGTTGCGGACCTCCGGCCGGAGCGTGCCGTGCTGGCCGGGGTGGAGGTGGCCGCCGCCGGTGGTCACCGCGGGCGGGCCCTCCAGCCGTAGGAAGCTGCCGGCGAGATAGGCCATGCCCAGCTCCGTCCGCAACGGCTCCTCGGCCAGCGGCACGATCCTCGACGGCGGCGGCCAGAAGTCGTCCTCGGGGCTCCCCACCTCGGTGGTCAGGGACCACGCTCGCGGCTTCTCCGCGGTCTCGCCGTAGGCCCAGTCGTCGGCGCCGCCGTTCACCGCGTACAGCACCCGCGGCGGGTTCCCCACGGTGTAGTGGTTGTCGGCCGCGAAGTCCTCGCCCCACTCGTACAGCGCCGCCGAGTCGGCCGGCACGATGTCGGCGTAGCCGTAGGGGAGGAGCACCAGGTCGCTGTAGGTGTGGAAGTTCAGCACGCTGGCGAAGTGCAGCGAGTCGCACAGCGCGCGCAGCCCCTGGGTCTCGGGCTCCGACCACGGGGACGGCCCGCGGTAGGCCTCGCTGCTGCGCGTGGGGCTGCTGCCGAGGTTGTCGTAGCCCCACTCGAAGCCGAAGTTCCGGTTGAGGTCCACCCCATCCTGGTTGTTGAACACGCCGTTGTGGTCGTTGTCGCGGCAGTTCTTGCGCCACAGCCCGAAGCTGCCGGTCTGGGCGTAGATGCTCTCGTTCACCGCGTAGCCGTCGGGGTTGACCAGGGGCATGAAGTAGAGCTCCCGCCGGTCCACCAGGTAGGTGAGGTCGGGATCCGAGCCGTAGCCGTCGTGCAGGAGCGAGAGGAAGTGCAGCAGCGCCTGCATCCCCTCGGGCTCGCGCGCGTGGATCAGTGCGT
>DATKKS010000173.1:0-5009 GCA_035542815.1 Saccharimonadales bacterium (SeqCode) | reverse complement strand
AGCCCGGCCGCGCCCGGGGAGGGCGAAGGGCGCGGAGATCCCGGCGCCGTGGGACAGGGCCCGCGGCTCGTTCGGATCCAGGCCCGGGCGGGCGGCGCGCGCCGGGCTGCCGGCGCTCACGAGGGCCGCCAGGAGCAGCGGGACAAGCCGATGCAGCCCGCGGGGGAGTGGGCCGGACTGGAATCGGGGACTGGACCTCGGAGTGGGTGGCGGGCTCAGGACCGCGGCCTCCATTCCTGGACAGGGGTGCCCCCATTCTACCACAGGCGCCGGGCCCCTTGGCGCTGCCGGGGGGGGCGGGCGGCTGCGCGTGGCGGCGCCCGCCCGGCAGACGGTGTCCCATCCGGTGGGGGTGACCTTCGACCAGGCCCACGCGGGTGTTCGCGGCGGGCTCGTATTTCGTACGTCTGAGGTCGCAGGGGAAGGTGTTGAGCCGGCGGATGGTGCTGATGCACTAGGCCGGCCTCGGCCGGAGCAAGGGGCCCCGGATCCTGGCGGATCCGGGGCCCTCGCGCTATCGGGAGGCGGCCCTCCGGGCCGCCCGGCCCGCGGAGCGGGCCGGCGGGCAGCCGCCGCGGTAGATGTCCCAGCCGTGCGTGGACAGCACGACGTCCGCGAGCTGCCGCACCTCCTCGCGGTACATCAGGCCCAGGTCCACCCCGAAGTAGTACAGCTGGAACGGCGCGTTCACGATGCTGGCGGCTAGCGTCAGGGTCGAGCCCCGCCGGTACCAGCCCACCACCGTGCTGTCCAGGGGGACGGGCGTGCTCAGGCCGGTGAAGCTGGCCTGCGCCTGTTGCCCTCGGGGGCGGTAGATCGCCACCGGCTGCCAGGCGGAGGTGTCCGGGTCCCCGGGGTTGTACTCGTCGGGCAGGCCCGAGAGACACTCGTTGTTGATGGACCAGGGCGGGTTGGGGACGGCCCGGTTGGACGGCAGGGTGTCGTAGCGGCCCACGTCGAATTCCAGGGCCCCCACCTGCGTCCGCTCTCGGCCGTGCGCGGTGAGGCGCGAGAATGGGATGGGGTAGGGCAGGATCGTTTCCAGGCTGGGGTCCTGCTCCGGATGGCTGGCGGGGTTCACGTGGGTGTTGAGCGTCGGGACGAGGGTGCAGCTTCCCCGGATCCCCAGGACGTCGAACACCAGCTCGCCGTCGGCAAGTTCGTGCGCAGCGTCAATGGGGTAGCTCGGCATCGCCTGTGCCGAGAGCGCCTTGCCGAACCCGCCGCCGAAGCCCCAGACGTGCCCGCCGGAGAGCAGGTAGGCCACCAGGTTGTTGTAGCCCCCGCTGGCCGCAAACTGGTGGAGGATGTAGTCCTCCGGCGCCAGCAGCCGCCCCTGCGGCACGTTCCACACCACCACCCGGTAGTGCAACAGCACCGACAGCGGGATGTTGCGCTTGGCGGCCGAGGTGTTCCGGTTGACGATGAAGGTGTCGGACCCGGCCACCGGGCGGCACACGGTCGCGCTGCCCGACAGCGTCTTGAGCCAGTATCGGTCGCGCTCCAGGATGTCCCGCCAGAACGCGACGTCCTCCTCCACGGTCATCATCGGCCCCACGCCGTAGCCGGAGGCCAGGTCCGGTGAGTCCAGGACGTACATCACCGACCGGTCGAACGTGGGAGCCACAAGCTCCACCTGCACCACCCCGATGGTGACCGCCTCGGCCTCGTCCACCGCGGCGACGTAGAAATTGTGCAGCCCCGCTGTCGAGGACGGCGGCAGGAAGAACACCGTGGCCCGCGCATCCACGGTGGTCCAGGCGAACCCGCCCGGCCGGATTACCTGGGGGTGCTGGGAGGTCGGGTCGTCGATGTCCAGGGCGTAGCGGTAGCCGACGACCACGCCGCCGTAGGCGCTGGCGTCCGCCTGCCAGGCGATCGCGAAGTTCACCCCGAGGAGCACCTGGACCGGCAGCAAGGCGGCGGGGTCGTAGCCCACGAAGGCCTTGGTCACCGCCCCGGCGGTCACCGAGAGCCGCGGGACCGCCGCCGAGGGCATGGCGCTGAGCAGGGTCGCGTTCTGCCCGAGGTGGGCGGCGTTGGCCGCGGCGATGCGCGTCTGCCCCAGGGGATCGGCCTGCGACGTGGGCAACGGCTCCTCGGCGCCGGCCTCGTCGATCGCCCGCACGACGGCACAGAAGGTGCGCCCGACCTTCAGCGGCAGCACCTGGGAGGTGGTGTCCCCGCCCACGTAGAAGCCGCGCGAGGAGACGGTGAAGCGCAGCATCCGGTCCACCGCGCGGAAGTCGCGCAGTGGGAGCATGTCGGTCACGTCCTGCACGAACAGGTGGTAGCGCACCGGCTGGTGGTCGGGATTGTTCGAGTCCAGGTCGTTGCCCTGCCAGCGCAGGGTGGTCACCGGGCCCACCATCAGCGGCGTGGTGCTGCTGAGCGGCGTGACGATGAGGGTGGTGGGCGCGATGTTGTACGCGTTGAACATGCGCACGTCCCACGGCGACAGCGCTCCGAGCTGGTCCACCGCCCGCACGAAGAAGCCCTGGGCGCGGGTGTAGGTGAAGACCCGCCGGGAGGAGTCGTCCAGGGCGGCGTAGGCGCTATCGGCGCGGTACATCAGGCGCACGTCGCTGTTGTGGGTGGACATCCAGCGCGTGCGCTGCGCCAAGTCGGTGTCCGCGGCGCTGGTGGTGTACTCGTAGTGGTCCACCATTCCGTCCGGGTCGTAGCCGGTCCACCGGAAGGTGACGACGTACGGGGAGAAGACCCTGGCGGGGGTGCTCGACAGCACCTCACCCTCGGTGATGTGGACCTGCGGTGGCTGGTTGGGGATGGGGATTCTCTGGAGGGCGCGCGAGCAGCCGGCGGCCGCCAGGAGCGCCGCCAGCAGCCCGGCGCCCAGCGCCGCCCGGAGTCCCGGGCCGCCCGCCGCGCGCGTCATCGGATCACCACGAACCGGCCCACGGTCTGCCCCACGTCCGATTCCAGCGAGTAGACGTAGATGCCCGCGTGCACGTCCTGGCCGTTGCGCGTGACCAGGTTCCACTCCAGCGTGCCGGAGCGGAGGGCGTCGCTCTCGTGGAAGGTGCGGACGAGGTCCCCGGCGGCGCTGAAGATGCGCAGCGTGAAGTGGCCACAGGGCAGGTGGTTGAAGTTGATGTGCGTGCCGGTGGCGTCGGCCGCCGCGGGCTTGAGGTCCCACTCCGCGCGGAAGCGGTAGGGGTTGGGCACCACCTTCACGTGAGCCACGTCGGACGCACAGTCGGTGCGCGCGACAACCGCGGAGGACTCGGTGGCCGCGAGCCCGGACTCCTGGCGGAGGATGCGGCCGGCGTCGGACCCGCTGAGGGACGTGCTCTGCTCGGAGTAGGCGGTCACCGCGTAGAAGTACCGGAACCCGTTCGTGACGCGCCGGTCCACGAAGTGGTAGTAGCCCACCGGGTGTACCCGGCAGCCCTGGCCCGGACAGGTGACCGTGGGGTCCGTGGCCGCCTCGCCCATCGCACGGTTGCGCGCCGAGTCCAGCGGGGCGGCCCCACCCGCTTGGTCCGGGGAGTCGGTGCGGGCCCACCAACCCACCAGCTGCCACAGGTCCGAGTTGGGGCCGGACTGGCCGGTGGCGGTGTCGCGCTTCCAGCCGGCCGCCCGGTACAGGCGGTAGCCCTGGAAGTCGTAGCTGCCGGTGACCGGATTGGGGAGCTTCTCCGCCTGGTCGTCCCACTGAACCTCGATCTGGTGGTCGCCGGGCACCGTGCGCAGGCGCGGCTGCACCGGGGGCAGCGTGGCCACCCAGCGCTCGTGGTCCGTGAGGTGCTGGCAGCCGGGGCAGCCGTACAGCCCCGGGATGCGGTCGCAGGCGCCGGTGCTGGCGATGCAGTCCAGGTCGAACCACACGCACTTCCCGGGCTGCAGCGACCGGTAGTTGGTGCCGGTCTCGTCCCCCACGTCGCGGCAGTCGTAGTACAGGAGGCTGCGCGCCGCCTCGCCCATGATGCAGGTCTCCCGGCCGTACTGCCCCGACTGCCGGAAGCTCGGGGCCGTGGGATCCGCCTGCGGATCGCTGCACGAGGTTCCAGAGCCCGGCCCGCCCGACGGGAAGTAGGTCAGCCGGACCCACGAGGGGTTGGCCTTGTAGCGCCCCTGCCACGCCTGCCAGGCCTCCTGACCGGCCTCCAGGAGGCTCTGCGGGTGCGGGTCGAACTCCACCCCGGGGATGCCGTCGCCCATCTTGCGCCGGAACCGCGCCAGGTCGTTCCAGCGCTCGGGGAAGGGCACCTTGAGGTCATAGTCGGCCTTGCCCACACAGATGGCGATGTCCAGCTCGACGGTGCTGTCGGGGGCCAGCTCCAGGAAGGGCCCGGTGGAGAACAGCGCCCGGTAGGTGCCGGTGGCGGTGGGCTTGGGGAACACCCGGAGCTGCTGGCTGGCGTCGGCCATGGCGTCCCACCGTTCCGCGTCGGTGACCGGGCGCCCGCCCTCGTAGTAGGGCACCGACGGGTAGAACAGCCGGTAGGTGTTGACCCGGGTGCCCCGCGGGGCGTTGCCGTACGTGTCGGTCAGGTAGTCGCTGTCGGTGAGCTGGCGCTTGAAGCCCAGCCGGGGAAAGACGGTGGCCCCCAGCAGCACGATGGCCCCGGCCCCCGGGGTGACCCCTTGGTCGCCATTGTCGTCCGCGCACCAGAAGATGTGCAGGGCCGAGTCGGCGTGGGAGGCGTGGATGATGGCGAGCGGGTCGCGGGCCGTGGCCGCTGCCGGGATCATGCCCGGCAGCAGGAACGAGGTGTCGGGCGGGGCCTGCCCGTTCGCGCCCATCTCGATCCAGCCACACAGATCGTCGGCGGTGGCCCCGGTCCCGGTCCGGGGGCCGGCCTGGGGCCGCCAGTACATGCCCACGTACACCGAGTCCAGCGAGTGGCCCACGCCGTCCAGCAGGCGGGTCATGTTGGTGATCTCGTAGTGCACCCCGACGAAGTCGGCCCGCCCCACGGCGGACCAGGCGAAGGAGGTGCGCCGCACCCGCAGCCCCATGGGCACATGCGGCTCGGAGTAGGTGC
>DATKKS010000172.1:0-4741 GCA_035542815.1 Saccharimonadales bacterium (SeqCode) | reverse complement strand
CGCCATCTTCACCTACGAGAACCACAAGCAGGGAACCGGGACCCCCTTCCCGCTCCTGACACACAACTCTTGACGTTACCCGCAGCTGCACCGGCCTAGGTGGTGCCCCCGCCAGAAGTCGAACCTGCGACCCACGGTTTGGGAAACCGCAACCCTCCGCCGCGAACCCCCGGCGTAGACTAGGGGGCCGGCTGGCCGCCGCCCGAGGGCCCGCGCTTGCGCTGGGACTCCTCCATGGCCTTCTGGAGGGCCAGCGCCAGGGCGGTCTTGGGAGGCGCCTTGGCCGCCGCGGGCGTCGGGGTCGGCGCCGGGACGGCCGCTTCCGGCTGCGACTCGGGCGGCTGCGCGCGGGTCAGACCCAGGCGGATCTTCCCCTCCTTCACCTCCAGAATCTCCACCCGTAGCGGCTGGCCGACAGCGAAGGCCCGCGCCAGGTCCGCGCCCCGCGGCTCGCCGGTCTCCTCGCGCGGCAGCAGGCCGCTGGCCCGCGGGCCGTACTCGGGCAGGTCCACGAACACCCCGTAGGGCTTCACCGCCCCCACCAGCCCGTCGGTCACCTCGCCCGCCGCGGGCTCCCGGGCCGGCGGCAGCCCTGCCGCCTGCGCCTCCCGGATGGACAGCGAGATCCGCTTGCGGGCCGGGTCCACGTCCAGCACCACCGCCTCCACCGTCTGGCCGACGGCGAGCACCTCGCGCACGTGGGCCACCCGGTGCAGCGCGACCTCGGAGATGTGGATCAGCCCATCCACCCCCGGCGCCAGGGTCACGAAGGCCCCGAAGTCGGCCACCCGCGCCACCACTCCCTGGACCCGCGTGCCGCGCGGCAGCCGGGCCTCGATCCCCTCCCACGGGTCGGGCGCCGCGGCCTTGATGGACAGCGAGATCCGCGGCCGGCCGTCGCGCCCGGTCTGGATCCGTAGCACCCGCACCCGCACCCGCTCGCCTTCCTGCAGCACTTCGCGCGGGTGGCCCACGTGCTCGTGCCGGATCTCCGAGATGTGCACCAGGCCCTCCACGCCGCCCAGGTCCACGAACGCCCCGAAGGCGTCCAGGCGGCTGACTGTGCCGGCCCGCTCGTCGCCGGGGCGCAGCGTGGACAGCAGCTCGCGCGCCCGCTCCTCCTCCTCGCGCCGCAGCAGCTGCCGCCGGGAGAGCACCACGCCGCTCCGCCCGTCCCTAATCTCGGTAACCAGGAACTCCAGGGTGCGCCCCACGAAGGCGGACGGGTCGGCGCAGAAACCGGACTCGATCTGCGAGACCGGGCAGAAGCCGCGCGCGCCGCCCACGTCCACTTCCAGGCCGCCGGCGTTGACCCCGGTGACGCGCCCGGCCACCGGCATCCCCGCCGCGTGCGCCTCGCGCATCTGCCGCAGGGCGCTCTGGGCGTCGGCGCGCATCGCCGGGGCCAGCACCACCTGGTCGCCGGTCTCGACCACGAACAGGTCCAGCTCGTCCCCCACCCGCACCCGGAGCGTGCCGTCCTCGGCCCGGTACTGGCGCGTCTCCACCACCGCCTCGCTGCGCCCGCCGAAGTCCACCAGGGTGTGCTCCTCGCCGATGTGCACCACCTTCCCGCGCACCCGGGCGCCCACCTGGACCTCCACCGCGGCGCCCGCGGCGGCCGCGGCGGAGCGCGCGCTGTGCTCGAACTCCTCGAGCGCCCGGGCGAAGTCGGAGACGGCGGGTTCGGCTTCGGAATCGGGGTCGGGCTCGGGATCGGACGGCGGGAGCGGGTTCATCGGATGCGCCTCACGGAAGTTAGGAGTGGGTTCGGAGATGCCGCCGGCGGGCGGGCGGGCCTTCACGGGACCGGCAGCGCCGGGCCCGGGCCGACCGAGGCCAGCGAGCTGCGGTTCACCAGCACCCGGATGTTGTTGTCGTTGGGGTCCACCGGCACCACGAAGAAGAACGGGCGCGTGGGCGGGTAGTGGTGGGTGGCCCCGACCAGCTTCTCGCCGTCCTTGAAGGACAGCGCGACGCTCTTGGCCCCGCGCAGCCGCACGTCCTCCGGGTTGGGGCGCTTGCTGTCGCGGCGCTTGGGGTTGCCGTCCAGGTCCCGCACGAAGAACAGCGCCTTCAGGTCCGTGAGCTGCACCTCGGCCATCTTCCCGTCCCGGGTGCGGATGTGGCACAGCGGCTTGTTGGGGTCCACGTCCACGCTGGTGCCCTTCACCATGCGCCCGTCGAGGTAGTGGGCGACCACCAGATTGCTCATGTCCTCACCTCCAGCGCCGATCCCGCGCCGGGCTCGCCGCGGGCCCGCTCCGGGGCATATTACTCCAGCTCCGCGCTCCCGGCCAGCGGGCTGGGAAGCGGGCACGCGCAGCCGCGCGGCCCTCGCCCCGGGCGCGCGGGCCTGCTAGGATGCGGTCTCCCCCGCCCACCTGGACTCCTACCTGGGGAGGTCCGATGCGCCCGGCCGTCTGGATCCTGTTGGTCCTGCTGCTCTGCTCGCTGGCCCCCGCCGCATTCCCGGCCGCCGCGCCGCCGGCCGCGCCTGCCGCCAGCGGCGCGCCGGTCCCGGAGGCTCCCGGCCTGGCCGTGATCCAGCGCGCGGATCTGATGCGCACCGTCGAGTACCTCGCCTCCAAGGACCTGAAGGGCCGCCTGGCCGGCAGCCCCGGCTTCATGACGGCCGCCCGGCAGATGGCCGACCGGTTCCGCCTGCTGCACCTGGAGCCCGGCGGCGAGGACGGCTACTTCGAGAAGCTCAACATCGAGTACGACGAGATCCAGGCGTGCAGCCTGGCGCTGGTGCGCCGCGACGGCTCGCGCCACGCCTTCCGCCTGGGCCCGGACTTCGTGGCCCGCGGTTTCACCGGCTCGGGGGACTTCACCGCCCCGGTGGTGTTCGCGGGCTACGGCCTGTCGCGGCCCGCGAGCGGTTACGACGACTACGCCGGCCTGGATGTCCACGGCAAAGTGGTGCTGGCGTTCAAGGAGGCCCCGCCGTTCAAGGCGGACACCACCGGCTGGGGTGACAGCACCCTGCCCCGCCCCAAGGGCCTGGTGGCCGCGGCGCACGGGGCGGTGGGGCTGCTGCTGGTGTCACGGCCCCGGCAGGCCGAGCCGCAGAAGCCGATCGGCAGCACGCTGGAGGGCGAGGGGACGGAGGACGAGCGCTTCCCGCGCCTGCAGCTGGACGTGGCGGCGGCCCAGGAGCTGGCCCGCGGCGCCGGGCTCGACCTGGGCGAGGCGCAGGCGAGGATCGACTCCACCCACGCGCCGGCTTCGCGCGAGCTGGGCGATTCGGTGCGGGTGATCGTGCGCGCGAGCTACCACCCGCAGCAACCCTCGGTCAACGTGGTCGCCATCCTGCGCGGCGCCGACCCCCGGCTGGCCGGACAGTGCGTGGTGGTGGGCGCGCACCTGGACCACGTGGGCAGCCAGGCGGGCGAGATCTACTTCCCGGGGGCCAACGACAACGCCTCCGGGGCGGCCTCGGTGCAGGCCATCGCCGCGGCGTTCGCGCGCACCGGTGTGCGCCCCCGCCGGACGGTGATCTTCGCGCTGTTCTCCTCGGAGGAGGCCGGACTGTTCGGCTCCAAGCGGTTCGTCGCCCGCCCGCCGGTGCCGCTCGACAGCATCGTCGCCTACCTCAACCTGGACTGCGTGGGGCACGGCGACTCGATCCAGGTGGGCGGCGGCAAGAGCTACCCCCGGCTGTGGCGGATGGCGCACGACCTGGACTCGGTCGGCGCGAAGCTCCTGGTGGAGGCCACCTGGCCGGGGGGCGGCGCCGACGCCGCGCCCTTCCAGGAGCACCAGATCCCCAACCTGTACTTCGCGTCCCGGCCCAGCTACACCCACCTCCACCTGACCACGGACACCCCGGCCACGCTCAACCCGGCGCTGCTCGAGAGCATCGCGCGCCTGGCCTACCAGACGGCCTGGAAGCTGGCGCAGGAGGGAGTTCCGAAGGAGTAGGCGGGCGAGCCCAAGTTCACGGCGCACGGGAGTCCAGGTGGAGGTCGGGGCTCCCGTGCGGCACGGCCTGATTCACGATTCGAATCTCGCCCGCCGGAGTGCCCAGCGAGGTGCGGTACAGGTAGTACGGCCCGCCCGCCGGCTCTCCTTTCAGGAAGACCACCGTCTGGCTGTCCGAGCCCCAGCGGCCGAATTCGTCGTCCGGTCCGTTCGTAAGCGCGTTGAACACCTGCGTGGCCACGTCGAGGACGTAGAGCTTACGGTTCCCTCCAGAGAGGTCCGCGCTGAACAGGACTTTCCGCCCGTCGGGAGAGAGCTGCTGAAAGTCGTAGCCCGCAACCTGGGCCGCTCGCGTGGTCGTCAGCCGCGACACAATCGCTCCGGTCGAGATGTCCGCAACGAAATAGTCGCTCGGCCAGTCCGCCGGATCTCGACCGCTGGCCGGCTGGTAGTAGCACTTGACCGCCACGTGCGAGGCATCCCGCGCCCAACCTTCGTAGTAGAACGCCGGGAGTAAGCTGTCTCCACTGAAGGACTGCTGCAGAGGCCATACGATAGGCACTCCAGTCCCGGAAGTGTCGCGAACTGGAAGGATCTCGTCAGGGGAGGCGAGAGCTGCGAGTAGGCGTTGTCCATCGGGACTCCATTCGGGTCGGCCATAGAAGAACCCATGCGAAGCCCAGTTCCCGTGCCCGCTGGAGTCGGCAATGATGAGCCTCTGCGTGAGATTGGCGATGCCGTCGTTGCGTGTCGCCGCGATCTTCGTTCCCTCCGGGTTCCAGCAGGGATTCTCCCCGATCACCTCGAGGCTGTG
>DATKKS010000171.1:0-11274 GCA_035542815.1 Saccharimonadales bacterium (SeqCode) | reverse complement strand
CTGCCCTTCAGGGTGACCTCGATGATGGCGTTGTTGCCCGTGTAGTTGCGGGTCGTCAGCGCCGTCGAGGCCGACGCCGAGCCACTCAGCCAGTAGAGCTGGGCGGTCGCGCTGGCGTTCTCGCCGGCACTGGCCAGGCTGGCCGCCAGCACGCACACCACGCCGACGATGAACAGAGTCTTCAGGAGCCTAGTCATGGTTGCCTCTCCTTTCCTGCCCAGGGCGTCCGCTTGCGGGTGCCAATGCCGGACGCGCCCGCTCCCTGGGTGGTAGCTCGTCCGGGCCTGCCTCACCCTCCTGCGCAACGGCAGAGCGAGCATAGCACGACGGGGAGGCCGGGGCCATATCCCCCCCGGGTGGCCCCCGCCCCGCGCCCCGGGCCACCCGGCCGGGAGCTTCACCCCCGGGCCGGAAAAAAAGCGCCGGGGCGGCCTTGGCCGCCCCGGCGATCGAGCTTGGGGCCCTCGCGGGCCCGCCACCCTAGTCTAGTGGTACATCCGCTTGATCTGGCCCCAGGTCGTGGTCTTGGCCGGGGTCACCAGCCAGCAGGGGTTCGGGGGAGAACCCGGCTCCAGCTCGCCGTGCCAGGTCAGCCACTCGAAGCCCGAAGCGTAGGGCACGAAGTCACCCTTACCCGAAACGTCCACCGTCTGCATGATCCGGGAACCACCGGCGGTGTCGTGGCAGGGCTGACGCCAGTTCGGCGCGATGCAGATGCCGACCGGACCGGCCGGGTCGTCGTTACCACCGGGGCAGCCCGGCGGAACCGGCGGCGGGCCAGGGTCGGCGGGAACGTAGTACCCGCTCATGATGAACTTCAGGCCAATGGCGCCGTACTCAGTGGTCGCCACCCGGGCCTTGCCCACGCCCGCCGCCGCCTGCAACCAGATCAGGGCGGTGCTGTTCGGGGCCAAGCACGGGTTGACGTCACTGTGCCAGACGGGGGTCGCCGCGGTCTGGGCCACCAGCACGCCGGTGCACGCAGGCGAGGCGAAGAACACGTCGGGGTAGGTGAACTTGGCGTAGGTGTAGGTGCCGGAGACCGCGGGGCAGGTGTAGTTGCCGCAGTTCCCGTTCCACATGTCACCAACGCCCTCGTGGTCCAGCCCGTTGATCAGGAGCTGGATGTCCTCACCCTTGAAGCCGAGGCTGCCCTTCAGGGTGACCTCGACGATGGCGTTGTTGCCCGTGTAGTTGCGGGACGGCAGCGCCGTCGAGTTGGACGCCGAGCCGGACAGCCAGTAGAGCTGAGCGCTCGCGCCCGAGTTCTGGCCGGCACTAGCCAGGCTCGCCGCCAGCACGCACACCACGCCGACGATGAACAGAGTCTTCAGGAGCTTAGTCATGGTTGCAGTTCCTTTCCTCCTCAGGGGATCCGAGTTGCGAGTACCAGGGGCCGAACAGGCTGAATCCCTTTTGCCATAACTCTTCCCGGTCGGCCTCACCTCCTCGCGTGAGCTACGCTTCGAAATTCCCTCCCGCCGCACTGCGGCGGGGCCATCTCGCATCACGCAGGTGCGGGCTGTACCACTCCGCCCGCGCCGTCCTCAGGGGCAGAACCCGTGCCAGGGCTGGAGGAACTCGCTCGTGGCGAACAGGCTCAGGTCCAGCAGACCCACCGTGCCGTCACAGTCGAAGTCCGACTCCAGGTTCGGCGGCAGCGCGCTCTCGTCGGTCACGAAGTCGCTGAAGTCGATCAGACCCAGGTCCAGGCTGCCGTCGAGGTCCATCGAGGTGTTGGTGGTCAGCTCGCCGATCTTGACGCCGCCGGCCCAGATGCGGATCGGGCCGTCGCCCGGGACGCTCTGGCAGATTCCGCCAGCGCGCGCGGTGAAGGTCACCACGCCCGAGCCGTTGGTGTGGCCTTCGATGACCTTGCCGGTCGCCGTGAAGCCGGCGTCCTGGCCGCTGCACACCTGCACCGCGCTGCACGAGGTCAGGTCAATGTCCACGGCCACGTTGTTGATCGGGTTGCCGAACTGGTCGTTGACCGTGACGGTGTAGAGCAGCTCACCACCGGGGGCGAACGCCAGGCACGTCCCGATCACGGAGTTGCCCGGGTCGGGCACAGCAGCCGCAGAGATGCCAACGGCCATGACCACCCCGAGAGCTACCATGAGTGCGATCCTTACGAACTTGGACATCGATGCACCTCCGAAGTTGAACAGAACGTCGTTTCCCCGCGGATTCGCTATGGTATTGCGCTGCTCGGGAGCGGCCTGCACCTCCTTTCGAACGATGTCTTCGCACGAAGAGAGATAATTCGACGGCCCTTCTGGGCTCACTCCTACTCGTAATTTGACGTAGGAAGTATAGCACACAAGGGGTTAGGTGTCAAATTCTATGTTAGCCGCTCCTCCGGGGCCCCGCCGGACCAGGGTGTTCCGAACGAGCCCACCGGAAAGGATGACGGAGCCTGCAATCCCCACTCGTGGAAAAGGTTATCACCTTTCACATAACTAGTCAAGCCAAAAATGGGCGAAACAGGATTTGAACCTGTGACCCCTTGCTTGTAAGGCAAGTGCTCTGGACCGGACTGAGCTATTCGCCCGTAACGCATAGTCGTAGAGTCACTTGACCATGATGGCCACCGGAAACAACACCAGGTAGCCGGCCACCAGGAAGAGGGCCGCCAGGTCCAGGCTCCGGGCCCCCAGCAGGACGTAGCCCAGGACCACGCTAAGAGCCGCCAACGCCATGAGATACAGGTTTTTGCGGTGGAATTCCAGGGACGGCTTGGGCTTGGGGAGCGGCGGGACTTTCTCCCGGCGCGCCCGGGCCACCTTCGAGACACCCTTGGGGTCGGCCATGACGTCCTCTCAACTCTCCTTGGGAGAATGTGTTAGGCTGCCAGACCGGAAACCGTCCAGATCCAGGGAGACGTGCCGGAAACCCAGCTCCCGGAGCTTGCGCACCAGGGCGGCGCGCGTCTGCGGCTCCAGCACCCGGTCCCAGTCGCGCGGATCCAGCTCCAGCCGGGCCACCTCGCCGTGGTGCCGCACCCGGAATCCCTCCACGCCCAGCGCGGCGATCCAGGCCTCGGCCTCCTCGATGGCGCCCAGCTTCTGCACGGTCACCTCCACGAGCTGTGGGATGCGCGAACTGAGGCAGGGAGACGCAGGTTTCCTCCAGACAGTAATCCCCCAGGACCTGGAAAGTTCCCGGATTTCCTCCTTGCCCAGCCCCACCTCCAGGAGCGGGCTGCGGACCCCCAGCTCCCGGGCCGCGCGGTGGCCCGGGCGGAGGTCCAGCCGGTCGTCGGCGTTGGTGCCGTCCAGGATCACCGGCCGGCCGTGGGCCTCCGCATAACGGCCCAGCACGGTGTACAGCTCGGTCTTGCAGTGGTAGCAGCGGTCCGGGCCGTTGGCCCGGTAGCCCTCGCGCTCCAGCTCGTGGGTCTCGAGCGCCTCCACCCGCGCGCCCAGCTCGCGGCCCAGCCGGAGCGCCGCGTCCAGCTCCCGGCGCGGCAGCGACGGCGAGATTCCGATCACCCCCACCGAGCGCTCCGGCCCCAGCGCGCGCACCGCGGCCGCCAGCACCAGCGCGCTGTCCACCCCGCCCGAGAAGGCCACCGCCACGCGCTCCATCCGGGCGATGCAGGCCACCAGCTCGCGGGCCTTGCCGTCCAGCTCGGGGCTCATCGCCGGGCCTCCGGGAGCGCCGCGCCGCCCGCGCCGGCGGCCTCGGCCACCGCGCCGCGGATGCGGGCGATGGCCCGCTCGTGCTCGCGCAGGGTGGCCGAGAACTGGTGGGTGCCGTCGCCGCGGGCCACGAAGTACAGCGCGCGGGTGCCCGGCTCGGGGGCCAGGGTGGCCTCCAGCGCGGCCCGCCCGGGGTTGCAGATCGGCCCCGGCGGGAGCCCGTAGTTGCGGTAGGTGTTGTAGGGCGAGTCCACCTCCAGGTCGCGCAGCAGGATCCGGTCCGGGCGCCGCCCCAGGGCGTAGGCCACGGTGGGGTCGGCCTGCAGCCGCATGCCGTGGTGCAGGCGGTTGTAGTACACCGCCGCGATGCGCGCCCGCTCGCGCGGGTCGTGCGCCTCGGCCTCCACGATGGAGGCCAGGGTCACGATCTCGTGCGCGGTGTAGGGCGGCGGGCTGGACACCCGGCTCAGCTCCTCGTGCAGCACCCGCACCCCGTGGGAGACCATCAGCCGCACCACGTCCTCGGCCCGCGAGCCCCGCAGCACCGCGTAGGTCTCCGGGAAGAGGTAGCCCTCGAGGCTGGCCGCCGGCACCTCCAGGCTCGCGGCGAAGGCCGGGTCGCGCACCAGGCGCAGGAAGGCGACCGTGTCCACCCCGGCGTGCGCGTACAGCAGCCGGGCGGTCTCGCGCGCGGTGAGGCCCTCGGGGATGGTGACCTGGTCCAGGCTGGACATGCCCCGGCGCAGAAGGCCCAGCAGGTCCAGCACCCCGGTGCCCGGCCGGATCGCGTACTCGCCGGCCTTGATGTGCCGGTCGGTGCCCACGATCCGCCCCACCAGCGTGAACAGCGCCGGGTTGCGCACCAGCCCGGCGCCCGCCAGCCGGTCGGCCACCTCGCGCAGCGGCGCGCCGCGCGGCACGTCCAGGTACACCGGGGCGCGCGCGCCCGCGCCGGCGCCGGCGGGCGCCTCGGGCGGCGAGAACTCGTGCACCACCAGGAACACCGCCACCGCCGCCAGGACCACCAGGGTCCCGGGGCCCACCCAGCGGGAGCGGCGGACCAGCTTGCGCATTCAGTTCCTCTCCAGGCGGGGGCGGCCCGGCCGGCCCGGGGCGGCGCCCGCTAGGCCCGGCGCGAGTCCAGGTACGACTGCAGCAGCAGCGTGGCGGCCACCTCGTCCACCCGCCCCTTGCGCCCGTGCGCGCCGCCCATCTCGCGCACCGCCCGCTCCGACTGGGCGGTGGTCAGCCGCTCGTCCCAGGAGCGGATCGGACCGGGGAAGACCTCGGCCAGCCGCGCCGTGAACTCCTCGGTGGCCGCGACCTGCGCGCCGCGCTCGCCGCTGGGCAGGAGCGGCAGGCCCACCAGGATCTCGGCCGCCTGCTGCTCGGCGGCCACCCGGGCCACCCGGCGGGCGGCCTCCCGGGGCGTGTCCGCCTCCACCACGCCCAGCGGGAAGGCGATGGTGCCGGTGGGGTCGCTCACCGCCAGCCCGGTGCGGCGGCCGCCGTAGTCACAGCCCAGGATCCGTTCGGAGGCGGTCAACTCAGGCGCCGTTGGCCTTGCGGTTCATGCGCAGCCGGACCCGCGTGCCGCGCTCGCGGCCGAAGCTGAACTGCACGTCGTCCATCAGCGAGCGCATGATGAAGATGCCGCGGCCGCGGCTGTTGAAGAGGTGGTCCAGGTCGGCCACGTGGCTGTCAATGCGGCTCAGGTCGAAGCCCCGCCCCTCGTCCTCCACCACGATCACCAGCTGCCCGTCGCCCGCCTCCAGGGTCACCCGCACCGGGCTCAGGTCGGGGCTCCCGCCGTGCTGGATGGCGTTGGTCCCGGCCTCGATGAGCGCCGTGGAGGCGGCGTACAGCTCCTCCTCCGAGAGGTCCAGCGGGCCCTGCAGGCCCTCCACCACCTTGGCCAGCACGCCCAGGTACTCCAGGCGGCTGGGCATGAGCAGCTCGAGCAGTTTCTCGATCATGATCCGCGCGCGCCCCTTTCAGGCCGGCAACAGCGCCCGGAGGGCCTCGCGCAAGGCCTCCAAGTCGGGGGGAAGCGGAGATTCATACTCCAGCATATCACCCCGGACCGGGTGCGGGAACCGCAGCCGCGCCGCGTGCAGCGCCTGCCGCCCCAGCCGGCGGGCGGCCGCCCCCAGGGCCGGCCGCAGCCCCGGCGGCACCCCGGCCGCCGCCGGAGCCAGCCCGCCGTAGGTGGCGTCCCCCACCACCGGGTGCCGCAGGTGCGCCAGGTGCACCCGGATCTGGTGCGTCCGGCCGGTCTCCAGCGCCAGCTCCAGCTCGCTGGCAAAGCCGTAGGCCGCCAGGCGCCGGAACGCGGTGGCCGCCGGCCGGCCCCCGGCGGTCACCGCCATCCGCACCCGGGAGCGGGGATCCCGCCCGATGGGCGCCTCCACCCGGCCCGATTCCCCGGGGTCGCCCCACACCATGCCCCAGTACCGCCGCTCCACCCGCCGCTCCGCCAGCGCCCGGCTCAGGGCGCGGTGGCTGCGCTCGGTGCGCGCCACCAGCATGAGCCCGGAGGTGTCCTTGTCCAGCCGGTGCACGATGCCCGGCCGGTCCGTCCCGCCCACCGTGGGCAGGTCCCGAAACCGGTGCACCAGGGCGTTCGCCAGGGTCCCGCCGCGCCGGCCCGCCCCGGGGTGGACCACCAGCCCGGCGGGCTTGTCCACCACCAGCAGCTCGGCGTCCTCGTACACCACCCGCAGGTCCAGCGGCTCCGCCTGCAGCGCCGTGGGCTCCGGTTCGGGCTCCGCGGCCTCCACCGCCTGGCCGGCCTTGAGCCGCAGCCCCGCGCCGGCGGCCCGGCCGTCCACGGTCACCTCGCCGGCCGCGATCGCCCGCTGCCAGCGGCTGCGCGAGTGCTCCGGCAGCGCGTCCGCCAGGAACCGGTCCAGGCGCGCGCCGTCAGCTTCCTGCGTCACCCGGAGGCGGTGCCGCATCGGGGGCCTCCCCGCGGGGGGCGCCGCTGTGGATCCACGCGTCGAGGGCCAGCAGCGCCACGCCGACGGTCACGGCCGAGTCGGCCACGTTGAAGACGGGGAAATGGTACCGGCCGAAGGTGAAGTCCAGGAAGTCCACCACCTGCCGGTAGAAGATCCGGTCGTGCAGGTTCCCGAGCGCCCCGCCCAGGATCAGCCCCAGGGCCAGCGCGCGCAGCCGGTGCCCGCGCCCGCCGCGGGCGTACAGCCCCAGCACCAGCAGGATGGCCAGCACCGAGATCCACAGGAACAGGAGGGGGTTTCCGGGGAACATCCCGAACACCGCGCCGCTGTTGCGCACCGAGGTGATGCGGAAGAACTCACCCAGGACGCGGTGGGACTCGCCCACGACCATGCGGTGCTGGACGGCGAGCTTGGTCAGCCGGTCGGCGGCCAGGACCAGCAGCGCGGGCAGCCAGAACAACGGCGTTCGCTCCCTACTCGCGCATCATCCGGGCGCGGCGCTCTTCCTTCTCCTTGCACTGGATGCACAGGCGCGCCTCGGGCACGGCCTCCAGGCGCGGGCGACCGATGCGCAGCCCGCACAGCTCGCAGAGGCCGTATTCGTTCCGGTAGAGCCTCTTGAGCGCCTCGCGCAGCTCCTTGATCAGGCCCCCCTCCTTGGCCGCCATCTGGAACGCCAGCTCCCGCTCCATGGCGTCGGTGCCCAGGTCGGCCATGTGGAACGAGTAGGCCGACAGGTCGCCCGCGGCGTCCCGGGGGGTGGTGTTGAGCACCGTCTCCTCCAGGTGCTCCATCTCCGCGCCGGCCTGCCGCAGGCGGGCCTTGAGCAGCTCCTCGTAGTGACGGAGCTCGTCCTCGGTGAAAGGCTTGTCCGCCGCGGCGGCCCCGGACACCCGGCGGGCCGGGGCCTTCTTCTCCACCTTCACCGAGACTCTTCCCGCGCCGGTCTTGCGGGCCGCCACGATCTTCTTCTTCTCCATCGCGAGCTCCGTGTTGCGGTTAACGGGCTGCCGGGGCGTCCCCTGCGGCGGATGGCTCCGCCCGGCGCAGGGACAGGCGCACCGGTTCGCCCATGAGGTTGCTCTCTTCCACCACCCCGCCCTCGACTGCCCGGGGGGCCAGCTCCACCGCCAGCACCTCGGCCCGGATGGCCTCCGCGTGGGCCCGGACGGCGCCCGCCGCCCGGGGGCCGGCCTCCACCCCCAGATGGATGCGGTCGGATACTTTGAGGCCCGCGGCGCGGCGGAGATTCTGCACCATATGCACCAGTTCGCGGAAGAGGCCTTCTTCGACCAGCTCCGGGGTGAGCCGGGTGTCCACGGCCACCCACCAGCCGCCCGAGGCGGCCACCGACAGCCCCTCGGGGGCCTGTTCCGCCAGCTCCACGTCGGCCGGCTCCACCTCCGCAGCCCGGCCGGCGGCCTCCATCCGCACCGGCCGGCCGGCCGCCCAGGCCTCCAGCCAGGCCTGTCCCCCGGGGCTCTCGTGGGCGGCCCGGATGCGCTCGGCCACTTCGTTCACCGCGGGGCCGAACTTCTTGCCCAGGGTGCGGAAGTTGGGCCGGGCCACCCGCCCGCCCGGGGAGCGGTCCAGCCAGCGCACCCCCCGGACGTTGATCTCCTCGCGGATCACCGTCTCCCAGCGGGCCAGCCCCGCCCGCTCCACCTCCCGGGGGGGCGCCACCTGCAGCTCCGCCAGCGGCTGGCGGACCCGGAGCGAGGCCCCCTCGCGGGCGGCGCGGGCCAGCGAGACCACCCGCAGCACCCCGTCCATCTGGGCCACCAGCTCGTCCGCCGCGAAGCGCGCTTCGGGCTCCGCCAGGCGCTCCAGGTGCACGCTGACCTCCGGCGCGCCCGCCGGGCGGGCCAGCTTCTGGTACAGCTCCTCGGCCAGGAACGGGGCGAACGGCGCCAGCAGCTTGGCCACCTCCACCAGCACGTGGTGCAGGGTGTCGAAGGCCGCCCGGTGGTCGGCCGCCTCGGCGGTCTTCCAGAAGCGCCGGCGGCTGCGCCGCACGTACCAGTTGCTCAGGTCGTCCATCACGAAGCCGTTCAGGGCGCGCGCCGCGCGGGTGATCTCGTAGCTCTCCAGGTCCCGCAGCACCTGGGCCCGCAGCTGCTCCAGGCGCGCCAGCACCCAGCGGTCCAGCTCCGCCAGCGCCTCCGGCCGGGGCGGCCCGGGCACGTAGTCCTCCAGGTTCGCGTACAGCGCGAAGAACTGCGCGGTGTTGCGCAGCGTGGCGAAGAACTTGCGCGACACCTCGGTCACGCCGTCCCGGTCGAAGCGGGTGGGCAGCCAGGTGGGGCTGGCGGTGAACAGGTACCAGCGCAGCGCGTCGGCCCCCTCGCGGTCCAGGATCTCGAACGGGTCCGCCGCGTTGCCCTTGGACTTGTGCATCCGCTGGCCTTCCTTGTCCAGGATCATCTCCACCGGCACCACGTTCTTGAACGCGGCGCGGCCCTCCAGGAAGGTGGAGATGACCAGCAGGCTGTAGAACCAGCCGCGCGACTGGTCAATGCCCTCGCTGATGAAGTCCGCCGGGAAGGTGGCCCGGAACAGCTCCTGGTTCTCGAACGGGTAGTGGCGCTGGGCGAACGGCATGGCCCCGGAGTCGAACCACACGTCAATCACTTCGGGCACCCGGCGGGCGGCGGCGCCGCACTCGGGGCAGGCGTACTCGTAGCCGTCCACCTGCGGCTTGTGCAGGTCCAGCTCCGCCGGGGGCGGCAGCCGCACCCCGCGGGAGCGCAGCTCCTCCACCGAGCCCAGGCACTCGCACCGCCCGCAGCCGGAGCAGCGCCACACCGGCAGCGGCGTGCCCCAGTAGCGGTCCCGGGAGAGCGCCCAGTCAATGTTGCCGGCCACCCAGTTGGCGAAGCGGCTCTCGCCCACGTCGCGCGGGTGCCACTCCACCTGCTCGTGGGCCGCCACCAGCCGGTCCCGGAAGCGGGTGGTGGCGATGTACCAGGACTTGCGCGCGTAGTACAGGAGCGGCGACTTGCAGCGCCAGCAGTGCGGGTAGCTGTGCCGCACGGTGGCCTGCCGGAACAGCAGCCCGCGCTCCTTGAGGTCGCGCATCAGGCCCCGGTCGGCGTCCTTGACGAAGGTGCCCGCCCAGCGGCCGGCGTCGGCGGTGAAGCGCCCGGCCGCGTCCACCGGCTGCAGCACCGGCAGGCCGGCGCGCCGCCCCAGCTCGTAGTCGTCCTCGCCGAAGGCCGGCGCGATGTGCACGATGCCGGTGCCCTCGTCCATGGACACGAACTCGGCCGCCGCCACCCGGTACAGCTTGCGGGCGTCGGCGCTCTCGCCGGCGGGGGTGGAGTAGGCCGCCACCTTGTCCGCCTGGCCCTCGAAGAAGTCGAACAGCGGCCGGTAGCGCCGGCCCACCAGCTCCGCGCCCTTGAAGCTCCGCCGCACCACCGGCGCGCCGCCCACCGACTCCAGCCGCTCCCGGGCCAGGATCAGCCGCTCCCCGGCCAGCTCCACCTCCACGTACTCGGCGAACTCGCCCACCGCCAGCGCCACGTTGGAGGGCAGCGTCCACGGGGTGGTGGTCCACACCAGGTAGGACACCCCGGGGTCGTCCGCGTCGCGGAAGCGCACCCACACCGAGGGGTCCTCCACCTCCTCGTAGCCCTGGGCCACCTCGTGGCTGGAGAGCGGCGTGCCGCAGCGCGGGCAGTAGGGCAGGATCTTGTGCCCCTCGTACACCATCCCGCCGTCCCAGAACTGCTTGAGGATCCACCACACCGACTCGATGTACACGTTGTCGCAGGTGCGGTAGGGCGCGGACAGGTCCAGCCAGTAGCCCATGCGCCGGGTGAGCAGCTCCCAGTCGCCCTCGTAGCGCTGCACGCTCTCGCGGCAGCGGCGGTTGAACTCGGCCACCCCGAAGCGCTCGATCTCCGGCTTGCTCTTGAGCCCCAGCTGCCGCTCGACCTCGATCTCCACCGGCAGGCCGTGGGTGTCCCAGCCGGCCTTGCGCTCCACCAGGCAGCCGCGCATGGAGCGGAAGCGGCACACCACGTCCTTGATGCAGCGGGCCATGGCGTGGTGCACGCCGGGCCGCCCGTTGGCGGTGGGCGGGCCCTCGTAGAACACGAACCGCGGGGCGCCGCGGCGGGCCTCCTGCAGCCGCTCGAACACGCGCTCCCGCTCCCAGAATTCCAAGATCTGGAGTTCCGAGTCGTGCTGCTCGATGCGGGTCGAGAACTCGGGAAAACGCGGCATGGTGGCGGTGTCTCGGCGTCCTCGTGGTTGCGGGGGTCGCGGGCGCGGCCCGGCCCCTAGAGCTTCTCCAGCACCGCGCCCACCAGCGCCATGAGCCTGGGCGCGGTCTCGCCGGCCACCCGGAGGATCTCCGGGATGCTGGCCGGCTTCAGGTCGTCGGGCAGGCACATGTCGGTCACCACCGAGATGGCCAGCACCTTCTGTCCGCCGTGGATGGCCGCGATGTCCTCGGCGATGAGCGACATCCCCACCACGTCCGCCCCGATGCCGCGCAGGAAGCGGTACTCGGCGGCGGTCTCGAGGTTCGGCCCCATCACCCCCACGAACACCCCCCGCTCCACCGGGATCCCCAGCCGCCGCGCGGCCTCGCCGGCCAGCGCCAGCAGGCCCCGGTCGTAGGGCTCGGACATGTCGGGGAAGCGCGGCCCCAGCTCGTCGTCGTT
>DATKKS010000170.1:0-4692 GCA_035542815.1 Saccharimonadales bacterium (SeqCode) | reverse complement strand
GTGGGCAAGCACGAGTTCAGTTTCCGGGACCGCACCGCGACGCAGCCGGCGACGGAGTACTTCTACAAGGTGGGGTACTCGGAGACGGGGGCGTGGGTGTACTCGTCGCCGATCCGGGTGGTGACGCCGGCGGCGGTGTTTGCGATCCGCGGGATCGCGCCGAACCCGACGAACGGGACGACGCGGGTGTTCTACGAGCTGGCGCGTGCGGGGCGGGCGACGCTGGAGGTGTATGACCTGCGTGGGGCCCGGGTTCGGACGCTGCTGGACGGGACGGTTCCGGCGGGGGTGGGGACGGCGGTATGGGACGGGCGGAGCGAGACGGGCCGGCCGCTGGCGGCGGGCTCGTACTTCGTACGTCTGCGGTCGGAGGGCAAGGAGCTGAGCCGGCGGATGGTGCTGCTGCACTAGGCCGGCGAGCCAGGCGCGACGGGGCCCCGGATCCGCGAGGATCCGGGGCCCTCGCCTTATCGGGAGGCGGTCTTCCGCGGCGCCCGGGGGGCCGGCGGGGCGGGCGGGCAGCCGCCCCGGTAGATGTCCCAGCCGCGCGTGGAGAGCAGCGCGTCGGCGAGCTGCCGCACCTCCTCGCGGTACATCAGGCCCAGGTCCACTCCGAAGAAGTACAGCTCGAACGGCGCGTTGACGGTGCCGGAGGGCAGCGTCAGGCTGGTGCCCCGCCGGTACCAGCCCACGGTGGTGCCGTCCAGCGGGATGGGCTCGCTGAGGCCGGTGAAGCTGGCCTCCGCCTGCGGGCCGCGGGGCCGGTACACCGCCACCGGCTGCCACGCCGAGGTGTCCGGGTTGCCGGGGTTGTACTCGTCGGGGAAGCCCGACAGGCACTCGTTGTTGATGGACCACGGCGGGCTGGTGACGGCCCGGTTGGGCGGCAGCGTGTCGTAGCGGCCCACGTCGAAGGCCAGCGCCGGCACCTGGGTCCGCTCCCGGCCGTGGGCGGTGAGGCGCGAGAACGGGATGGGGTGGGGCAGCACCGCCTCCAGGCTCGGGTCCTGCTCCGGGTGGGCGCTGGGCGACACGTGGGTGTTGAGCGTGGGGATGAGTGTGCACCCGCCCCCCCGGATCCCCAGGACGTCGAACACCAGCTCGCCCACTCCAAATTCGTGGGCGGCGTCGATGGGGTAGCTCGGGGTGGCCTGCACCGAGAGCGCCTTGCCGAAGCCGCCGCCGAAGCCCCACACGTGCCCGCCGGAGAGCAGGTACGCCACCAGGTTGTTGTAGCCGCCGGTGCTCGCGAACTGGTGCAGGATGTAGTCCTCCGGCGCCTTGAGGCGGCCCTGCGGCACATTCCACACCACGACCCGGTACCGCGACAGCACCGACAGCGGGATGGTGCGCTTCATCAGCGACGACCAGCGGTTCACGACGAAAGTGTCGGACCCGGCCACCGGGCGGCACACCGCCCCGCTGTCGCTTTCCGTCTTCAGCCAGTAACGGTCGCGCTCCAGGATGTCCTTCCAGAACGCGATGTCCTCCTCCACGGTCATCAGCGGCCCCACGCCGTACCCCGAGGGCAGATCCGGGGAGTCCAGGATGTACATCACCGACCGGTCGAACGTGGGAGCCACAAGCTCCACCTGCACCACCGCGATGGTCACCGCCCCGGCCTCGTCCACCGCGGCGACGAACACGTTGTGGAGGCCCGCCTGCGTGGACGCCGGCAGGATGAACACCGTGGCCCGCGCGTCCACCGTCGTCCAGGTGAACCCGCCGGGCTGCACCACCCGGGGGTGCGCGGCGGTGGGGTCGTCAATGTCCACGGCGTAGCGGTATCCGGCGATCACGCCGCCGTAGGCGCTGGCGTCCGCATGCCAGGTCACCGCCAGGTTCACCCCCAGGGGCACCTGGATCCGCAGCGTGGCGGCGGGGTCGTAGCCCAGGAAGTCCTGGGCCTCGGCCCCGGCGGTCACGGTGAGCCGGGGCACCGCGACCGACGGCAGGACGGTCATCAGCGTGGCGTTCTGCCCGAGCCGCGCGGCGTTGGCCTGGGCGATGCGCGTCTGCCCCGCGGAATCCACCTGCGCGGTGGGCAGCGGCTCCTCGGCGCCGGCCTCGTCCACCGCCCGCACGATGGCGCAGTAGCTGCGCCCGACCTTCAGCGGCAGCACCTGGGAGGTGGTGTCGCCGCTCACGTAGAAGCCGGGGCTGGACAGGGTGAAGCGCAGCATCCGGTCCACGGCGCGCACGTCGTGCAGCGGGACCATGTCGGTCACGTCCTGCACGAACAGGTGATAGCGCACCGGCTGGTGGTCGGGGCTGTGCGAGTCCAGGTCGTTGCCCTGCCAGCGCAGGGTGGTCACCGGGCCCACGGTCACCGGGGTGATGCCGCTCACCGGGGTCTGGATGAGGGAGGTGGGCGCGATGTTGAACGCATTGAACATGCGGACCTCCCAGGGCGACAGGGCTCCGAGCTGGTCCACCGCCCGCACGAAGAAGCCCTGGGCGCGGGTGTAGATGAACGTCCGGCTGGCGCTGTCGTCGAGGGCCGCGTAGGCGCTGTCGGCGCGGTACATCAGGCGCACCTCGCCCGCGTGGGTGGATGTCCAGCGGGTCCGCAGCGCCAAGTCGGTGTCCGCGGCGCTGGTGGCGTACTCGTAGTGGTCCACCGAGCCGTCCGGGTCGGAGCCGGTCCACCGGAACGTGACGGTGTACGGGGCGAAGCTCCCGTCGGGCGTGCCCGCCAGCACCTCGCCCGCGGTGATCCGGACCTGCGGCCGCTGGTTGGGGATGGCGACTCCCTGGAGCGGGCGCGAGCAAGCGCCGGCCCCCAGGAGCGCCGCCAGCAGGCCGGCGCCCAGCGCCGCCCGCAGACCCGGGCCGCCCGCCGCGCGCATCACCGGATCACCACGAACCGGCCGGTGGTCTGCCCCACGTCCGATTCCAGCGAGTAGACGTAGATGCCCGCGTGCACGTCCTGGCCGTTGCGCGTAACCAGGTTCCACTCCAGCGTGCCGGCGCGGCGGGCGTCGCTCTCGTGGAAGGTGCGGATGAGGTCCCCGGCAACGCTGAAGATGCGCAGGGTGAAGTGGCCGCAGGGCAGGTGGTTGAAGTTGATGTGGGTGCCGGTGGCGTCCGCCGCGGCGGGCTTCAGGTCCCACTCCGCGCGGAAGCGGTAGGGATTGGGCACCACCTTCACGTGCGCCACGTCGGCCGCGCAGTCGGTGCGCGCGACCACCGCGGAGGACTCGGTGGCGGCCAGCCCGCTCTCCTGGAGGGTGGCGGTCCCGGCGCCCGATCCGGTGAAGGCGGAGGTCTGCTCGGAGTAGGCGGTCACCGCGTAGAAGTACCGGAACCCGTTCGAGACGTTCCGGTCCACGAAGTGGTAGTAGCCCACCGGGTGCACCCGGCAGTTCCGGCCCGGACAGGTCACGCTGGAGTCCGTCGCCGTCTCGGCCACCGCCGGGTTTCGGGCGGAGTCCATCGGGGCGGCGCCCGCCGCCTGGTCCGGGTCGTCCCCGTAGGTCCACCAGCCCACCAGCTGCCACAGGTCGGAGGCGGGCCCCGCCAGCCCGGTGGCGGCGTCGCGCTTCCAGCCGGCCGCGCGGTACAGCCGGTAGCCCATGAGGTCGCGGTTGCCGGTGACCGGGTTGGGCAGCCGCTCCGCCTGGTCGTCCCACAGCACCTCGATCTGGCGGTTCCCGGCCACCGTCCGCATGCGCGGTTGCACCGGCGGCAGCGCGGCCACCCAGCGCTCATGGTCGGTGAGGTGCTGGCAGCTGGAGCATCCGACCGACCCCCCGCCGGGCTTGTCGCAGGCGCCGGTGCTGGCGATGCAGTCCAGGTCGAACCACACGCACTTCCCGGGCTGGAGCGACCGGTAGTTCGTGCCGGTCTCGTCCCCGATGTCGCGGCAGTCGAAGTACGTGAGGCTGCGCGCCGCGTCGCCCATGATGCAGATCTCCCGGCCGGCCTGCCCCGACTGCCGGAAGCTCAATGCCGAGGGGTCCGCCTGCGGCGGGTTGCACGCGGTTCCGGAGCCCGGCCCCCCGGGCGGGAAGAACGTCAGCCCAAACCACGAGGGGTTGATCTTGTAGCGGCCCTGCCAGGTCTGCCAGGCCTCCTGGCAGGACTCCAGCAGGCTCTGCGGGTGCGGGTCGAACTCCACCTGCGGGATGCCGTCGCCCATCTTGCGCCGGAACCGCGCCAGATCGTTCCAGCGCTCGGGGAAGGGCACGCCGGGGTCGTAGTCGGCTTTCCCCACGCAGATGGCGACGTCCAGCTCGATCGTGCTGTCGGGCGCCAGCTCCAGGAAGGGCCCGGTGGAGAACAGCGCCCGGAAGCTGCCGGTGGCGGTGGCCTTCGGAAACACCCGGAGCTGCAGCCCGGCGTCGGCCATCGCGTCCCAGCGCTCCGCGTCGGTGATCGGGCGCCCGCCCTCGTAGTAGGGCACCGACGGGTAGAACAGCCGGTAGGTGTTGACCCGGGTGCCCCGCGGGGCGTTGCCGTAGGTGTCGGTCTGGATGTCCGCGTCGGAGAGCTGGCGCTTGAAGCCCAGCCGGGGGAACGTGGTGGCTCCGAGCAGCACGACGGCCCCGGCGCCCGGGGTGAGCCCGCCGTCGCCGTCGTCGTCCGCGCACCAGAAGATGTGCAGCGCCGAATCGGCGTGAGAGGTGTGGATGGTCGCGAGGGGCGCGCGGGCGACGGCCAGCGCCGGGATCAGCGCCGGCAGTTTGAACG
>DATKKS010000169.1:0-12120 GCA_035542815.1 Saccharimonadales bacterium (SeqCode) | reverse complement strand
GAGCGACCGGATCCTGCTGCTGGATTATGTATTCGGGGACGTGCTGGAGGAGCTTTGGAGCAACGCCCATTTTGTGGTACAACCTTCCACGATGGAAGGTCTCTCGATCTCGCTGATCGAGGCCATGAGCTACGGAAAGTGCGTTCTCACCAGTGACATCCCGGCGAACATGGAAGTGGTGGAGGACTGTGCGGTTACCTTCCAGAGCAACAACGTCGCCGACCTGGAAGGCAAGCTGAGGCACCTCCTCGAACACCCCGAGATCGTCAAGTCTTACGAAGAGAAGTGCCGCACCCACGTGGTCAACCGGTTCTCCTGGGACCGGATCGTGGACCAGACCGAGGCCATCTACCGGCAAGTCGCGCGCAGGCGATAGAACCGAGGGGAGACTCATGCGCTACGCGGTTCTTTTGGCAGGAGGCAAGGGCGAGCGACTGTGGCCCTTCAGCCGGGAGGCACATCCCAAGCAGTTCCTGGCGCTGTTGGGCCCGCATTCCATGCTGTCGGAGACCTGGGAGCGGGTGAAGCCGGTGGTGGGCTCCCGGCGGGCGATGGTGGTCACCTCCGAGGCGCTGGCCAAGCAGGCCGCGCGGCAGATGAAGGGCCTGCCTCCGGGCCGGGTGATCGCGGAGCCGGAGGGCAAGAACACCGCCCCGGCGGTGGCGTTGGCCGCGGCCCTGATCTCCCAGGAGGACCCCGAGGCGGTGATGCTGGTGCTGCCGGCCGACCACGCGGTGGACCCGGTGCCCCAGTTCCGGAACGACCTCAAGCTGGCCTTCGAGGTGGCCGAGTCCACCGACGTGCTGGTCACCTTCGGGGTGCGCCCCAGCCGGGCCGAGACCGGCTACGGCTACCTGGAGCGCGGCGAGCCCTTCCCCAGCTTCGAGAGCGGGCGGGTGTACCAGGTGAACTCCTTCCGCGAGAAGCCGGATCCGCGCACCGCCTCGGACTACCTGCGCCAGGGGCGGTTCTACTGGAACGCCGGGATCTTCGCCTGGCGGGCCGACGTGATCCTGGACGAGCTGGACCGCTATCGCCCGGCGATGGTGCAAGCCGCCCGCCGGGTGGCGGCGGCCGCCCGCAAGGACTTCCCGCGGGCGCTGCGCTCCTACTATTCGCGCGTGGAGCGCATCTCCATCGACTACGCGGTGATGGAGAAGTCCACCCGGGTGGCCATGGTGGAGGCCGGCTTCAACTGGGACGACCTGGGCTCGCACCTGGCCTGGGAGCGGCTGCTCAAGCGCGACCGGGCGGGGAACACCTACCGCGGCGAGGCGGTGGCGCTGGAGACCGAGAGCTGCGTGCTGATGTCGGACGACGGGCTGGTGGCGGCCCTCGGGGTGCAGAACATCGTGGTCATCCGGACCAAGGACGCCACCCTGGTGTGCGCCAAGGACCGCGCCGACGAGGTGCGCGCGCTGGTGGCCCGCATGGCCACGGAGAAGCGCTTCAAGAAGTACCTCTGATGTCCGGGCTCGCGTGGAGGGCCGGCGCGCTGCTGCTGGCCGCGGCGCTGGCCGGGGGCTGCACCCGGGCGCCGCGGCCCGCCCCGGCGGTGGGCGAGGCGCCGGTTTTCCCGGTGGTGGGGGACACCGCAGAGGTGCTGTCCACCCTGCCCGAGCCGGTGACCCACCCGCGCCCGGCGACCGTGGAGGCGGCCCCGGACACCGCCGAGTTCGAGGGGGACACCTCGGGGGCGGAGGCGGACACCGCGGCCTCCGACACCGGCGCGGCCCCGGCCGGGGCCGGCGCCGCGGGAGGGACCCAGCCGCCGCCGCCGCCGGCCGGGTTGGCCGCGGCTCCGCCGGCGGCGGTGGCGGGCTCGGCTCCGGCTCCCGCCCCCGCGGGCGGCGCGCCCGCCGCGCCGGCCCAGCAGGAGGGCGGCCGCTGGGTGGTGCAGGTGTTTGCCAGCGCCGACCGGGGCGCCGCGTACCGCGAGGCGGAGCGCGCGGCCCGGGCGCTGGGGCTCACGGAGGAGCAGATACGCATGAGCTTCGAAGGCCGCATGTGGAAAGTGCGCGCCGGGAGCCCCGGGACCCGGGAGACCGCCCAGGCGCTGCTGGCGCGCACCCGAAAGGTCTTCCCCCGGGCATTCCTCCTGCAGCTGCCGGGCGGGGCGGGTGAGTGATGCGCCCGCGCCCCCACCACTCCGGAGTCCGGCCCCGGTGAGCGCCCCGCTCCTGCTGGTATGCGAGGACCCGGCGGCCGCCTCGTTCCATCCCCTCGGTGACACCCGCCCGGTGTTCGACCTGCGCGCCGGCATCTTCAGCGTCCGGGAGCGGCTGGCCCGGCTGTTCCCGGAGCGCCAGGTGTGTGCGCTGGTGCGGGAGTCGGTGGCGCCGTGCTTCCAGGCCGCCACCGGCCTGCCGGTGGGCTGGGCCCGCGTGCCGCTGTCGTCGGATGCGCTGCTGGTGAACGGGCGGCTGCTGGGCGGGGAGGAGTGGGCGGCCGGGGTGCGGGCGCTGCGGGCGGGCCAGGCGGCCTGCAGCGAGGAACAGGTGGGGGCGGCGCGCCTCGACGGGGCGCTGCTGGAGCGGTGCCGGGCCACCGGCGAGACCTGGCCGGAAGGCGTCCTGGCGGGCCTGCCGCGAGCGGATGTCCCGGGCGACTGGGTGCGGTATCCGTGGGACCTGGTGGCGCAGAACCTCGGCTGGCTGGCCCGCGATGCCCGCAGCTTCGAGTTGGGGCGGCAGCTCGGCACGGTGGAGCCGGGGGCGCATCTGAAAGAAGCGGGACAGGTGTTCGTGGGGGCCGGGGCCCGGGTGGAGCCGTGCTGTTTCCTGGACGCCTCCTCCGGGCCCATCGTGCTGGACCGCGACGTGCTGGTGGCCAGTCACACCCGCGTGGAGGGCCCGGCGTACGTGGGCCCCGGCAGTCAGCTGCTGGGCGGGCGGATCGGGGAGGGCACGTCGCTGGGCCCGCAGTGCCGGGTGGCCGGGGAGATCGAGGCCACCGTGGTGCAGGGCTACTCCAACAAGCGCCACCACGGGTTCGTGGGGCACAGCTACCTGGGGGAGTGGGTGAACCTGGGCGCGCTCACCACGACCAGCGACCTCAAGAACAACTACGGCCCGGTGCGGATGTGGCACGCGGGGCAGGTGCGGGACACCGGGCTGCTCAAGCTGGGGTCGCTGGTGGGCGATCATTCCAAGACCGCCATCGGGACGCTGCTGGGCACCGGCACGGTGGTGGGAGTGATGACCAACGTGTTCCGCCGCGACCCGCCCGGGCGGGTCGGATCGTTCCGCTGGCTGGGCCCGGAGGAGGACACGGCGCACCGGTGGGAGAAGGCGCGGGTGCTCCTGACCACCGTGCTGGCCCGCCGGGGGGTGAGCGCCACGCCCGAATACACCGCGCTGCTGGAGCGGCTGGCGGCGGAAGCCGGGGCCATTTGACAGCCGCGCTCGGCGAACGCATCATGGTCCATCTGTCCGCCCCTTAGTTTCCGACAGGGCCGGACCCGCGGGCGGGGCCCACGCCGGGCCACCCGCCGGCCGCCCGGGAGGAGAGACTCCGAATGCCTGAACTTCGAAAGGACCCGGTGCTCGGACGCTGGGTGATCATCTCCACGGAGCGGGGCAAACGGCCCAGCGATTTCGGCACGCCGCCCCCCAAGCGCCGACAGGGCTTCTGCCCCTTCTGCCCGGGCAACGAGGACAAGACCCCGCCCGAGGTGCTGGCCTACCGCGACAACGGCTCGGCCCCCAACACGCCGGGCTGGAAGGTGCGGGTGGTGCCCAACAAGTTCCCGGCGCTGCAGATCGAGGGCAGCCTCAACCGCCGCGGCGAGGGCCTGTACGACAAGATGAACGGCATCGGGGCGCACGAGGTGTTCATCGAGACCACCGACCACCAGCTGGACATGTCCGACATGGACGTGGATCACCTCGAGTCCATCCTGTACGCCTACCGCGAGCGGATGCTGGACCTGAAGCGGGACGGCCGGTTCCGCTACATCCTGCTGTTCAAGAACCACGGGGAGGAGGCGGGCGCCTCGCTGGAGCACTCGCATACCCAGTTGATCGCGACCCCCATCGTGCCCAAGCGCGTGATGGAGGAGCTGGACGGGGCCCGCAAGTACTTCGACCTGAAAGAGCGCTGCGTGTTCTGCGACATGGTGGACCAGGAGCTGCAGCAGGGCTCCCGCCTGGTGGCGCAGAACTCCGGGTACGTGTCGTTCGAGTTCTTCGCCTCGCGCTTCCCGTTCGAGACCTGGGTGCTGCCCCGGGAGCACCACACCGCCTTCGAGACCATGCCGGTGTCCTCGCTGCGCGGCCTGGCGGAGGTCCTCAAGGAGACCCTGGTCCGGCTGAAGCGCGCGCTGAACGCCCCGCCGTACAACTTCCTGTTCCACACCGGGCCGCTGCACGAGCCGCATCTCGACCACTTCCACTGGCACATCGAGGTCCTGCCCAAGCTCACCAAGGTGGCCGGCTTCGAGTGGGGCAGTGGCTTCTACATCAACCCCACGCCGCCGGAGGATGCGGCGGCGTACCTCCGACAAATGGAGATCCATGCCACCCAAGAAACCCGCTAGCAGGAGCGCCAGGGAAACGGCCCCCGCCGGCGCCGGCCCCCGAAGCGGGGCGCGCGCCTCGGCCCGGCCGGCCGGTGGCGCCCGGAAGAGCGCCAGCTCGGCCGGCTCGGCCGCGCGCCGGGCCGCCGGCCCGAACCGCCAGCCTCTCGGCCTTCCGGCCCGCAGAGGGGCGCTCATGAAAGGCAAACTCAAGGTCGTGATGGTGTCCGCGGAGATGGTGCCGCTGGCCAAGGTCGGCGGGCTGGCGGACGTCATGGGCTCGCTCTCGCAGGTGATGGCCCGCGCCGGACACCGGGTGCTGGTGCTGCTGCCGCACTACCGCCGGCTGGGCTCGGCGCCAGGCCTGCAGCTGGGCCAGCCGCTCACCTTCCCGGTGCTGATGGACCGCGGCCTGGAGATGGCCACCTTCACCCCGGTGACCTGGTCCGGGCTGGGCTGCGAGGTCCACCTGGTGGGCGGCGGGGGCTACTTCGAGCGCGACGGCGTGTACCTGGATCCGGCCACCGGGCTGGACTACCCGGACAACGCCCGGCGCTTCATCTTCTTCCAGAAGGCGGTGCTGGAGGGGCTCAAGGCGCTGGACTTCCGGCCCGACATCCTGCACCTGAACGACTACCAGACGGGGCTGATCCCGTCCTACCTGAAGCTCTACTACGCCGACGACTCGTACTACAAGACCTGCGCCACGGTGTACTCGATCCACAACCTGGGCTACCAGGGGCTGTTCGCGCCGGAGACGGTGCGTGAGGCGGGCATCCCCGAGGGGCTGTTCTACCCCATGAGCCCGTTCGAGTTCTGGGGCCGGCTGAACTTCATGAAGGCCGGGGTGGTGTACTCCGACCTGGTCACCACGGTGAGCGAGCGCTACGCCCGCGAGATCACCGAGTCCAACGAGTTCGGCTTCGGGCTCGAGGGGGTGCTCAAGGAGCTGGGGGGCCGGCTGCGCGGGATCCTGAACGGCATTGACACCACGGTGTGGAACCCGATGACCGACCGGCACATTCCGCAGACCTACGGGCCGCAGAACCTGCACCTGAAGCGCCGCGACAAGGAGGCGCTGCTGCGGCAGGTGGGGCTGCCCGCGGGCCGGCTGACGGCGCCGCTGGTGGGCATCATCTCCCGGCTGGCCGACCAGAAGGGGTTCGACCTGATCGAGGAGATCGCCGACCAGCTGATGCAGCTGGACCTGTCGCTGGTGGTGCTGGGCGACGGCCAGGAGGTCTACCGCCAGCTGTTCGAGCGGCTGCGCGCGGAGCACCCCGACAAGGTGGCCTTCGAGTGCGGCTTCAACGACCCGCTGGCGCACCTCATCGAGGCCGGCGCGGACATGTTCCTGATGCCCTCGCGCTACGAGCCCTGCGGGCTGAACCAGATGTACTCCATGCGGTACGGGACGGTGCCGGTGGTGCGGGCGACCGGGGGCCTGGCGGACACGGTGAAGGACTTCGACCCGGTGCGCCGCACCGGGACGGGCTTCTCCTTCGAGGCCAGCACCGGGGAGGCGCTGTACGGGGCCCTGCGCCGCGCCCTGAACGCCTACGCCGACCCGGAGGCGTGGCGCGCGCTGATGCTGGCGGGGATGAGCCAGGACTTCTCGTGGGCCGCGTCCGCGGGCCGGTACGTGGAGGCCTACGAGCAGGCGCTGGACCTGCGCCGCCGGCAGGCATTCACCTCCTGGTTGACCAGCGTGGTGGAGGTCTAGCGGGGCGGGGACGGAGGCGGGCCCGCCGGGGGCCTGAAGAGCCGGCGGGCCAGGGCCCGGGGACCGGCCACCAGGGCCCACGCGGCCGGCAGGATGATCGCCGGCTCCACCGGCACGCAGTGCCGGCCGCGCGCCAAGAACGGGGCGCGCAGCAGCATCAGCAGGATGGCCGGGGCGATCACCAGCAGAACCTGGCGGGTGAACCGCCGGCGGAGCGCCAGGGCCGCCAGCCCCACCGCGCTCAGCAGCAGCAGCGGCAGCTGGAACAGGAGCAGCACCCGGGTCTCGGCGGCGCCCGCGGCGCGGTACCAGAAGTGGGCCGCGTTGGTCAGGCCCTTGTACAGGAGATGCCGTGGCTCGGTGTGCAGCTGGCTCCACGCCGCCGCCACCAGGGCCCGGTCCTCGGCCACCTCCTGGCGCGCGCCGAGGCGGGGGCCGAGTTCCGGGTGGCCCAGCTGCCGCGTCAGCTCCCCCAGCTCCAGCGTGTCCCGCCGGCCGCGGGAGATGTTCCAGTCGGCGTTGGCCCACACCTCGCCCTGCCAGTACTGCCGGCCGGCCCACACCTGGACCGGCACGGGCGCTCCGGACACCACCGTGTTCCGGGCGGTCCACGGCAGCACCATCACGATGATGACCGCCAGCGCCAGGCCCGACGCCCGCAGGTAGGCGCGGCGAAGGCCGGGTCCCACCCCGCTCACCCCCAGCCCCAGCAGCACCGGGACGCACAGCAGGTAGATGCTGCCGGTGAGCGTCAGCAGCCCGCCCAGCAGCCCGAGCCAGGCCCCCGTCAGGGGGCGCGGCCGCTCCCGCAGGACCAGCACGCCGTCAATCGCCGCGGTGACCAGGACCACCAGCAGGTTGGCCCCCACCAGCAGCACCGACACCAGCAGCAGGTGCGGGCAGGCGGCGTACACCGCCGCCGCCACCCATCCGACGGACGCGCTCCACAGCCGGCGCCCGATCCGCACCATGAACACCGCGGCGATCGCGCTCAGCAGCGACAGCAGCAGCACCGTACCCTGCAAATCGGCGCGCAGCCGGAACACGCCCGCCAGCAGCACCGGCCAGACCGGCCCGGTGCTGACCGTGGGGACGGCCTCGCCGGGGACGCGGCTGAAGCCCCGGCCGTCCAGGAGATTGCGGGCGATGTCGTCATCGTCCTCGGGGCTGACCGCCAGCCGGTGCGGGTCGGTGATGTTCCAGGTCGGCCGCAGCATCTCGAACGTCGCCAGGCGGAGGCCGGTTACCGCCACCATCAGCAGCACCCAGCCCCGGGCGGCCCGCGCCCAGGCGCGCCACCGGCCACGCTCCGGGAGCACCAGGACCCCCAGCCAGGAGACTGCCACCAGGGCCAGGAACAGGGCCAGGAACTTGCGCACCGCGGCGCTCGCCACCGGGGACTGGATCACGTGGCCCAGGCCGCTGGCCAGCAGCAGGGAGCGCATCTCGTGGTAGGTGGTGGCCCCCATGGCCCGGCGCGCGAAGGCCTCGATCCGTCGCATCGCGAGGTAGGTCGCCACGTTGCCCGGTTCGGTCATGCGGGCGAACTCGTCCCGGGCCAGCCCCCCGGGCACGGTGATGCCCGGCCAGACGTAGTCTCCGAGGTGGCCGAAGCCCGGGTCCGTGGTGCGGAACCCCAGGTAGCCTGCCTTGCGGGCTTCCTCCACCGTGACCCCGTCCCACTCGCCGCCGGGCGGCGACATGGTGAGCACCGGCCGGCCGATCATGGCCTCCAGCTCGCGGCGCGAGTCGCGCAGCTCGGTCGCCTGGCGCGCCCGGGTGACGCGGTTCATGGTGGGGTGGGTCCGGGTGTGGGACGCGATCTCCATCCCCTGGTCGGCCATCGCCCGGAGGTCCGCGGCGGTGACGTTGCCCGGTTGGCCGATCCAGGAGGTCACCACGAAGAAGGTGGCGCACATGTGGTGGCGCAGCAGCGCCGGCACGGCGATCTGGAGCCGGTCGATGCCCTCGTGGTCCACGGTGATCACGATCGGCTTGGGGGGCAGGTTCTGGTGGCGCCGGAGGCGGCACAGATCGGCGAAGGTGAGGGTGTGGTAACCGTGGGCTTCCAGGTAGTCGAGCTGGTGCTCGAATTCCGTGCGGGTGACCACGTAGTAGTCGGCCACGCCGTAGGGGATGGGGGGACGGGGATGTTCCGGGGAGCTGAAGTAGTGATACGTCAGGATCGGGACGCCGCTGCGGGCGGCCAGGGGGACGAGCACCCAGAGCCAGACGGCCCCCAGCGCCACCAGCGCCGCGAGAGACAGAAGGAGCGGCCGGGCGCGCCTCATCCCGGGCGATCCTCGCCAGCCTCCCGGCGGGGGTCCAGGAACTCCTCGTGCCAGGCGGCGCACAATTGCTGGCCCCGGCCGGCGGGGACCAGGAGCGAGAGGTGGCCCAGGCCGGCGAAGCTGGCCCGCACCTCGATGCCCAGGCGGCGCGCCACCGCCTGGGCCTGCTGCAGGAGCGCCGGGTCGGCCGCCCCGGCGGTCACCAGGCTGGCCAGGTCGCCGTCGGCCTGCAGCCGGACCCCCGGTGGGGTGGAGCGCGGGGCGCCCTCGGGAGCCTGAACGAGCGCGTGAAGGCGCCCGCCGGGTGCGCCCTGCTGCAGAGCCAGCACGGTACATCCCTTGAGCCCGCCGGGGGCCAGGGCCGGGTCCCACTCCACCCATTCCACCCGCGAGGCGCTGGTGACCGCCACGAGACCTCGCTCCTCCACTGCCGCCTCCGAGTCGATCAGGGTGCCCGGTCCGTCGTCCCACGAGGAGCGCACGAGGATTCGAATCCCTAAAGTATAGCCCAACGAGGTTGCGCGGGGAACCAGCACGCCCGCTCCCAGCGCGGTGAGGGTGATGGCGGTGGGGTAGGCGAGGTGGCGGACCAGCCGCGCGCCCGGCACGATCCTGGGGTCCGCGGTCATCACCCCCGGCACGTCGGTGTAGATCTCGCAGCGGGCCGCGCCGAGCGCGCCGGCCAGCGCCACCGCGGTGGTGTCCGAGCCGCCCCGTCCCAGGGTGGTCACCTCGCGCTCGCGCGAGACCCCCTGGAAGCCGGCCACGATCACCACCCGCCCGCGGGCCAGCTCCTCGCGGATGCGGTCCCCGCGGACTTCCTGGATGCGCGCCCGCCCGTGCGCCGTGTCGGTGATGATGCCGCTCTGGGAGCCGGTGAAGGAGATCGCCTCCACCCCCTCCAGGCGCAGCGCCATGGCCAGCAGGGCCATGGAGATCCGCTCCCCGGCCGTGAGCAGCATGTCCATCTCCCGGCGGGGGGGCTCGGGGTGGATGCGCCGGGCGAGGGCAACCAGCTGGTCGGTGGTCTCGCCCATGGCCGAGACCACCACCACCAGGCCATCGGCCTCGCGGCGCGCGCGCGCGACCCGGGCGGCCACCGCGCGGATGCGCTCCGGGCTGCCGACCGAGGTTCCCCCGTATTTCTGCACCAGCAGTTTCATGTCGTCCCTGGCCGGTCCTGACTCCGGCTGCCCTGCCGAACGGGCGGCGCCGGGGGTCCCGGACGGGAGCCCCAGCCTTGTGGCGGCAAAGAGCATAGGGCTTCGGTGGCCGATATGCCAGCGCCGGCTGAGGCTATTGACAGTCCTCGGGGCCCCGATTATCTTGGAACACGTATTGTCGAGCGGAAGTAGCTCAGCCCGGTAGAGCTCCACCTTGCCAAGGTGGCTGTCGCGGGTTCAAATCCCGTCTTCCGCTCCATCCGCTTCGAGGCCCCGGCCGGCGCCGGGGCCTTCGCTTTGCCTGGCGGCTCCCGGGGCAGCCCCGGGGAGGCGGAGGGGGGCCGGCGCTAGGCCCCGGAGGGCGGCTGCAGCTCCGCTTCCATCCAGGCCAGGTATTTCGCGGCCCCGGCCCGCACCGGCAGCGCCAGGCACTCGGGCGTCTGGTACGGGTGCAGCTCCAGGAGCCGGCGCTCCAGCTGCGGCCAGCATCGGGTGTCGCTCTTCAGAAGGGCCAGCGCCTCGCTCTGGTCCTGCACGCGATTCTGCCACCGGTACATCGAGCGCACCCTCGGGAGCACCGTCCCGCACGCGATGAGCCGCTCTTCGAGCAGCGCGGCGACCACGCGGGCGGCGTCCTCCTCGCTGCCGAAGGTGGTGAACACTACGAGCTTGTCGGTCACGGCGCCTCCTGGTGGAAGGTCCGCCCAGTATAGGCCACGCCGGGCGGCGGCGCGCCCCGGGGACAGCCCTCGCGGCGATTGAGAGGCCGCCGCCGGCGTAGTACGCTGCCGCCCATGAGCCCGCCCTTCCCGGGACCGCCGCCGGGCGCGACCCCGCCGACCGCCCGCGGCACGCCGCCGTGCTTCACCGTGATCCTGCCCACCCGCAACCGCCTCCGCTCGCTGCAGGCCGCCGTGGCGGCGCTCCGGCGCCAGACGCTGCCGCCGGGGGAGGTCGAGCTGGTGGTGGTGGAAGACGGCTGCACCGATGGCACCCCCGCGTTCCTGGAGGCCGAGGCGTCCGCCGGCGGGCTGCGGGTGCTGCACACCCCCGGCCTGGGCCCGGCGGGGGCGCGCAACGCGGCCCTGGCCGCCGCCCGGGGCGAGCTGCTGGCGTTCACCGACGACGACTGCGTGATGCCCCCGGACTGGCTCGAGCGGTTGCGCGCCGCGCTGGCGCCGGGCGGGCCCGACGCGGTCGGCGGCGGGGTGCGGAACGCGGCCCCGGCGCTGCTGTCGCAGGTGTACCAGGACATGGCCGGGTTCTTCTACGAGGCCCACAACCGCGAGCCGGGGCGGGCACGCTTCCTGACCACCAACAACTTCGCCTGCCGGCGGGCGGCGGTGGGGCGGGCCGGCGGCTTCGACCCGCGCTTCCACCTGGGGGGCTCCGACCGGGAGCTGGTGGCCCGGATGCTGGACGCCGGGCTCAGGGTGGAGTACCGGCCCGGGATCTCGGTGGATCACCATCATCACTACCGGCTGGGGTCGTTCCTGAAGCACCTGTTCCGGCAGGGCCAGGGATCCCACCTGCGCCTGAGAGTGGTGGGGCGGGGGAAGGCCGGGGTGGAGCGGGTGTCCCCGGGCACGTACGTGGCGCTGCTGCGCTACGTGGCCCGCGGCCACGGCGTGGCGGGCGGGTCGGGGCGCGCGGCGCTGGCAATGCTGGGCCAGGCGGCGGTGGTGGCGGGCTACCTCGCGGCGGCGGCCGGCTGGCGTCCGCGGCAGGCCCGGGGCTAGCTGCGGAAGAGGCTCCGGGCGCAGTAGGGATAGGCCAGCGGCGCGCGGAGCACCCGAGGCAAGGCCCGCAGCAGCCGGCGCCCGGCGCGGAACGCGCCGGAGCGGCCGCGGACCTCGAAGGCCGCCAGGCGGGCTTCGGCCTGGGCGGCCGCCAGCTCCGTCAGGGTGGCGCCGGCCGCGGCGGCCGCCTCCAGCAGCTGCTCCACCCGCGGCCGGTATTCCTGATCCAGGAGCCGGGAGATCCGTCGCCCGTCGAGGTACGGCTCCACGGTGGTCCCCAGGATGCCGCCGCAGTTGGCCACGAAGTCCGGGACCACGATCACCCCGCGAGCCGTCAGCGCCCGCTCGGTGTCCGCGTCCATGGGCGCGTTGGCGGCGCACGCGACCACCGCGGCGCGCACGCGCCCGCGGTTCCCGGCGTGCAGCACGCCGCACCCGGCCGCCGGCACCAGCACGTCCACCTCCAGCTCCAGCAGCGCCTGCGGGTCCAGGGGCGCGCCCCCCGGCAGCTCCCGGATGAACTCGTCGCCCCGGCGCGCGCGCCGCGCCAGCAGCTCCGCCACCGCGAGGCCGCGCGGGTTCCAGGCCGCCCCGGCGCGGGTGGAGGCCGCCACCAGGCGCGCCCCGGCGGCCTCCATCAGGCGCGCGAACTCGCTCCCCACGCGCCCGAACCCCTGGACCGCAAAGG
>DATKKS010000168.1:0-13928 GCA_035542815.1 Saccharimonadales bacterium (SeqCode) | reverse complement strand
CTGGCCGCCGCGGCGGCGGCCGCGGAGTTCGTGGACCGGAATCTGGTGCGCGACGGCCGCCTGGTGCGCCGCTGGCACGCGGGAGCCGCCGACATCCTGGCGTACCAGGAGGACTTCGCCGGCCTCGCCCGCGGCCGGCTGGACCTGTACGAGGCGACCCTCGACCCGCGCCACCTGCGGCGCGCGCTGGAGCTGGCCCGCGAGATGGACCGCCGGTTCCGAGACCCCGCGGGCGGGGCCTATCTGTTCAGCTCGCCCGAGCACGAGCAGCTGCTGGCGCCGCACCGGGACCTGTACGACGGCGCGCTGCCGTCCGGGAACTCGGTGGCCGCGGGCCTGCTGCTGCGCCTGGGGGCGCTCACCGGCGACCCCGGGCTGGCCGCGCGCGGCGCCGCGGTGCTGGAGGCCGCCGGGGAGGCGGTGGCGGAACACCCGGCCGCCTACACCGAGCTGCTGCAGGCGGCAGACTTCCGCTTGGGGCCGGCCTTGGAAGTGGTGGTGGCGGGCGAGCCCGGAGATCCCGAGGTGCGGGCCATGTGGCGCGCAGTGCACGAGACCTACCTGCCGAACCGGGTGCTGGCCGCCCACCCTCCGGGCGAGGCGGGCGAGGCCGCCCGGGGGCTCATGCCGTGGCTGGCGGCCCAGGCGGCCCGCGACGGGCGGGCCACCGCGTACGTGTGCCGCGACCACGCCTGCCAGGCGCCGGTGGGCACGGCGGCGGAGCTGCGGGAGGGGCTGCAGGCGGCGCGGGGGGGCGTCGCGCCCCCCGCGGCTGGGGGATGAGAGGCCGGTCTCGAGCCGGCCGCCGGATGTCGGGGCGCGAATCCACATTCCACGACCTGAATCCAAGGCTTACCAGCGGTGCCGGACATCCCGCCTGGCCCCGCCCCGGGAGCGCGACCGAGTCGCTGGCCTGGGGCGCTGGGCCAGGCGGACTTTTTTCGGGCTCAGCCGGCGCATTCCCCGCCCCCGGGCCAGGGGCCGCCGCAAGGCCGCCACGGGCGGCCGGCACGAGACTGGGCCGCGGCCCCGGGCGCATGTTCCGCAATGGGTTAGCCTCACCCGTCGCGCCTATGCCGGCCCCGCCAGGTCTGCTAGAATGGCGCATCTGGCGGCCCGCCGGACCCCGGGCCCCCACCGGCGTTTCCGGGAACCGGGGGCGTCGCGGGCGCCTATCACCTCTGAACCGGCGTCAGCTCGTCCGCCCGAATCCGAAAGGACATTGCATGCGACTCCCTAGGCCGCTGCTGTTGGCCTGTGCCCTGGCGGCGGGCGCCCTCGCGCCCCACCCCGCGCCGGCGGCCCCGGCCGGCCAGCTGTTGACGGTGCGCCGCGTCAACCACCAGGTGCCCCCGCCCGCGATCCAGCCGCTGCTGCGGCAGCTGGCCGAGCGCCGCCAGCTCCTCGAGCGCGTGCGCCTCTCGCCCGGCCCGCCGCCTGCGGTCCGCGCGGCGCGCCACGCCCGGCCGCAGGCCGCCCGCCGGTACTCGGCCGCCAACCCCGAGGTGATCCGGGTGCTGGCGCTGCGGGTGGACTTCCTGCACGACTCCGTCGGCACCCAGACCACCGGGAACGGGCGCTTCGACCTGACCCCCGACAGCACCGTGCTGGTGGATCCCCCGCCCCACAACCGGGCCTACTTCGTGGCCCACATGCAGGCCCTGGCCAACTTCTGCAGGGCCCAGTCCTACGGCTCGCTGCAGGTGGACTTCGACGTCTATCCCCACTCCGACACCGGCGCCTACCACCTGCGCGACGTGGCCGACTACGGCCCGTTCCGGTTCAGCCAGGACATCGTGCCCCAGATCCAGCGCTTCATCCGCGACTCCTTCCACGCGGCCGACACCAGCGGCGACAACATTCCCTGGACGAGCTTCGACCGGGTCATCCTGTTCCACGCCGGGGCCGACTTCCAGACCGACGTCCGGCAGGACAGCCCGTACGACATCCCGTCGCTGACCTTCATGGACACCCTGCCGGTGGCCCGGACGTTCGACCGCACCGCCGGCGACACCGCGCGGTGGTACGGCTGCAGCCTCATCCCCGAGACCGACTCCCAGGACGGCCTGATCGGCGCGGTGAACGGCACCCTGGCGCACGAGTTCGGGCACCTGCTGCGCTGGCACACGCCGTTCGACAGCCCGGTGGTGGAGCCGGACCTCTACAACACCACCAGCGGCCTGCCGGTCGTGGGCACCTGGAGCCTGCACGACTCGGGCAACTTCCTGGGCACGCTGGTGGGCAAGGGCGACAACCAGGTGTACGCGGTGGGACTGGTGCCCGGCTCCGACGACCCGTGGTCCAAGTGGACGGTGCTGTACCCCGACGCGATGAACCCCATCGGCTTCGAGGGCCCCGACACCACCCTGGCCCTGGGCGACGCCGAGGACCATCCCGACTTCGTGGTGCTGCCGGTGGGCCAGGACGAGTACTTCCTGCTGGAGAACCGCGAGACCGACCCGGACGCCGCCTCCGCCGACGACTCGCTGTTCCTGAAGGCCGACTCCACCTCCGGCGTGGTGCTGGGCCCGGCGCGCCGGCGGGTGGTGGGCACCGACACCACCGTGGTCCTCACCCCCGAGTACGACGTGCTGCAGCCGGCCTCGGGCATCCTGTGCTGGCACATCGACAACAGCGTGCTGGACCTGCGCGGGGTGAACGTGCCCCCGGACAGCGGGCTCAACACCAACATCAACCGCCCGGCCATCGGGCTGATCCAGGGCGACGGCAGCAAGTCCCTGGGCGACCCCGGCTCGCCATTCTTCCAGGGCGGGCCGTTCGACCCCTTCTCCGTGGGGAACCTGGGGGTGGGCCTGCCCGAGGACGGCCGGCCCGACTCGCGCGGCAACTCCGGCGGGCTCACCCACGTGTCCTTCCTGACCCTGGACGGGCCCGGCCCCTCGCTGCGGGTGCGCATCCAGCGCAGCCGTGCGCTCCGCAACTGGCCGCTCCTGGGGGACATGGTGACCCGGTACCCGGCCGGCGCGCCGGCGGTGGCCATGCTGCACGGCGCGGGCGCCCCGGAGTTCTTCGCGGCGGCGGCCGGCGGGGTGATCCACGGCTTCCGCCTGGACGGCGCGGAGTTCTCCGGCGCCGTTCCGGGCGCGCCCTTCGTGAGCGAGGCGTACGACTTCGAGCCGGAGCTGCTGGCCATGCCCGGCTGGGCTCCGGGCGGCGGGGACGCCCTCCTGGCCGAGCTGCACGACGACTCCACCGGGGCGCCGCGCTCCCATCTGGTGGCCTACGACGGCGCCGGGCGCCTGCTGCCAGGCTTCCCGGCCGCCTCGGCCCCGCTCACCACGCCGCTGGTGCGCTGGTACGATCAGGTGCTGGCCGGCGCGGCCGACGGGCGGGTGTGGAGCTTCGCGCGGGACGGCTCCGCGCTGATCTTCGGGGATTCCACTGGATTCCCGGTCCTGGGGCGCATCGCCGTGGGGCCGTTCGCCCCTGGAGGAGACACGGCGGTGGTGGTGGCGCGCAGTGCGGCCGCCGACGGCGCGTTGAGCGCGCTGGAGATCTGGCCGCTGCGTCTCACGGTTGGCCTCGCGCCGGATGCGGCGCGCACCTCGCCGCCTCGCCTCGTGGCCGCGCGGCCCGCCGCCGCTGCCGGTGCCCGCGGGGCGACCACTGCGGAGATCGCCTCCGCCGGAGTGCCCGGGGGCCGGCTCACGCGGCCGGTGCTCGTGGGGGCCTACACCGACAGCCTGTCCTACTCGCCGACCACGCTGTTCGTCGTGGACTCCACCGGCTGGATCAGTGCCTGGCGTGGCGCCGGGTTGGGCCTGCCGCTGCTGGGGCTCGCGATGTGGGCCGACAACACCCGCCCCGGCTTCCCCTTCCAGCTGCCCAGCCCGCCCAGCGGCACCGCGACGCTGGGCAACATCACGGACGACGGCCGGCCGTGCATCCTGGTGCCGTGTCGCGATGGGCTGCTGTACGCCATCGGGCTGGACGGGCGCCCGCTGCCGGGGTTCCCGGCGCCGCTGCCCACCGGGAACGCCCCGCTGCCCGGCTCCGCCGTGATCCAGTGCCGCACCCTCCAGGGCCGGCCGCTGATCCTGGCGCCGACCACCTCCGGCGACCTGGCCGGGCTCGACGCGCACGGCAAGATGGTGGACGGCTTCCCCTGGGCGGTGGGCTCCACCTGGGGCACCGGCTGCTCCTTCGCCTCCGACGGGCACGGCGGCACCTGGCTGGTGAGCGTAGGCGGCACCGGCGGCTGGAGCCTGGACAGCCTGCCCGGGGTGCTCCAGAGCGGCTGGGTGAGCCAGGGCCCGGGGGTGGACGACGGCCGGACCGGCTTCCTGCCCCGGGTGCGGGTGGCGGTGCCGCTGCCGGCGGCCAGCTACGCCGATCTGGGCAACCTGCGGGCCTACCCCAACCCCCTGCGGGTCGCCCAGCTGGGCGAGCTGCGGGTGAGCTTCGAGCTGAGCCGGGCGGCCGACGTGCGCCTGCGCCTGTACCGCCTCAACGGCCAGGTGGCGGTCGAGACCCGCTGGCCGGGCCACGCGGCCGGCAACGTGGCCACCCTCCAGGTGGCCCGGCTGGGCACCGGGCTGTACGAGCTCGAGGCGCTCCTGGGGGACAGCGGCAGGCGCGTGGTGACACCGGTTGCCATCGTGCAGTAGTCTCGCACCGGGTTCCGACGCGCGCCGCGCCCGCCCGCACCGCACGCACTCCGCACGCGCACGCCGCGCGGGGCCCGGGGGGTCCCCGCCATGCGACTCCGCTTCCTCGACTCCGACGTCGGGCGGCGGCTGCGCCGCGCGCTGTCCGACCAGCCCCAGGTGATGCTGGTCGGGGGCGCGGTGCGCGACGCGCTCCTGGACGTCGAGCCCGCCAACCTGGACCTGTGGGCGCCGGACCCGGCGGTCGCGCGCGCCGCGCTGGGGCTGGAGTTCGGCGCCCCGCGCACCGGGCTCACCCGCTGGGACACCTTCCGCTGGGACCACCTGCCGCTGCCGCTGCGCCTGGACTCCGGCTCGCGCGACCTGGAGGCCAACCTGCGCTCGCGCGACTTCACCGTGAACGCGCTGGCGGTGCCGCTGCGCGCCCCGGCCGAGAGCCGCCTGGTGGACCCGCTGCGCGGGGCCGACGACGCCGCGGAGCACCGGCTGCGACCGGTAACGTCCACCTCCTGCGCGGTGGAGCCGGCCCGCTGGATGCGCGCCGGCCGCCTGATCGCCACCCGCCAGCTCAAGCCCGACATCTCGCTCCGGAGCGCCGCCGCTCGCGGCCACCGGCCGCTGCTGCACGGGGTGCCGACGGAGGCGCGCCGGCTGGAGCTGTGGGCCCTGTTCTCCTGCCCCCACCGCGCCGACGGACTGCGCTGGCTGAGCGAGGTGGGGCTGCTGGCGGAGCTGGTGCCGGCCTGGGGCGAGCTGACCGCGCGCCTGGACCCCGACCTCGGCGGCCGCAGCGCGGCTGAGTTCTCGATCGCGGCGGTGGACGCGCTGCACCGGGAGCGCTGGGCCTCGCTGCTCGAGCCGCCGGTGCTGGAGGCGCTGGGCCGGCGCCTGGACGCCCCGGTGGGCCCGGCGCTGGGAGGCTGGGCGCTCACCGCGGTGGCGCTGTGGCTGCACCGCCTGGCGCCGGTGCACGAGGTGGCCGCGGACCTGGCCACGCTGGCGCTCCACGGGTTGGGCGCCCCGCCTGCCGAGGTGCGGGCGGTGAGCCGGCTGGTGCTCCACGGCGGCTGGCTGGACCACCCGGGTCCGCTGGGGGTGCCCGAACTCGAGGCCCACGCGGCGGTCCTGGATCTGTGCGTCCGGGAAGCCCAGCACGGCCTGGAGTCCGAGGCGGTGCGGGCCGGAGCCGCCGCCGCCAACCGGGCCCTGCCGGAGTACCTCTCCCCCCGCCCGTGAGCCGGCCGGCGGCCCGGCGTTGAGCCGGCACGCCCGTGACACGTTACGAAGGAGTGCCCCACCCCTTCGGCGGCGGCCCCGTGCACCACCCCCAGCTTTCCGATAATGGATCCTCAGCGGAACCCCACCGCCGCGGAAATCATCCAATCCCACAGCGGGGTCCGCCCCCGGACCCACCGATCACTTGCCCCCGTTCGCCAGCCAAGGAGGATCTCTGATGCGTCGCGTTCTGGTAGTGGCCGCGGTTCTGGCTCTCATCGCCCTGCCCGCCGTGGGACAGGCCAAGGGTGCCGGCAAGACCGCTACCCGCACCGTCAAGGGTGAGGTGGTGGACACGGGCTGCTACATGGCCAAGGGTGCGGCCGCGACCGGCGAGGGGCACAAGGAGTGCGCCGGCAAGTGCTTCGCCAACGGGATGCCGGCCGGCCTGCTCACCGAGAAGGGCGAGCTGCTGCTGCTCCTGCCGGATCACCAGAACGGCCAGCCCTACAAGGACGCTCTGGGGATGCCCGGCGAGCAGCTGGAGATCAGCGGAACGATGATGACGCGGAACGGCATGAAGGCCCTGTCCGTGACCGCGGTCAAGAAGTCCGGAGCCTGAGCGCCTCCGGGCCGTGCTCTTTTGCGAGGCAGAGCGGAGCGCAGATTGCAGTCAGAACAACCATGGGAACCCCGCCTCGAAGAGAGCGGCCCGCCGGTCCGAGAGACCGGCGGGCCTTCTTCTTTGCGGCGCGCGGGCGGACGCCGCGCGGGAGCCTGACGCCGCGCGCGGCACCCGCGCCCGGCGGCTGCCGCTAGTAGCCCGCGGCGCACCCGTCCTTGCGCCGCTCGGTGGCCCCGGCGTATACGCCGGTGGCCGGATCGCGCCAGATCGCCTGGTAGCCGCCGTACGCGCCCACCGCCTCCTTCGCGAGCACGTGGCCGCGGCGCCGCAGCTCCTCCAGCACCGCCGCCGGCACGCCGTCCTCGATGTGCAGCACCCCGCCGTCGCGCATCACCGTCCCGGTGGGCTCGGTGGAGCCGGTGTGATGGAAGCGCGGGGCGTCGCCGGCCTCCTGCAGGTTCATGCCCAGGTCCACCAGGTTCACGATCACCTGGGCGTGGCCCTGCGGCTGCATGTCCCCGCCCATCACGCCGAAGGCCAGCAGCGGCCGGCCGTCGCGGGTGACGAACGCCGGGATGATGGTGTGGAACGGCCGCTTGCCCGGCTCCAGGAAGTTGGGGTGCCCGCGGTGCAGCGAGAACAGCCCGCCGCGGTCCTGGATCCCGAAGCCCAGCTCCGGGACCACGTAGCCGGAGCCGAAGCCGGTGTAGTTGCTCTGGATGAGCGAGACCATCATGCCGCTGTCGTCGGCCGCGCACAGGAAGGTGGTCTCGCCCTGGTTCAGCGCGGCCGGCTCGCCGGCGGAGTCGGTGAGCGCCGCGTGGGCCATGTCGATGAGCGCCGCCCGCCGCCGGGCGTAGGCCTTGGACAGCAGCGAGTCCACCGGCACCCGGGCGAACTCCGGGTCCGCGAAGTAGCGCGCCCGGTCGGCGAAGGCCAGCTTCTTGGCCTCGGTGAACACGTGCCAGAAGTCGGGCGAATCGCGGCCCATGCGCGCCAGGTCGAAGTTCTCGAGGATGTTCAGCAGCTCCAGCGCCGAGAGGCCCTGGCCGTTGGGCGGCAGCTCCCACACCCTGACCCCGTGGTAGGTGGTGGAGATGGGCGCGTCCCAGGTGGAGCGGTGGCGGGCGAAGTCCTCCGGCGCGAAGAAACCGCCGTGGGCCTTGGAGTAGCGCACCAGCGCCGCGGCGATGGGCCCGCGGTAGTAGGCATCCCGGCCCCCCTCCGCCAGCAGGCGCAGCGTCCGGGCCAGGGCGGGATTGCGGAACAGCTCGCCCTCCCGCGGGGCCCGGCCCCCGGGCATGAACACCTCGGCGAAGCCCGGCTTGTCCTTGAACACGCGGGTGGAGTGCTCCCAGTCCGAGGCGATCACCGGCGAGAGCGGAAAGCCCTCCTCGGCATACCGGATGGCCGCGGCCAGCACCCGGCTCATGGGCAGCCGGCCGTAACGCGCGTGCAGCTCGAACCAGCCGTCGGCGCACCCGGGCACGGTCCAGGAGTAGGGCGAGTAGAGCGGCACGGTGCCGTCGGTGTCGGGCGGCACCTGCGCCGCGGTCAGCGCCAGCGGCGCGCGGCCCGAGGCGTTGAGCCCCACCACCCGGCCCTGGCGCGGATCCCACAGGATGGCGAACAGGTCCCCGCCCAGGCCGCACGAGGTGGGCTCCATCAGGCCCAGGCAGGCGTCCACCGCGATGGCGGCGTCCGCCGCGCTGCCACCGGCCTTGAGGATCTCCAGCCCGGCCTGCACCGCCAGCGGCTGGGCCGCGCACACCATCCCGTGCCGCGCCCACACCACCGAGCGGGTGGCCTGGCCGCGGCCCGGCGCGGCGCGCGCCGGCGCGGGTCCCGCGAGGCCCAAGCCGGCCAGCATGGCGGCGGCGACGGCGGCCAGCCCGATGCGGCGGGCGCGGGACAGGGCGAACATGGCGAATCCCTCCATGGCTCCACGGCGCGCGGCGGGGCGCGCGCCGCGCCGGCCGGTCAGGTCCCCGCGGGCGGCTCCCACAGCTCGATCTGGTACCACTTCCCGGGGTCGTCGGACTTGAAGAACACCCCGCCGACCCCCGTGACGCGCTGCACGGCTCGCTGCTCTCCGCGGCCGGATCTACCCCAGGAAGGCGCGGATCCGCTCCGCCACCGCTTCCGGGGTGAAGCCGAAATGCTGCTGCAGCTGGGCCAGCGGGGCGGAGGCCCCGAACCGGTCCAGCCCCAGGCACAGCCCCCCCTCGCCCACGATGTCCCGCCAGCCGAAGGTGGCCGCGGCCTCCAGCGACACCCGCGGCACCGCCGGCGGGAGCAGCTCCGCCCGCCAGGCGGCCTCCTGCTCCAGGAAGTTCTCCACGCACGGCATGGACACCACCCGCACGTCCGCCGGGCGGCCCGCCGGCCCGCCCGCGCCCGCCGCGCCCGCTCCCGCGGCAGCCCCGCCCGCCAGCAGCTCGGCGGCCGCCACCGCCAGCGCCACCTCGGAGCCGGTGGCCACCACCACCGCGTCCGGGCGCGCGCCGCGCTCGCGCCGCACCACGTACGCGCCGCGCCACACGTCCCGCCGCTGGAAGCCCGCCGGGCGGGCCAGCGCCGGCACCTTCTGCCGGGTCAGCGCCAGCAGGTTCGGGCCCCGCGCGCGCTGCATGCACCAGGCCCAGCTCATGGCGGTCTCCAGGCCGTCGGCCGGGCGCCACACCCGCAGCCCGGGCATCGCCCGCAGCGAGGCCAGGTGCTCCACCGGCTGGTGGGTGGGGCCGTCCTCGCCCAGGAAGATGCTGTCGTGGGTGAACACCCAGGTGCTGCGCGCCCCCATCAGCGCCGCCAGGCGCAGCGCCGGGCGGGCGTAGTCGGTGAACACCAGGAAGCTCGCGCCGTAGGGCAGGAAGGCGCCGGTGAGGGCCAGGCCGTTCACGATGCCGGCCATGGCGTGCTCCCGGATGCCGAAGTGGAAGCAGCGGCCGGCGAAGCGCGCCTCGCCCTCGCCCAGCCCCACCGCCGGGCTGCCCTGGATCCAGGTGAGCGTGGACGGGTCCAGGTCGGCCGCCCCGCCCACCAGTGCGGGCACCTCCGCGGCGATCTTCTGGATCACCGCCTGCGAGTGCTGGCGGGTGGCGGCGTCGCGCTCCATGCCCTCCGCCAGCCGCTCGTCCAGGTCCTCCGGCACCCGCAGCTCGAGGTGCGCCCGCAGCCCCCCGGCCAGCTCCGGGTGCGCCGCGGCCCACTGCCCGAGGCCGTCCTGCCAGCGCTCGCGCAGCTCCAGGCCGGCGCGGGCGCGGGCGGCGAACGCCGCGCGCACCTCGGGCGGCACCAGGAACGCCGGCTCCGCCGGCCAGCCCAGCCGCTCCTTGGCCAGCCGGGTCTCCTCCGGCCCCAGCGGGGAGCCGTGGGCCTCGGCCGAGTCCTGCTTGTGCGGGCTGCCGTAGCCGATGTGGGTGCGCGCCACGATGAGCGAGGGCCGCTCCGCCTCGGCCGCCGCCGCGGCCAGCGCCGCCCGCACCGCGGCGCGGTCGTGGCCGTCGGCGCGCTGCACGTGCCAGCCGTAGGCGGCGAAGCGCCCCGCCACGTCCTCGGTGAACGCCAGCTCGGTCGCGCCCTCGATGCTGACGTGGTTGCAATCGTACAGGTAGATGAGGTTGCCCAGCCCCCACCGGCCGGCCAGCGAGGCGGCCTCGGCGGACACGCCCTCCATCAGGTCGCCGTCGCTGACGATTCCGAACACGCGGTAGGTGAAGGGCGCGAAGTCCGGCCGGTTGAAGCGCGCCGCCAGCATCCGGCCGCCCACGGCCATTCCCACGCCGTGCGCGAAGCCCTGGCCCAGCGGCCCGGTGGTCACCTCCACCCCCGGGGCGAGCCCGTGCTCCGGGTGGCCGGGGGTGTGGCTCCCCCACTGGCGGAAGCGCTGCAGCTGGGACAGCGGCAGGGCGTAGCCCGCCAGGTGCAGCAGGGCGTACAGCAGCATCGAGCCGTGCCCCGCGGACAGCACGAAGCGGTCCCGGTCGGGCCAGTCGGGGGCCTGGGGGTCGAAGCGCAGGAAGTCGTGCCACAGGACGAAGGCCATGTCCGCGGCGCCCATGGGCAGGCCCGGGTGGCCCGAACGGGCGGCCTCCACCCCGTCCACCGCCAGGAAGCGCAGGGTGTTCACGCAGCGCTGCTCCAGCGCGGCGTCGAGCGGGGCGGGGGTCATCGCGAGGCCGCCCCTTCCCCCGCGGACTCGGCCGCCAGGGACAGCGCCCCCAGCAGGCCGGCGCGGTCGTCGGTGACCAGGCGGACCGGCACGCGCTCCAGCAGCGTGCGGTAGCGGCCCTTGGCCAGGAACGCCTCCAGGAAGCGGCCGTCCAGGAAGTGGGGCTGCAGGCGCGGCGCGATCCCGCCGGCCACGAACACCCCGCCGGTGGCCAGCACCCGCAGGGCCAGGTTGCCGGCCTCGGCTCCGTACAGGGTCACAAACAGCTCCAGGGCCTCGCGGCACAGCGGGTCGCCCGGGTCCCCGGCGAAGCGGGTGACGGCCGCCGCCGGGTCCCCCGCAGCCAGCGCCGCGGCCACCTCGCGGGACTCCGGGTGGCGGCCCCGGGCGCGCACGAACTCGTAGAGGTTCACGATCCCGGGGCCCGACAGCAGCCGCTCGTAGGACACCCGCCCGAAGCGCGCGCGCAGGAAGCGCAGCAGCTCGATCTCCTCGTCGGTGCGCGGGGCGAAGTCGCCGTGCCCGCCCTCGGTGGGCACCACCTGGGGGCGGCCCGCGTGCCACACGATGATCGCCTCGCCCAGCCCGGTGCCCGCGCCCAGCACCCCCATCGTGCCGTGCGGGTCGGGCCGGCCCTCCTGGAGCACGACCTGGGCCTGCGGGCCCAGCTCCAGCACGCCGCGCGCGGCGGCCACGAAGTCGTTCACCAGGCGCACCCGCCGCAACCCCAGCGCCGCCGCCAGCTGGGCCTCGTCCAGCGTCCACGGCAGGTTGGTGGCGTGGCACCGCCCGTCGATCACCGGCCCGGCCACGCCGAAGGCGGCGTGGGCGGCGGGCGCGTCCAGGCGGGCCAGGAAGTCCCCCAGCAGCGCGGCGAAGTTGGGATAGGCGCCGCTCTCGTAGCGCTGCTCCAGGAACGGCGTGCCCCAGCCGGCCCCCGCGCGCGAGGCGCACAGCAGCGTCTTGGTGCCGCCGACGTCTCCGGCCACCAGGATCATCCCAGGTCCTCCAGGTCCAGCTCGTCCAGCGGGTCGGGCGGCAGGTCCAGCCCGCTGGCCGCGTCGCGGTCCGCCAGGAACACCAGCGCCGGGTTGGCGCGCAGCAGGCGGCAGATGGGCAGGTCCAGCTCCAGGGCCGGGTCGAGCACCTGCTGCAGCGTGGCGGCCTTGTCCTCGCCGGTCACCAGCACCACCCCGGCGCGCGCCCGGGCCAGCACCGGGAAGGTGAGCGTGAGGCGCCAGCCGTCCAGCTGCGGCACGTAGTTCTCCACCACCCAGCGCTCCTCCTCCTGGAGCGCCTGGGTGCCGGGGAAGAGCGAGGCGGTGTGGCCATCCAGGCCCATGCCCAGGATCACGAAGTCCAGCTCCGGCCACTCGGTCCCGTCGGGGTAGAGGTCTCGCCACTCCGCCTCGGCCAGGGCGGCCGCGCGCGGCGGCGGCAGCTCTCCGCGCAGCCGGTGGATGCGCGGCGTCGGGATGGGCGCGCGGGCCAGCAGCGTCTCGGTCAGCATCCGGAAGTTGCTCCCAGGGTGCTCCGGCGGCACGCACCGCTCGTCCACCTGGAACAGGTCCACCGGGGCCCAGTCGGCCGGCGTCAGCTCGTAGCTCTCGGCCAGGCGCTCGCACAGCCGGCGCGGCGTCTGCCCGCCGGAGAACGCCACCCCGAACCGGCCGGAGCAGGCGCGCAGCGCCTCCACGAAGCGCCGCTCCGCCTCGCCCGCCACCGCCTCGGGGATGCTGCCCACCCACACCGGAAAGCGCGTGTCCATGCCTCTCACTCGACCAGCGCCGCCGCGCCCGGCAGGGCCTCGGCCAGCCGCGGGTCCCCGGCGTAGTCCTCGAGTTCCAGCGCCAGGAGCGCCACCCGCTCGCGCGGGCCGGCCCGGGCGCGCAGCGGGACGGTGTCGGCGCCGCCCGCCACCAGCTGGCCCACCAGCTCCTGGCCCTCGCGGCGCAGCTGCACCGTGCCCGAGCCGCCGCGGAACTCCACCCGCTCCAGCTCCCCGGCCTCCGCGGCCCCGACACCCGAGCTCGCCGCCGCGGGCGGCCCCTCGGCCGCGGGCCCATCCACCGGCAGTTCCACCGCCAGCCGCGGGCCGCGCGCCCGTTCGAGGCCCGCCCGGCCGACGGGCAGCCCCAGGCGGGCCCCGTACCAGCCCGCGTACAGGGCCGCCGCCCGCTGCGCGCCCGGGCCGGCCAGCGCGAGCGTGGTCGCGTCCAGCAGCGCCTCGCGCACCTCGGCGCAGTCGTACAGCCGCGAGGTCAGCACCCGCCACGGCTGGAGCCGCCGCCAGTTGAGGTCCCCCGGGCGCGCCGGGCGCGGCGCCGCGCCCAGGGCCGCCTGCAGCCCGCCCCACTCGGGGCCCGCCCCGAAGCCGGCGCTGTCGAACACGAACCGGTCCGCCACCGTGAGCCAGTCGGCCAGGTGGCGGCCGGCCAGCGACGGTGGGGCGAGCCACAGCAGCGCCGAGGGCACGTCCGGCGCCAGCAGCGCGCGCACCAGGCTGGGCAGCTCGGACATGGTGCGCCCGCGCGCCGCGACCACGATCTCCTCGGTGCACACGTGGCCCCGCCCGCCCTCGGCCAGGTGGCAGTTGGCCTGGATCCAGGCGGCGATGTGGTCCTCCGGGGCGGCCGCGTCGGTGCGCACCAGCACCACCCGGGCGGGCACCTCCACGCTGAGCCGCGCCAGCTCCTCCTGCAGCGCGTCGGCCGCGGCGCCGTCCAGCGCGTGCGCCACCAGGTTCCACAGGCAGGCCCGGGTGACCGCCTCGGCCGGGGCCTCGCCGTCCCCGCCCCCGGCGCCGCGGCGGGCGCTGCGCGCGGCGCTCCGCCACAGCGCGGCCAGCTCGGCCTCGATGGCGGCCACGTCCACCGCCTTGCGCTCCCCGGCCAGCAGCTGCTTCAGGGTCTCGCCGGGCCTCATGCGCGCCGCCCCGCGGCCGCCGGACTCACAGCCGCCTCCAGGCCCGGCCGTCGGCGGCCAGGAGCGCGTCCGCCTCGGCCGGCCCCCACGTGCCGGCCGGGTAGTGGGCCAGCGGCGTGCCGGCCTCCTCCCAGCCCTGCCGCACCGCGGTCACGTAGCGCCACGCCGCCTGGATCTCGTCGCTGCGCGTGAACAGCGTGGAATCGCCCAGCATGCAGTCCAGGATGAGCCGCTCGTAGGCATCCGCGACCTGGACGTCAAAGGAGGCGCCGTAAAGGAAGTCCATGTTGACCGAGCGAATAGCGATGTCGGGCCCGGGCACTTTGGCCCCGAATTTGAGGACGATGCCCTCGTCCGGCTGGAT
>DATKKS010000167.1:0-11949 GCA_035542815.1 Saccharimonadales bacterium (SeqCode) | reverse complement strand
CCGAGCCGGGTGGTGTCGCTCTGGCCGTTGCCCACCGCGGGATCGTGGCCGCTCCCGACGTCCCCGCCGTTGCCTCCGTCGCCCAGCGCGATGTACAGGTAGCCGTCGGGCCCGAACGCGATCCAGCCGCCGTTGTGGTTGCTCTGCGGCTGGTAGGCGGTGAGCAGCGTGACCCCGCTGGTGCTGTCGGCGCGGTCCGGGTCGGACGACACCTGGTAGCGGCGGATGACCGTGGCGCCGTCGGCGCGCGTGTAGTCCACGTAGAGGTAGCCGTTCGAGGCATAGTGCGGGTGGAACGCGAGGCCCAGCAGGCCCTGCTCGTTGCCGGTGGAGAGCCCCGGCTGGGTCAGGAACGGCCGCGCCAGGAGCGCCGCGTTCTTGAAGATCCGGATGCTGCCGGTCCACTGCTCCACGATGAACAGCCGGGAGCTGTCGGCCGGCGGGGAGGTCAGGAAGAGCGGGCGGTACAGCCCCGTGGTCAGCTGGTGGGTGGCCAGGGAAGCGCCCGTGGCCGGGCGGGGACCGCACCCGGCCAGGAGCACGCACGCGAAGAGGATCGGCAGCGGGGAGCGGTGGCGCATGGTGAACCTCGTCTCTGCGGCGCACGCAAACTCGGGTTCGGGGCGGGTGCTGCGGGCCGATGTCTCTTGCAGTTTGGATGCAGTGGGCGGGGGTGAGGCGCGGGGCTTTCGGGCGCGGTCAGGGCTCCGACTTGCGGCGCATGCTGCTCACGAACAGGAACTCGTAGCGGCGGGCGTGGGCGGTGGACTCCTCGGCGGCGCGCGCGGCGTGGTGGACCTGCCGCCCCAGCCAGGCCCCGATGCCGGCCAGCGCGGCCAGCCAGGCCGCGTCCAGCCACGGCCACGGGTCGCTGAGCGCCGGGGCCCGCGAGAACCCCGCCACCGCGGCCGCGGCGCACACCGCCCACTGCACCAGCAGCACCGCGGTCAGCAGCCGGGCGGCGCCGGTGGCCGCGGGCGCCGCGTGCTCCAGGCGCAGCGCCAGCGCCTCCAGCCGGGAGCGCAGCGGGGTGGCCTGCAGCCCGCGCTCCAGCAGGTCGAGCCGGTCGCGGTTGAGGTCGCACACGCGCTCGAACATCAGCTCGGCGCGCCGCGCGGCGGCGAACGCCAGCAGCGTGACGCCGATGGCCGCCAGGGACAGCCTGGCCACGGCGGGCCAGGATTCGGCGAGGGCGCGGGGAGCTTCCACGGACATGGACCTCCGAGGTCCGGCGGGGGTCACCGCCACCGGGGCGGCTGCGCCCCGCAGGGTGCATCTCCATTGTTATCGGCCGGTCCGGCCCTCAGCTGAACTTCACCTCCGAGGCGGGCCTCCGGGATGATGGGCCCGGCCGCCGCCTCCGTCATGGCCCACCGGAGCCTCTCGCCGGGGGGGAAAGCGGCCTGACCGGCCGGCCATTCCGAATCCCCGAACCCACTATCAACATCTTTATCCCAAGGAGGGGCGGGGCCGCGCCGCCCCATCCTTGGACTGCCGCTCTTTCTACCTGTGCCGGATTGGGTTAGCCTCCTGTTCATGAATCGCTCCGTGCGGCTGTTGGTGCTCCTGGTGGTGGCCCTGGGCCTGGCCTTGGCGCCGTTCCACACCCACCCCGGGGACGGGCACTGCAACGTCTGCAAGTGACGTCCTCCCAGGATTTCGCAACAGGTCGGAACTGGAGTAGGCTGCCCTCCTGAGGCTGGTTCGAGGAGGGAGCGATGAAGCGGTCGAAGTACACCGAGGAGCAGGTGGCCTACGCCTTGCGCCAGGTGGAAGCCGGCACGCCGGTGGGCGACGTCTGCCGCCAGGTTGGGGTGTCGGAGGCCACGTTCTACGTCTGGAAGAAGAAGTACGCCCAGCTGGGGGTGAGCGAGGTGCGCAAGATGCGCCAGCTCGAGGAAGAGAACTCCCGGCTGAAGCGGGTGGTGGCGGAGCTGACGCTGGACAAGCACATCCTCCAGGAGGCGCTCCGAAAAAAGGCCTGAAGCCGACACGCAGGAAGGAGCTGGCGCACTGGATCCACGAGCGGTTCCAGGTGAACGTCCGGCGGTCGTGTCGGCTGGCGATGATCCAGCGGGCTGGATGGTACTACCGGTCGAAGCGAAAGGACCAGTCGGGGCTGGTCATGAGGATCCGGGAGATTGCACAGTCCCGGCCCCGGTTCGGCTACGAGCGGATCCACACGCTGCTGTGCCGGGAGGGCTGGAAGGTCAACCGGAAGCGGATTCACCGGCTGTACTGCCTGGAGGGGCTGCAGGTGCGGATGCGGGTGCGGCGGAAGAAGCGGATGAGCCTGCACCGGGGCCCGGTGCCGCGCCCGACGGCCCTGAACGTTCACTGGAGCATGGACTTCGTGCATGATCAGCTGGCCGACGGCAGGCCGTTTCGAGTGCTGACGGTGATCGATCAGTGGAGTCGCGAGAGTGTGTTACTGGAGGCAGGTTCTTCACTGACCGGCAAGGCCGTCGCGAAGGCCTTGGAACGGGCCTCCTGGACGCGCCAGCTGCCCAAGGCAATCACCGTGGACCATGGCACCGAGTTCACCTCGAAGGCCCTCGACCAGTGGGCCTGGCAGCGGGGTGTCGAGCTGGATTTCATCCGGCCCGGCAAGCCCATCGAGAACGCGCTGATCGAGTCGTTCAACGGGCGCCTGCGGGACGAGTGCCTGAACGTGAACGAGTTCGTTTCGATCGAGGATGCTCGCCACAGGATCGAGGCCTGGCGGATGGACTACAACCACCGCCGGCCGCACGGCTCGCTCGAGAACCTGACCCCCGGCGAGTTCGCCGAGCAGGGTCAGGAAGCCGCCTCAGGGGCGGCCGAATTCTAGTTCAGGACTGTCCGAAAATGGGGCCAACCGCACATGCCAGAAGTCTCCATTTCCGGGTGTCTCCGATCAGGGGGAGCTTACGGAGCCAGCAAATATTTGCAATACCTTGACTTAGGAAATCCAAACACCGAATCAGAATGCTCATTGGACCGTCTGACCCCCCGTACTGCCCAAAGCCTGGCCCGAGTGCAGACGCGGAGATTCTTGACGCTTGGGAGTGGCCGAGATAGCGTGCCTCCATGTTTCGACTTCTGCGGCAGCAGTTCCTCGCCGAGCGCGCCTACGGACGGGTTCTAGTCTTTGCTTGCCTTCTTGCTCTGGTGGGCGGCCTGTTCCTGGCCAGCATCCACCGTCACAGCGACGGTGAGAGCGATGGGCATTGTGCGCTGTGTTTGGTCGCACACAGTGCCGCGCTCGTCGCCGAGGACGCACCTCTCCTAGGTGCCCCGAGCGCTACAGGCAGCACACATGTAGCCCCACCCTCTCAGCGCCCATGCGCCGAGCCCCCAACCACTCCCGATACCCGCGCACCACCCACCGCCTAGTCCCAACCACACTCCATCAGATTGTCTCTTGAGAGCGGCCCACTCTACAGGAGTTAGGAGGTTTACTGCGTATGAGAGTTCGCATGTTTGCATGCCTGTTCGTCGCGCTGGCGTGCACGCCGGCACTTGCAGCCGCCCAGACGTCGTCGCTGTTCTCGAACCTGGCGAACCCGTCGATTGGGATGAACGCCCTCTTCTCCGCACAGGCCGCACACAACCTGAACCAACCCTATGGGCTGCATTTCGACGAGGCGGAGATCAGCGTCATCTCCGTCGTGGATCCGTACTGGACCCTCGTGAGCAACATCGTCTTCCTGGGAGACGGATCGGTGGACCCCGAGGAGGTCTGGGTCCGCAGCACCAACATCCCCGGCATTCAACTGAAGCTGGGCAAGCTCCGCGGCACGTTCGGAAAGCACGGGCTGCTCCATACGCACGCATTTCCGTTCATCCAGGCCCCGGTCATCATGGCTAACACCATCGGCAACGAAGGGTTCAAGGATGCCGGCATCGAGGCCGCGTGGCTCACTCCGCTGCCTTGGTTCTCCGAGTTGACGGGAGGCGTCTACCAAGCCGTCGCCACCGACAGCGATCATCCGCTCGATTTCGGGTCCACCAACCACAGCAATGTTCCATTCCTGGTCCATTTCAAGAATCAATTCGACCTGAACGAGGCGACCACGATGGAGCTCGGTCAGTCCATCCTGCAGGGCCGTGGGACCGACGGGAACCGGCACGCCGCCTACGGCGCGGATCTGACCTTTCGCAACGTGCCGCCGAGAGATTCCAACCGGCGCGGGTGGATTCTGCAGGGCGAGTACATTCAGAAGGGCTCGTACGTCGACGGGAACTACAACAAGGAACAGAACGGCTGGTACGCGTCGTTCCAGTATCGCCTGTCGCAGGTCTGGTGGATGGGTGTTCGCGGCGAGCAAGCCCGCGACAGTTACACGGACTTCCTGGTGGACGCCCAGGGCGATCCGGTTCCCGGCACGGTGACCCGGGTGTCCGCCAACCTCGCGTGGATGCCCTCGGAGTTCTCGTTCGTGAGACTCGAGTACAGCCACGCCACGGCGGACGGCGGCGTCCACCCGACCGACGACCGGCTCGCGATTCAAATGAGCTACACGATCGGGTACCACCCGGCTCACGCATACTGAGAGAACGTCACCCGGTGCACCACGGAAGATGCGAGCAGATGAAGGATGAAACCCAGGAGGACTCCATGAAACCGATGCTTGGATATGTGTCTGCATTGCTGCTCGGCCTGCTGGCGGCGACCCCCGCGCTCGCGGACCTGAAGGTCGCCACGTCACTGACCGACCTGGCCTCGGTGGCCCAGTTCGTGGGCGGGAAGCACGTGTCGGCGCAGAGCCTGTGCCGCGGGTACGAGGACCCGCACTTCGTTCCGGCCAAGCCCAGCCTGATGAAGTCCATTCAGCACGCCGACGTGTTCGTGTCGACCGGCCTGGAGCTCGACGGCGGCTGGTTGCCGCTGGTCCTGCCGGGAAGTCGCAATCCCAGGATCCAGGCGGGCACGAAGGGTTTCGTGGACGCCTCGCAGGGCATAGACGTGCTCGAGAAGCCCGTGGGCACGGTCAGCCGGGCCGAGGGGGACATTCACCCGCTCGGCAATCCGCATTACTACACCGACCCGAAGGACCTTGAGATCGTGGCCGACCATCTGGCCAAGGTCTTCTCCCAGCTGGACCCCGCGAATGCGGCCGACTATGCCGCGAACGCCAAAGCATTCGGCGAGAGGATGGAAGCGTCTCTTGCGAAGTGGGAGAAGGAGATGGAGCCATACAAAGGGGCCTCCGTCGTGACCTATCACAGGAACTTCGACTACTTCGCCGATCGGTTCGGGCTGAAGCTGTTCGGCACCGTCGAGCCCAAACCCGGCATCCCACCCAGCCCGCGCCACATCACCGAGCTTGCGGAGGCGATGAAGCAGGCGGGCGTGAAGGTGGTCGTGTACCAACCGTACTACATCGCCGACGCCAGCAACGAGGTGGCGAAGCGGGCCGGCGGCGTCGCCGTCGAGGTCGCGACCGAGGTAGACGGCCTGCCCGGAACCGGCGACGTCTTCTCCAAGTTCGACGTCCTGGTGTCGTCGTTGGTTGGGGCTCTATCCGGCAAGTCAGGGGGACAACAGTGAACTTCTTCATGGTCATGGCGCTGCCGCTCCTGGCATGCCTCCTCCTGGTGTTGATTCATCCCGCTTTGGGCCGGCATGTGCTGGCCCGGGGGGTGATCTTCGTGGACCTCGCGCTGGCGCAGATCGCCGCGCTGGGCCAGAGCGTGGCATACCTGCTGGGGGCCGAACCACACGATCCCAGCATGTACTACTGGTCCTTTGGCTTCACGCTGCTGGGCGCCGCCCTCTTCAGTTTTCTGTGGGATCGCGAGCACTCGGTGCTGCAGGAGGCCTTCATCGGGATCTCGTTCGCCCTGGCGACGGCCGCGACGTTGCTGCTTCTGTCGAACGCTCCCCACGGAGCGGAGCACGTCAGCGGGACCCTGAGCGGAGAGGCTCTCGGCTGGGTGACGTGGAAGGACATCGCGATCATGGCGACGCTGTACGCGATCGTCGGGGCGTTCCTGTTCTTCGGCCGTCGAAAACTCCTCCTCTGTTCCAAAGACCCCAAGAAGGCGCGACAGATGGGCCTGTCGGTCAAGAGGTGGGACTTTCTTTTCTACGCCTCGTTCGGTCTTGTGGTCACGAGTTCCGTGAAAGTGTCCGGCGTCCTGGCAGTTTTCTCCTACTTGATTGTCCCGGTGGTCTGCTCGACGCTGCTGGGCCGGAGAGGCCGGGCCCAGCTCTACTGGGCATGGGCAATCGCCTTCGTGGTCTCCGTCCTCGGCGCGGTGTTGTCCTACTTCAAGGACTGGCCGATGGGCGCTACGATCGTGTGCCTGTTCGGGCTGGTGGTGGCCGTCGTCTCGCTCTCGGTCCGTATGAAGTACGTCGACGCCAAGGCGAACGGCGAGCAGCCCGCGCCGCAGGAGTTCCGGTCGAAGAGGCGCTCAGGTCAACATCTTGGCTCTCACGCCGGCCATCAGGGCTTGGGGGACGGGCAGGGGTAGCTCCATTACCCAGGAAGCGACCCACCGCTGCTTCCAGGTGCGACGCAGGTTTGCACCGGCCGCACTCCCATCTCATGACGGGCACGCGCCCGAAGCCCAGGCGCCGGACCAACTCGCGCTGCGTGAGGCCGATTTCGAGCCTCCAGAAGCACACTCGGTCCCCGATCGACGAAGGTCTGGGGCAGCAGCAGCGCCGGGCGCGCCTTGAGCCACCGGGTTAGGTCGAAGCAGGTCGGTGGGCCGGGTGCTGGCACCACAGGTCGGATAGCACTGGAAGGTGATGCCGGGGCACGGGGTCCTCCCCTCGCTCCCAGCGTCCGATGGTGGCTCTCCCGATCCCGAACCTCCGGCCGAGCTCCTCCTGGGTCAGCCCGAGCTCGAGCCTGCGCCGGCGCAGCTTCTCGCCAATCGTCTTTGGCCTTGTCTTGATCAACCCCGGGAGCGGCTTGTGCCGCCAGCGGGTCAGCTCGGTGTAGGACGGGGTGGCCCGGCCGGTGGCGCCACCGCACTCGGGACCGCTCGCAGATGTCGTCTCTCGATCCCGGTCAAGTGCGTCGAGGGCGGCCATCAGGCGCACGGCCGCACTCCGGGTCGGCTCGCGCCACCCACCCTCCCAGATCGCCAACGATCCACCGTCCACGCCGATCAGGACCCCGAAACTCCCGCCGGGTCATCCCGAGGCGCTGACGGGCGGCCTTGAGCCCCTCACGGAGGTTCTCGGGGGCCTTGCCGGGCCAGTACCCGAGGAACCTCTCGATCGCCGGACAGAATCTGACCACCGGCACGGTTCGGCCCTTCTCCCAGTTGATGAGGGTGAAGACGTCTGCCCCGATCTGGGCGGCCGCGTCCTTCTGCCGGAGCCGGAGGTCCAGGCGGTGTTTTCGGATGTGGTCGCCGATCGTCCGCAATTCCGTAGGGTATTGTCCTGCAAGGGGTCTGCGGCCTCGTAGGCGGACTTGGCAAAAAGGCAACACACCCACGCCGGCGAGACGCCCTTCGCCGACCGGCCGCTGGCCGCGGAGCGCTTCTTCGGCGAGGAGGGCCTGTCCTCGACCGGGCTCTCGGCGGGCTACCTGATCCCGGTGCCGTTCTACCTCAACCTCGAAGCCGAGGTCACCGCCCCGCCTCCGGCCGACCAGGGCGGCGTCTTCGCGAGCACCGACCAGCACAACGCGCTGGTATACCTGGGGCGGGTGTCCACCTTCGTGGATCTCACCGACGCCACCAACGTGAACGCCTCGGCCACCTTCGCCGACGGCCCGGCGAGCCTGGCCGCGACCGGCGGCACCGCCGCCCCGGGGAGCCGGGCCACGGCCGGCGCGGGGGAGCTGACCGTGCGCTGGAAGAACCCCACCCGGGCAATCTACCGGTCCTTCACCTGGCAGACGGAGGGCTACCTCGTGCGGTACGAGCTGGCGGCTGCCTACGGCGCGCCGGCGGCCCACCAGTCGGTGTCCGGCATGTTCAGCTACGTGGACTACCAGTTCGCGCGGCGCACCCACGTCGGGCTGCGCTTCGACCTCGCGGAGCGGATTCAGGGCGGCGTGCACGACACCGGCGAGCTGGCGTTCGTCACCTTCACCCCCAGCGAGTTCATGCTGATGAGCCTGCAGGCGCGCCACGTGCGGACCGCCGAGGGCACCGACGAGTGGAACGAGTTCTTCAAGCTGACCTTCAACATCGGGCCCCACGGGGCGCACCCGTTCTGAGAAGGAGATCCTCGATGACCTGGAACAGAATGCTCGTGCCGATCGTCCTGGCGCTGATGGTGCCGGTGCTCGCGGCCGGGAAGACCGTGCAGGTGGTGACCACCACCACCGACCTGGCTGCCATCGCGAGCGAGATCGGCGGCGACAAGGTGAACGCCACCTCGCTCGCCCGCGGGGACCAGGACTTCCACTTCGTGGACGCCAAGCCCAGCCTGATGGTGAAGCTGCGCAGGGCGGACCTGTTCGTGGAGATCGGCAAGGAGCTGGAGGTGGGCTGGGTGCCCAACCTGCTGACCGGCTCGCGCAACCCGGAGATCCAGCCCAACACCCCGGGGTTCGTGGACGCCTCGCAGTACATTCACATGCTGGAGGTGCCCAGCAGCGTCTCCCGCGCCGCCGGCGACATCCACCCGCAGGGCAACCCGCACTACTACACCGACCCCGCCAACGGCATCCCGATGGGCCAGGCCATCCTGGAGGGGCTGGAGCGGGTGGACCCGGCCGACCGGGCCTACTTCGAGGGCCGCTTCGCCGACTTCAAGACCCGCCTCACCGCCGCGGTGGCCCGCTGGAAGGCGCGCGCCGCGCAGCTGGGGCTGAGCGGAATGAAGATCGTCACCTACCACCGGTCCTGGCCCTACTTCGCGCAGGCCTTCGGGGTGCAGGTGGTGGACTTCATCGAGCCCAAGCCGGGCATCCCGCCCACCCCGAGCCACCTCGTGGAGCTGGAGGAGAAGATGCGCTCGGAAGCGGTGAAGCTGATCTTCGTGGAGCCCTACTTCGACCCGCGCATGCCGGAGAAGGTCGCCCACGAGACCGGCGCGAAGGTCGTGCTGATGCCGGCCTCCGTGGGCGGGGACAAGGAGGCCACCGACTGGTTCAAGCTGTTCGACCGCGAGCTGTCGCTGGTCGCGCAGGCGCTGGGCAAGGGGGCGTGAGGCGATGAAGGACATCCTGGCGCTGATGCTCCTGCCGCTGGCCGCGTGCCTCGCCATCGGCGGGCTGCACTCCTACCTGGGGCTGCACGTGGTGCGCCGCGGCGTGATCTTCCTGGACCTGTCCCTGGCCCAGATCGCGACCCTCGGCGCGGGCGTGGCCATGGTCCTGGGCCTGGACATGCACGGCGGCACGACCTATCTCCTGTCCCTGGCGTTCGCCTTCGGCGGCGCGCTGCTGTTTGCCGTGACCCGCACCGACGAGCGGCGGGTGCCGCAGGAGGCGGTGATCGGGATCGTGTGGGCCATCTCCTACGCGGCGGTGTTCCTGGTGCTGAGCCGGCACCCGGACGGGGCCGAGGACCTCAAGAACTTCATGGCCGGGGACATGCTGGCCATCACCGGCCGGGACGTGGCGCGATTGTTCGGGGTGTACGCGGCCCTGGGGCTGGTACACTGGGTGGCGCGCCGGCAGCTCATCGCCATCTCCGTGGACCACGCCGGCGCGGTGTCGCGCGGGATGAGGGTGAAGGCGTGGGACTTCCTCTTCTACCTGACGTTCGCGGTGATGGTCACCACCTCGGTGGGCATGGTGGGGGTGCTGCCGGTGTTCGCCTTCCTGATCGTGCCGGCGGTGATCGCTTCGCTGTTCGCGACCTCCTTCGGGGCGGAGCTGGCCATCGCCTGGGTGGCCTCCGTCGCCGTGAGCGTGCTCGGGATGGTGCTCTCGTACAAGCTGGACCTGCCCACCGCGGCCACCGTGGTGTGCACGTTCGGGGCGGTGCTGGTGCTGGCGGCGCTGGCGCGGAGGCTGCGGCCGCAGCGGGCCTGACCTCGCGCCCGGGCCCGGGGGCGTGGCTGGCGGTGGCGGCCGCGTGGCTGGCGGCCCACGCGCTGGCCGGCCTCGCGCCGCTGCGCTGGGCCTGGGGCCTGGCGGCGTGGAGCTTCTACCCCGCGCCGGTGCAGGGGGCGCTCGCGGCCGCCGGCGCCCTGGCGCTGGCGTGGGGCTGGGGCGGGGCGCGGAGCGGCGGGCGCCCCCGCGGGGATCGCGCGCGCCCGGAAGCCAGAGGCGGGGCCGGTGCGGCGTCCGGCGCCTCCCACCGCCCAGCCGACAGCCGCGCCATCCTCGGGCTGCTCCCCGCCGCGGCGCTCCTCTTCTGGCTGCTGCGCGCCCGCACCCACTTCCTGGGTGACGGTTACGCCCGCTTGGTGGCGGCCGACCCGCACGGCGTGTACAAGACCCCGCTGGACTACCTGCTGAACTACGAGCTGGCCGGGCGGCTGGGATGGCTGCTGGGCGGCGGCCTGGAGCGCGGCGCGGCCGCTCTCTCGGTGCTGGCGGGCGCGGTCGTGGTGGCGCTGCTGCCCGGCCTGGTGCGCGGTGCGGGCGTGCCCCGCGGGGCGCGCCTCGCGGCCGGCGCGGCGCTGTTCCTCTCGGCGTGGGCGCTGCTGTTCTTCGGTTACGTCGAAGTCTACCCGGTCTATCTGGCGCTGGAGCTGCTGCTGGTGTGGGCCGGGCTGCGCGTGGCCGGCCGGTGGCCGGCCTCGCTGTGGCTGGTGCCGGCCTGGCTGGCGGCGGTGGCGTGCCACTTCCAGGCGGTGCTGCTGCTCCCGGCGGTGGCCTATGCGGTGGGCGCCTCGCGGCCGAGGGCGGCCGGCGGCGCAGGCGCGCCCGGGACTCCCGGCCGGGCCCGCGCGATCGTGCTGGGAGCGGGAGCGGTGCTGGTGCTGGCGGCCGTCGTGCTCGCCGGCCGGCTGGGACTCACGGGGCACGCCCTGGGGGTGGCCGGGTTCCTGGCCGAGGCGGCCAGCCACAGCCTGGCCCGCACGTTCGCCTCCCGCTCCGCCGCCGGGTTCTTCCTCGCCGGGCGCGTGAACGAGTGGCTGCTGGTGTGGGGCGCGGTGGTGACGCTGGTGCCGGTGGCGCTCGCCGGGGCGCGCGCGGCGCGAGGCCCCGTGTCGGTCGCCAGCGCGCGCGAGCCGGCGCGGGGCGAGGCCGCGCCGCCGCTACCGGTGGGCCGCTTCCTGGCCCTGGCCGCCGCGGGCGGGCTGGTGGCGCTGCTCTACTCGGGGCTCCTGGGTTCGGCGCGCGACTGGGACCTCGCCGGCGCCTCGCTGGTCCCGGCCCAACTGTGGCTGATCGCGCGGGCGGCGCGCTCGCTCGCGCCCGCCATCCGCCGGCCGGTGCTGGCGGCCACCGCGGCGCTGGGGCTGCTGCACGCGGCGCCGTGGGTGGCGCTGCAGTGCGACGCGCCGCGCGGCGGGGCGCTGGCCGCCGCGCTGGCGCGCGAGGGCCCGGCGGTGATGGCGCTCTCGGTGCACGAGCGCGGCGCGCTGGGGCAGTTCCTGATCGGCTGCGGCCGGGACGAGTTGGCCGCCGGGGTGCTGGAGGGCTCCCCCCGGCCGTCCGCGGAGTGCGCGCGGCTCTACGTGGAGGCGGCCGCGGTGCGCGCCAGGCTCGGCCAGCGGCAGGCCACGGCGGACGACTGCGCCCGCGCCTGGCAGGCGGGGGCGCGCGGCCCCGCCCTGGAGTCGCTGGTGGCGGCGCTGCGCGCCCAGCCCGACCTGGCGGTGGCGGAAGCGCTGGGAGCCCCCGCCCGCGCCGCGATGCGTGTGGACCGCCTGGGGCTGGCGCGGCGGCCGGCGGAGGCGCTGGCGGCGGCCGACTCCGCCCTCGTACGCTGGCCGCGCGAGCCGCTGTTGCTGCGCCGCCGGGCCCTGGCGCTGGCGGCGCTGGGCCGGCCGGCCGAGGCGCTGGCGCAGGCGCGCGGGGCCGCCGAGGCGGACACCACCTATGCCGACGCCTGGCACGACCTGGCGCTGCTGTATCGCCTCGCCGGGCG
>DATKKS010000166.1:0-5648 GCA_035542815.1 Saccharimonadales bacterium (SeqCode) | reverse complement strand
TCCTCGGCGACCTTCCACTCCTCCTTGGTGTAGCCGTTGGGCAGGAACTGGTCCACGTGCGGGAAGCAGTTGAAGGCGATCGGCTGCGAGTACACCCGGGGCGGGGTCTCGGAGCCCGCCAGGTACGAGCCGGTCTGCTCGCGCAGCTCGTCCATGGCCTCCTTGCCGGTGCCCGAGACCGACTGGAAGGTGGTCACCACCACGCGCCGGAGGGCCGCCAGCGGCCGCAGCGCGTGCAGCACCTGCACCAGCGGCACCGCGCAGCAGTTGGGGTTGGCCACGATGGCCGGCCGCCCCGCCAGCAGCTCGCCGTTCACCTCCGGCACCACCAGCGGCACCCGCGGGTCCATCCGGAAGGCGGTGCTGTTGTCCACCACCAGCGCGCCGGCCGCCGCCGCGCGCGGCCCGTGCTGCAGGGCCAGCTCGGCGCCGATGGAGAACAGGGCCACGTCCACCCCGCCGAACTCGGCGCGCTCCAGCGCCTCCACCGCCACCTCCCGCCCGCGGAAGGCCATCCGGGTCCCGGCCGAGCGCTCGCTGGCCAGGAGGCGCAGCTCGCCCACCGGGAAGCGGCGCTGCTCCAGCACCCGCAGCATCTCCTGGCCCACCGCTCCGGTGGCGCCGACGACGGCGACGTTGCGGCTCACGCGTGCCGGGCCCAGCCGGTGTGCTGCACCTCGGTGCGGCTCTCCAGGAAGCGGGCCAGCAGGTGGAAGTCCGAGCCCCGCCGGATGAAGCGCACCTCGGTGCGCATCGTGGTCGGGTTCACCAGCTTCTGGAACGGGACGTAGGACAGGTCGAGCTGCCCGCTGGCGCTCACCATGTGGCCGCTGAGGTTCTCCTCCACCAGCGCCCGGTACGCCCCGATCCCGAGCTGGCTCCCCAGCATCACGTCGAAGGCGTGCGGCAGCGCGCACCGGCTCTCGTAGCCGATCTGCAGGCCGATGACCTTCTTCTCCTTGCCGGTGCGCCGCCGGTACTCCTCGCCGGTGAGGCGCGCGATCTCCTTGCCGATGTCGATCTTGCCGATGGAGATGTTGCCGTGCTCGTCCTTGGGCAGGCCGCGGATGTAGCGCTCCGGGAACACCTCCGCCAGCCCCTCGGCCACCACCACCGTCCCGAAGAACTTCTGCTCGTGCTGCTCGCGGTACAGGATGAGGTCCACGATCTTCTCCACCAGCAGCTCCACCCGCAGCCGCGGCTGGTGCCGCGTCTCCCCGGTCTCCGGGTCCACCACCTCGTCCATGAAGGTCATGGTCTCGTCCACGTCCTCCAGGCTGAACACCATGTTCGCCTCGCCCGCGATGCCCACGCCGTAGCACAGCCAGCCGGCCTTGCGCCCCATGCACTCGGCTACGTAGTAGACCCGGCCGGCCTCCGCGTCGGCGCGCAGGTTCTTCATCTCCTTGGCCAGGAAGTCCACCGCGGTGAAGTAGCCGAAGGTGAAGTCAATGCCCTGGTAGTCGTTGTCGATGGTCTTGGGCAGGTGCACGATCTGCACCCGCTTGGCGCCCTCCGGCAGCCGCTGCTGGTACTCGTACAGGAAGTTGGCGGTCTTCAGGGTGTCGTCGCCGCCGATCGAGATCAGCGCGTCAATGCCCAGGTCCACCAGCGCCGAGTGCACGTTGCGCAGCTGGACGGTCTTCTCCGGGTCGTCCAGGTCGGCCGGGCAGTGGATGCCCTTGCCCGGGTTGGCCCGCGAGGTGCCGATCAGGATGCCCTGCGAGTTGCGGTTCCCGGTCACGTCCTTGGGCGTGAACTCGCGGTAGTGCTCGTCGCGCATCAGCCGGTAGGTGACCGGGTGGTATTTCTGCAGGTGCTCGTAGCCGTACATGAAGCCGAACACCTGGCGGTCGTCGTCCAGGAAGCTCACCGCGGCCGAGCTGATCACGGCGTTGGCGGCCGGCGCGGGCCCGCCGGCGAACACGATCCCCACTCGGCGGATGTGGTCCCCCTTGTGAGGCCGCGTGTCGAGACTGGTCTTGGTCATTCACTCCCCCTGCGTTCGACCCGGGCGCGGCGCAGCCACGGCGATCCGCCGGCCCGCAAGCGACTCTCCGCGGATCCAGCATAAGGTATCCGCCGGGCCCGGCGGTGTCAAAAGGGGGCCCGGCCCGCCGGGACCGGCCGCGGGGTGAACGCGCCGGCGCGGCACCGGGCGGGCACGAAGAACCCCGGGAGGCGGCCTGCCTCCCGGGGTCTCGACCACACGCGGTTGCGGCCCGCGTGAATCCGGTGCGTCAGTTCGGTGGCGCCGCCCGCTTCAGCGAACCAACCCCAGCTTCAGGTACCGCCGCTGCGCTCCCTGGCGCGCCTCGGCCCAGTAGATCCCGCTCGGGGCGCGCCCTCCGCCCGCGGCGCGGCCGTCCCAGGTGAGGTCCCGCGGCCCCGGCTCCGCCGCCCCGTCCAGGAGCGTGCGCACGCAGCGCCCGGTCACGTCCAGGATCCGCACCTGCGCCGGACCGCTGGCCGCGAAGCGCACCGACAGCCGGGTGGTCCCCCGGAAGGGGTTGGGCCCGGCGCTCAGGCGCAGCGCGGCCGGCTCCGGGCCGCCCGCCGGGGCGTCCACCGGGGTGGCCAGGGTGCGCGGGATGTCCAGCTTGCCGTAGCCCCACAGGTTGCCCGGCTCGGGCCCGGTGGCCGAGTCGCGCACCGCGCCCAGGGCCAGCCGGCTCATCGCCTCGGACGGGCCCATGTGCGGGCGGCGCTGGAGCAGCAGCGCCAACGCCCCGGTCACGTGCGGGGCGGCCATGCTGGTGCCCTGCTCGATCAGGTGCACGCCGTCCAGCGTGGTGAAGCCCGCCGGCGCGGTGATCGAGCCGGACAGCGTGGACGCCACGCCGAAGCCGGGCGCGCACAGGTCGGGCTTCTGGCGGCCGTCCCGGGTGGGCCCGGGCGAGGAGAAGAAGGCCAGCGTGCCGTACGCGGGCGGGGTGACGTAGCACACCGGTTTGGCGTAGCCCAGCGCGCTCCAGCAGCTCTTGGTGGCGTAGGCGCCCACGGTGATCACCCGGTGGCCGTTGCCGGGCGTGGTGATCTCGTTCTCGGGGTCCCACCCGGCCAGCATCGGGGCGCTGCCCTGGCCGTCGCCCAGGTTCAGGTCGGCCATCCAGCCGTCGAGGCGGGCGGTGCCGGCGCTGCGCGCGTTGTCCACGCGCAGGGTCCAGGTCCCGGGAGCCGGGGCCTGGCCGATCTCCGGGTCCCACACCTCCACGAACAGGTGGCTCAGGCCGTTCTGGGTGGCCTCCACGCCGTTCTCGACGTACAGCGCCCCGTCGGGGGTGCTCACCGCGCTGGGGGTGTAGTAGCCCACCGGGACGGGCCCCAGCACCTGGCCGTTGGGCGAGAGCAAGGTGACCGTGAGGCTGTCGGTCTCCGAGTACCAGCCGTCCAGGTCGAAGAAGTTGTAGTAGTACACGCTGGGCGTGTACGGCGTCACCGTCCAGGACAGCGTGCCGGTGCGCCGGGCCGACACGTTCACTCGGCCGTGCAGGTGGCTGCCCCCGGTGTTCCCGGCGGACTTCACGATCAGCCGACCCGGGCCGGCCAGCGCATCCAGCGCCAGCTCCTCGGGATCGGTGCCGTCGTGCGGGCCGTAGTTGTTCCCCAGGGACAGGTTCACCACCGCGTCGCGCCCCAGCAGCGCGGCCTTCTGAAAGATCCAGTTCACCCCGTCCACGATGCCGGTGAGGCTGTAGTCGGTCTTCACCACCACCAGGTCGGCCTCGGGCGCGATGCCCACGTAGGTGTAGGCGGGCTTGCCGTTGCCGGTGCCCGCGCCGTTGCCGGCGGCGATGCCGGCCACGTGCGTGCCGTGCCCGGAGGCGTCCACCTCGCGCGCCAGCCCGGGGGTCTCCAGGTTCGCCCGCACCCACTCGGTGCCGTAGGGGTAGAGCGCCGGCGTGGGCCCGCCGGCGTCGGTCTGGTCCCACAGGAACGCCACCCGGCTGTGCCCCGCGGCGTCCTTGAAGTCGCCGTGGGTCCAGTCGATGCCGCCGTCCACGATCCCCACCACCACCCCCCGGCCGGTCACCCCCGGGTAGGGCGGCGCGGCCGCCCCGTGCGCGCTGACCGCGCCGCACGCCGGCCCGCTCACGTCCAGCTCCGGCCGGTGGCGCCGGTTGGCCTGCACCGACAGCACCCCGGGCAGCGCGGCCAGCGCGGCCAGCCGGCCGGGCGGCACGGACACGGTGCAGAAGCCGGGGCCCTCGACCGCCCCCTGCGCGCCGAGCGCGGTCAGGTCGGCCGCCGCGGGCCGGCCCAGCACCAGCACCCGGACCGGCGAGGCCGAGGCCGCCTGGAAGCTCTCGCGGGCCGCCCGCGCCCGCAGCCCCAGCAGGGCCATGCGGGTGCCGGGGTCGGCCGCCGGCGGGGCGGAGGCGCGGGTCGCGTCGGCGGTGCGGGGATCGTGCAGCCGCTCCGCGGCGGCGGCGCTCCGGGGCTGGCCCGCGAAGGCCACCAGCGCCGCAACCGCCAGGAGCAGCCCGCTGCGCCGCGCCCGGAAGAAGCGCGACGTCATGGCGCGGCCCTCCCCGGGAGCTGCGGGCGCGCGGTCAGCCGGCGCAGCAGCTGCCGCAGCGCGTCCAGGCCCCAGGGCCGCCCGCCCCATCCGGGGCCGAAAACGGAAATGCGCCCTTCCCGGGCCTCACCGGCGGCGCGGGAATAGCGCACCTCGAAGATGGACTGATACGCTCGCATGGGGCGGCGCCTCCGTCGGAGGACGACGCGCACCATCGACTCACAGCATGATTATCTCACATCGCGCGCGGCGGTCAACCGCGAAGCCGCCGCGCCGGCGGCCAAAAGGGCGGCGCACAGCCCCAATAGCCCGTACGCGAGCCAGTCGCCGTGGCGCGTGTAGAAGCTGCCGCCCTGCCCCAGGCGCACGCTGTCCACCACCACCGCGGCCTGGAACACCGCCGTGGCGCGGCGCACCGTGCCGTCGGGATCCACCAGGAAGCTGACCCCGGTGTTGGCGCAGCGCACCAGCCCGGTGCGGTTCTCCACCGCCCGCAGCACCGCCATGGACGCGTGCTGCCAGGGCGCGGCGCGGCGGCCGAACCACTCGTCGTTGGTGATGTTCACCAGGAGGTCGGCGCCCGAGCGCACCTCCTCGCGGGCGATGGACGTGAAGATGGACTCGAAGCAGATCAGCACCCCGCAGCGCGCCACGCCGGCGTCCAGCGGGCGCGCCTGCGCCCCGGGCGTCCACTCCGCCTGGCCGAAGTCCAGCCGCCCCAGGAACGGCAGCCAGCGCTGGAACGGCATGCGCTCCCCGAACGGCACCAGGTGCACCTTGTCGTACAGGCCGTCCAGCTCCCCGCTCGGCAGCACCACCGAGGAGGAGTTGTAGTCCAGGTGCCCGCCGCGGCCGTCGGGCCGGGCGTCGGGGAAGCCGGTGAGGATGGGCAGCCGCAGCTCGCGGGCCAGCGAGGTGACGTGCGCGTAGGCCAGGTCGTCGTAGCGCAGGTACGAGGGCACCGCGGTCTCCGGCCACACGACGAGCTGCGGCCGCTCTTCCGCGGCCGCGCGGGTCAGGCGCAGGTGCACTCCCAGGTTCTGGACCAGGTAGCGCGGATCCCACTTGATGTCGCCCTGGATGTTGGGCTGGATGATCGCCACCCGCAGCGCGCGGCCCGCGGGCACCG
>DATKKS010000165.1:0-21739 GCA_035542815.1 Saccharimonadales bacterium (SeqCode) | reverse complement strand
CTCCTTCCAAAGAAATGCGGTGTGCTGTGGGCGCGGCGCCTCCCCGGGAGGGGGGGCGCCGCGCCGCGTCAGGTGGGCTCAGCGCCCTCTTGAGGCCTCCGCGGGGCCTTGACCCGGGTCCGCGAATCCTCTACCTTCAATTTGAAATCTAACTCATACGTGAGGGTTTGAGTGTCGTCGGAAGCACCGGCGGCGCGGACACCCCCCGGCGGAGGAGTTTGAGTCCGTGCAATCAGGTATCAGGCCCAACGCGGGCGAGAGCGAGCTGTTGAAGGTCGGGGACCTGGCGCGTCGCTCGGGCAAGAGCGTGCGGGCCCTGCACCTCTACGAAGAGCTGGGGCTGCTCCAGCCGGCGGCCCGGACCACCGGGGGCTTCCGGCTCTTCGACGCCGAGTCGCTGCGGCGCATCCACTGGATCGGTCTGCTTCAGGAGATGGGCCTGTCGCTCCCGCAGATCCGCGAGCTGCTCGAGAGCTGGTGGAGCGAGGAGCGCGGCCCCGCCGCCATGCAGGGGGTGCGCGAGATGTTCCAGTCCAAGCTGGAGGAGGCCCGGCGCCAAGCGCGGCGCTACCAGGTCCTGGCCCGGGAGCTGGAGAGCTCCCTGCAGTACATCGAGACCTGCCGCCAGGCCTGCCGGCCGGCGGCCCACGTGGAGACCTGCACCCGCTGCCCGCACGACCACGGCATGAGCGAGGAGCCGGTGCTGGTGGCGGGTCTGCACATGCTCAACCCGCCGGGCCGCGGTCGCGGCGAGCGCGCCTCGATCGAGTTCCGTGACGACCACGGGGCGCCGGCGCCCCCCGACGAGGAGATCTCCGAATGATCGCCCTGAGCCCCGCCGCCGTGGCCCGCCTCAAGGAGCTCCTGGTCCGCGAAGAGCGCCAGGGACAGGGCGTGCGCCTGGGGGTCGAGGGCGGCGGCTGCTCCGGCATGAACTACCGGATGGCCTTCGGCCACCAAGAGCCCGGGGACGAGGTGTTCGAGTTCGAGGGATTGAAGCTGTACGTGGATTCCAGGAGCTACGCCTACCTCGCCGGCACCGAGGTGGACTACGCCGGCGGCCTGCTGGGCGCCGGCTTCAAGTTCCGGAACCCCAACGCCCGGCGCAGCTGCGGCTGCGGCGAGAGTTTCGCGCTGTGAGCCACCGCGCGGGCGCCGTGCCGGCCCCGGCCGGGGCCGCCGCGCCCGCCACCCTGTGGACCGCCCGTGGGGCGGGGGAGACTGAATGAACCCGGCCAGCCTTTCGATACGCGACCTGCACGTGAGCGTGGACGGCAAGCCCATCCTGAGGGGCGTGAACCTGGACGTCCAAAAGGGCGAGGTCCACGCCATCATGGGGCCCAACGGCTCCGGCAAGAGCACCCTTGCGAACACCCTGATGGGCAATCCCAAGTACGCGGTGACCCAGGGGGACATCCTGCTGGAGGGCGAGAGCATCCTGGAGCTGTCCGTGGACGAGCGCTCCCGCAAAGGCCTGTTCCTGGCGTTCCAGTACCCCACCGCCATCCCCGGGGTGAGCCTGGCCAACTTCCTGCGCACCGCGCTCAACGCGCGCCGCAAGGAGGCCGGCCTGGGCGCCCTGCCGGTCAAGGAGTTCCGGAGCCTGATCAAGGCGCACATGGCCACCCTGCGGATGGACGACACGTTCGCCGGGCGCTACATCAACGAGGGCTTCTCGGGCGGCGAGAAGAAGCGCGCCGAGATCCTCCAGATGGCGGTGCTGCAGCCGCAGATCGCGGTCCTGGACGAGACCGATTCGGGGCTCGACATCGACGCCCTGAAGGTCGTCTCGGAGGGCGTGAACTCGCTCCGGGGCCAGGACCTCGGGATCGTGGTCATCACCCACTACCAGCGCATCCTGAACTACATCACTCCGGACTTCGTGCACGTGCTGGTGGACGGGCGGGTGGCGCAATCGGGCGGGCCGGAGCTGGCCCACGAGTTGGAGTCCAAGGGCTACGACTGGCTGCGCGAGCCGGAGGCCGAGAACATCGGGGCCTAGGCCCCTGACTGCCCGGCCCCCTGGGCCGGAACGGAGAGAACCCATGGCGATTCCGGTGGAGATCAACCGCGACAGCTACGCCGAGAAGTACGGCTTCCACGACGCCGAGCAGCACGTGTTCAAGATCCGCAAGGGCCTGAACCCGCAGATCGTGGAGGAGATCTCGCGCCTCAAGGACGAGCCCGACTGGATGCGCGAGTTCCGGCTGAAGTCGCTCGACATCTTCCTCAAGAAGCCCATGCCCGGCTGGGGCGGAGACCTCAGCCACATCGACTTCCAGGACATCTACTACTACGTCAAGCCGACTTCGGAGGAGTCCCGCTCCTGGGAGGACGTGCCGTCCGACATGAAGCGCACCTTCGACCGGCTGGGGATCCCCGAGGCGGAGCAGAAGTTCCTGGCCGGGGTGGGCGCCCAGTACGACTCCGAGGTGGTGTACCACCGGATCAAGGAGGACCTGGAGCGCCGGGGGGTGGTGTTCCTGTCCTGCGACCACGGGCTCAAGGCGCGCCCGGACCTGTTCCGGCAGTACTTCGGCAAGCTGGTGCCGCCGGCCGACAACAAGTTCGCCGCGCTCAACTCGGCGGTGTGGTCGGGCGGCTCGTTCATCTACGTGCCCAAGGGGGTGCACGTGGAGGTGCCGCTGCAGGCCTACTTCCGCATCAACACCCGCGACATGGGGCAGTTCGAGCGGACCCTCATCATCGTGGACGAGGGCGCCTACGTGCACTACGTCGAGGGCTGCACCGCGCCCATCTACTCCAGCGACTCGCTGCACTCGGCAGTGGTGGAGATCTTCGTCCTGCCCGGCGGGCGCTGCCGCTACACCACCATCCAGAACTGGTCCAACAACGTGTACAACCTGGTGACCAAGCGCGCGGCCGCCTACCGCGACGCCACCATGGAGTGGGTGGACGGGAACCTGGGCAGCAAGCTCACCATGAAGTACCCGGCGGTGCACCTGATGGAGCCGGGGGCCCGGGCGGAGGTGCTGTCCATCGCGTTCGCCGGCAAGGGCCAGCACCTGGACGCCGGCGCCAAGGCGGTGCACTTGTCGCCCCACACCACCTCGAGCGTGGTGTCCAAGTCCATCTCCCAGGGCGGCGGGCGCGCCAGCTACCGCGGCCTGGTCAAGATCGCCAAGGGTGCGGTGGACTGCCGGTCCACGGTGCGCTGCGACGCGCTCATCCTGGACGAGCAGTCGAGGTCCGACACCTACCCCACGATGGAGATCGAGGAGGACCAGGTCTCGGTGGGGCACGAGGCGACGGTGTCCAAGATCGGCGAGGAGCAGATGTTCTACCTGATGAGCCGCGGCCTCACCGAGGCCGAGGCCTCGGCCATGATCGTGAGCGGCTTCCTCGAACCGATCGTCAAGGAGCTGCCCATGGAGTACGCGGTGGAGATGAACCGGCTGATCCAGCTGCAGATGGAAGGGTCGGTGGGTTGATGGCGCTGACCACCAAGCCCCGGCAGGAGCTGCCGGCCGCGTTCCGCGAAGAGGCGCTGCGCGCCCTGTCCGCGGCCCAGGCCGACCCTGGCTGGCTCGCGGAGCGGCGGCGCGAGGCGCTGGCCCGCGCCCTGGAGCTGCCTGCGCCGGGCCGCGAGGAGGAGAGTTGGCGGCGCACGGATCCGGCGCGCTTCCGGCTGGAACGGCTCGCTCCCGGCGCGGCCGGGCCGGCTCCGGGAAACGACGGCCTGGACCGGCTGCTGCACGAGTTCGGCGCCGCGGAGTCGCGCGGCGCGCTGCTGGCCACCTGGGACGGCGCGACCGTGCGGCGGGAGGCGGACCCGGCGGTCGAGGCCGCGGCGCGCTTCACCGACTTCGGCACCGCGGCCCGCGAGCACGGAGAGGTCCTGCGCCGGCAGCTGCACGGGGGCGCGCCGGTGGCGGGCCTGGACCACTGGACCGCCCTCGGGGCGGCCTTCGCCACCGGCGGGGGCTACCTCCGGGTGGCCCGCGGGCGCTCGGTGGAGGCGCCGCTGTGGCTGGTCCACCGCCTGCCCTCGGCGGGGCGAGCGGTGTTCCTGCACACCGTGCTGCACCTGGAGCCGGGCTCCTCGGCCACCGTGGTGGAGGTGCTCCAGGGCGAGGACGAGGCCGGCGGCCTGGCCTACCAGAGCCTGGACGTGCGGGTGGAGGCGGGGGCGCAGCTCCGCTACTTCCGCCTCCAGGAGCTGGGCGCGCGGACCGTGCACCTGGCCCGGGAGCGCCTGTACCTGCACCGGGACGCGTCGGCGGAGTGGGGCTGGGGTGCGCTGGGCGCGGCGTTCGCCAAGTCGGAGATGGAGGCCGATCTGCTGGAGGAGGGGGCCCGGGCGCTGCTGTCCGGCTTCTACCACGGGGCAGGCTCGCGCCACCTGGACCACCGCACCTTCCAGAACCACGTGCAGGGCCACACCACCTCGGACCTGTTGTACAAGGGCTCCCTGGAGCAGCGGGCCCGCTCGGTGTACGCCGGCCTGATCCGGGTCCACCGCGACGCCCAGCGCTCGGACGCCTACCAGGCCAACCGCAACCTGGTGCTCTCGCCGGAGGCCCGGGCCGATTCCATCCCGTCCCTGGAGATCGAGGCCAACGACGTGCGCTGCACCCACGGCGCCACCGTGGGCCAGCTGGAAGAGGAACAGTTGTTCTACCTCCGGAGCCGCGGCCTGCGCCCATCCGAGGCCGCCCGGCTCATCGTGGAGGGCTTCTACGAGCCGGTGTTCGACCGCCTGGGGGCCGAGCCGCTGCGGGCGCTGGCCCGCTCCCGGCTCCAGGCGAGGCTCACGCTGTGAGCGCCACGCTCGAGGCCCCCGGCCGGATGGAGCAGCTCCGGGCCGAGTTCCCGCTGCTGTCGCGCACCGTGCACGGCCGGCCGCTGGTGTACCTGGACAGCGCCGCCACCAGCCAGAAGCCGCGGGCGGTGCTGCGCGCGATGCAGGACTTCTACGAGCGGCACAACTCCAACATCCACCGCGGGGTGTACCTCCTGAGCGAGGAGGCCACCGCGATGCACGAGGCCGCGCGGGCCCGGGTGGCGGAGTTCCTGGGGGTGCAGGCGCGGGAGTTGGTGTTCACCCGCAACGCCACCGAGGCCATCAACCTGGTCGCGTACGCGTGGGCCCGCACCCACCTGCGCGCCGGGGACGCGATCGTCCTGACCGAGATGGAGCACCACGCCAACCTGGTGCCCTGGCACATCCTGCGCGAGGAGCGCGGCATCGAGATCCGCTACCTGCCGGTGACCCCCGAAGGCCGGCTGGAGCTGCCCGGGCTGGACCGCCTGCTGGACGGCGCGCGCCTCTTGGGGGTGACCCACGTGTCCAACGTGCTGGGCACGGTCAACCCGGTGCGGGAGCTGGCCGACCGGGCGCATGCGGCCGGCGCGCTGGTGCTGGTGGACGGGGCGCAGAGCGCGCCCCACCTGCCGCTGCGCGTGCCGGAGCTGGGCTGCGACTTCTTCGCCTTCACCGGCCACAAGATGCTGGGTCCCACCGGCATCGGCGGCCTGTGGGCGCGCCGGGAGCTGCTGGAGGCCATGCCGCCGTTCCTGGGGGGCGGGGACATGATCCGCGAGGTGCGGCTGTCCGGGTCGAAGTGGAACGACGTGCCGTTCAAGTTCGAGGCCGGCACGCCGGCCATCGCCGAGGCGGTGGGCCTGGGCGCGGCGGTGGAGTTCATGGAGGGCATCGGCCGCGAGGAGATGCGCGCGCACGAGGCGTCGCTGGTGGATCTCGCGATGCGCCGGCTGGCGGAGGTGCCGCAGCTGCGCATCCTCGGCCCGCCCGCGGGGGAGCGCGCCGCGGTGGTGGCGTTCACGCTGGGCGCGCTGCACCCCCACGACGTCGCCGCGGTGCTGGACCACGAGGGGGTGGCGGTGCGCGCCGGACACCACTGCGCCATGCCGGTGCACGAGAAGCTGGGAGTGCCCGCGAGTGCGCGGGCCAGCTTCCACGTGTATAATCAGGCTTCGGAGATCGACGCCCTGGTGCGCGGGCTGCACCGGGCCCTGACCCTCTTCAAGGTGTGACCGCTTGGAAGACCTGTATCGGGAGCACATTCTCGACCACTACAAGAACCCCCGGAACCGCGGGACGCTGGAGCACCCCGACGCCACCTTCGAGGACTCCAACCCGCTGTGCGGCGACCAGCTGCGCATGGACTTCCGGATCCGGGACGGGGTGCTGGAGGACGTCAAGTTCTCGGGCGGCGGCTGCTCCATCAGCCAGGCGGCGGCCTCCATGCTCACCGAGCGGGTCAAGGGCCGCAGCCTCGAGGAGATCAAGAAGATCACCCGTGAGGACGTGCTGGAGGACCTGGGGATCGCCCTCGGCCCGGTGCGCCTCAAGTGCGCCCTGCTGGCCCTCAAGGTGCTGAAGGGCGGGGTTTACGGGGTCCACGAGTGGCCCGGCGACGACGGAGCTGCCGAAGGAGAATCGAACCATGGCCACTGAGGCCGAGATCCGCAAGGCCCTGGAAGAGGTGACCGACCCGGAGCTGCTGCTCTCGGTGGTGGACCTGGGGATGGTGCGCGCTGTCCGGGTGGGCGAGGGCGGGGCGCCCACCGAGGTGGACCTCCTGCTGACCACCCCGTTCTGCCCCTACGGCCCGGTGCTGGTGGACCAGGTGCGGGCGGTCGTGGAGCAGGTCACCGGCGGGCCGGCCGCGGTGGAGGTGCTGTCCGACCCGTGGGATCCGAGCATGATGCCGGACCCGTCGTTGCTCGGACACTGGTGAGACCGGCGGAGGCCGCGATGCCGCCTGAACTCGTGATGCGCCCGCGCGGGCCGAGAAGCCCGGCGCGGGCGTTCGAATTTCCGGCCGCCTCCCGGCGCGGGCCGGCGGCGCGGCGCCGCGGGGCCACGGGGCCGCCCCGCGTGGCCGCCGGACTGAACCGCGCAGCCGCGGCAGGGCTGGCGCTCCTGGCGCTGCTGGGGCTGGCCGCGGCGCGGCCGGCGGGGGCCGAGATCGCGCCCGGCCGGGTGGTGGTGGGGTTCTGGGATGCGTCGGCCGCGGGCCGCTTCTCCGCCGCGCGCGCGGCGGCGCTGGGACTCCGGGCGGGGCTGGCCCTGGGGCCGCTCACGGCGCAGGTGGTGGAGGTGCCGGCGGGCACCGAGGCCGACTGGGCCGCGCGGCTGGCCCGCGAGCCGGGGGTGCGCTACGCCGAGCCGGACGCGCTGTTCCACGCCGCGCTCGCGCCGTCGGACTCGCTCTACTCGCAGCAGTGGCACCTCCACAACTCCGGCGACATCGCCGGCACCGCGGGCAACGACATCGGGGCGGAGTCCGCCTGGAACCGGATCACCGATTCCGGGTGGCTGATCCTGGCGGTGCTGGACACCGGCGTGGACTTCGCGCACCCCGACCTGGGCACCAACATCTTCCTGCGCCCCCCGGGCGCGCCCCGGGCGCTGGACCCCGCAGTCGGCCCGGCGGACGACACCCGCGGCTGGAACTTCGTCGCCGGCACCGGCGATCCCAGCGACGACAACGGCCACGGCACCGCCGTGATCGGCACGCTGGGCGCGCTGGGCAACAACCGGCGGGGCGTGTCCGGGGTGCTGTGGCGCACCCAGATTCTGGCCGTCAAGGTGCTCAACAACGCGGGGGTCGGCCGCGGCGCGGACCTCGCCGCCGGGGTGCTGTACGCGGTCAACGCCGGGGCGCGGATCCTCAACCTGAGCCTCTCCGGCACCGACCGGTCCACGGCGCTGTACGACGCCATCGCGTACGCCCGCGACCACGGGGTGCTGGTGGTGGTGTCGGCCGGCAACGACGGGGTCAATCTGGACACCTCGCCGCGCTATCCGGCGGCGTTCGACCTCGACAATCTGGTGGCGGTGGCCGCCACCGACCGCTTCGACGCCCTGCTGTCGGCCTCCAACCGGGGCAGCCGGGTGCTGCTGGCCGCCCCCGGCCACGACATCCTCACCACCCGCTGGGGCGGGGGCTACACCAAGGAGCTGGGCACCTCGTTCTCTGCGCCGCTGGTGGCCGGGGCCGCGGCCCTGTACTGGACGCTGCGCCCGTGGGAGACGTACGCGCAGGTGGTGGCCGCGCTGGGGGCGGGGGTGAAGCCGCTGCCGGGGCTGGCCGGGCTGGTGGCCAGCGGCGGCCGGCTGGATCTCGGCCGGCTGGTCTCGGAGGCGCTGGCGGACTCCGTCGGGCCGGCCGCGGTGACCGACCTCAGCGCCCGTCCTCCGCAGGGGACCCGGGTCACGCTCACCTTCACCGCGCCGGGCGAGGACGGCAGGGTGGGCCGGGCCGAGCACTACGAGGCGCGCTGGTCGCTGGCGCCGCTCACCGGGGCGAACTTCGACACCGCCCGCGTGGTGCCGGCGCCCCAGCCGCCGGTCTTCGGAGGCTGGCGCGACTCGCTGGTAGCCGACGGGATGCCGTTGGGCCGGACGGTGCACTTCGCGGTCCGGGCGGTGGACCGGGTGCACACGCGCGGGCCGGTCTCCAACGACGCCTTCGTCGTCATGCCCGCGCCGCCGGCGCTGCGCCTGAGCGCCGATTCGCTGGCGATCTCGGTGCAGTCGGGCCGGAGCGCGGTGCGTACCCTGACGCTCTACAACGTGGGTGGGGGGCGCCTGGACGGCGAGCTGCAGCCGTTCCCGGTGTCGGACCTGACCTGGTCGGTCCAGCCGGGCGACGCGACGGACTTCCAGGTGGCGCCGCACGATTCGGTGCGGCTCAGGCTGAACGTGGGCACCGACGTGCTGACCGCCGGGCCGCCGGCGCGCTACGCCGCGGACATCGCCTCCAACGACCCGGTGACCCCGCTGCGGCCCTTCGTGGTGGTCCTCACGGTCACCCCGGCGGCCCCCGGGGCCGGGCCCGACACCTCCCGGACGCCGTCGGCGCGGCCGCCCGCGGGGCGTCCCGGTCCACGGGCGCCGGCGGAGCGGGCGCCCGACTTCAGCGCGCGGGCGCTGGCCGCGGCCCCCGGCGGCCCGGTGCGCTTCGCGCTGGGCGCGGGCTGGGCCGCGGCCCCCGGCCTGCGCGCCCGGGTGCTGGACGTGACCGGCCGGGCGGTGGCGGCCCTGGCGCCGGCCCCGGGGCGGGCCGAGCTGAGCTGGGACGGCCGGGTGCCCTCGGGAGCCGCGGCCGCCTCGGGCATCTACTTCCTGGTCCTCGAGGACGGCGGCCGCCGGAGCGTGGTGCGCTTCCTCAGGCTGCGCTGAGCCCGCGCCGGGCCGGCGCTACTTCAGCTCCTTGAGCCAGGCGGCGGCATACTCCCGGGCCGCGGTGGTGGCCTCGCGCCCGGCTCGGAACCACATCTTCCAGTCCTCGGGCTTGGCCTCCAGCTTCTGGTCCACGAACTGGCCGCGGTCGCCGCGGGTCAGCTTGGCGTTGAAGTCCATGCCCTGGGTGAGCGCCAGGAAGTCGGTGAGCCTGCGCCTCAGCAGCCGCTTGGGGTCCTGGGGCAGCCGCCGGGGGTCCGCCAGGGCCTTGTTGTAGGCGGCCAGCTCCTCCTGGTAGCGCTGCTTCGTGCGGAGCTGCTCGGGGCTCTTGCCGGACTGGGCCTCCTGCATCTTGGCCATGGCTTCCTTCATCTGCGCCTGCACGTCCGGCGGCATGTTGCCCATCTGGTCCTGCATCATCTTCAGCTGCTGCTGCAGCTGCGGCGACATCGCCTTCATCAGCGAGTCGGCGGCCGTGGGCGGCGTGGGCTGGTGCGGGGCGTCCGCCTGGTAGGCCTGCGCGTAGCGCTTCTGGAAGTCCGGCGAGTTGAAGTAGGCCTTGGCGAAGGCCCCCAGCGCCTGCACCACCGCCGCGCGCTCCGAGGGCGGCACGGCCTTGAGCCGGTCGGCTCCCGGCGGCACCACGGTCAGCCCGCCCCGGGCGGCGTAGAAGAGGCTCTCGCGGGCCTGGTCCTTGTCGATCTTGTACTGGGTGAACACGTCCGCGGCCAGCAGGGCCGCGGGCACGGCCAGGGCCGCCAGGCACAGCGTGAGGCGCGCTTTCATGGGCTTCCTCGGGTTGGGGGTTGGCTGCGGGCGGCCGGCTGCGCGCCGCCCGGGATCGGTCAGGGCCAGCGGGGCGCCCGCGCCGCGGGGGCTCGGGCGCGTCCGCGCGGGGGCCACGGGCGGCGGGCTCTACCCGGGCGCGCCCACGGCCGCCAGGGCGCGGTCCAGCCGCGCGATCGCGTCGTCCACCTCGGACCGGCCCACGGTCATGGGCGGGGAGATGCGCAGCACGTTGCCGTACAACCCGCCCTTGCCGATCAGCAGGCCCTCCTTCTTGGTGGCCTCCATCACGCGGGCCAGCTCGGCCGGGGCCGGCTCCTTGGTGCGGCGGTCCCGCACCAGCTCCACGCCCGCCATCAGCCCCATCCCGCGCACCTCGCCGATCAGCGCGTGCCGCTCCCCGAGCGCCCGGAGCCGGTCGAAGAAGTAGGCGCCGGTCTCGGCCACCCGCCGGCCCAGCTCCTCCCGCTCCATCACGTCCACCGTGGCGTGGGCCGCAGCGCACACGACCGGGTTGCCGCCGAAGGTGGAGATGGTGAGCCCGCGGAAGGCGTCGGCGACGTCGGCGCGGGCCACCGTGGCGCCCATCGGCAGGCCGTTGGCGATGGTCTTGGCCAGGGTCACCACCTCCGGCTGCACGCCGTAGTGCGAGATCGAGGCGAAGTGGATCCCGGTCCTCCAGAACCCGCCCTGGACCTCGTCGCAGATGAACACCCCGCCGTACTTGCGCACGATCCCCACCAGCACCTGGAAGAATTCGCGGGGCGGGGTGATCACCCCGCCCACCCCCTGCAGCGGCTCGGCCAGCAGCGCCGCCACGCGGCCGCCGGTCTCGGTGCGGATGAGCTCCTCGGCGTCGCGCGCGCAACGCAGGTCGCACGCGGGGTAGGTGAGGCCGAAGGGGCAGCGGTAGCAGTAGGCGTTGTGGGCGTGCCGGATGCCCACCGACAGGTGCGCCGCGTGGCGCCACGGCGCGTGCCCGGTGAGGCCCATGGACAGGAGCGACCGGCCGCTGTACCCGTGGCGCAGCGCCAGCACCTCGCTCGCCCCGGTGAACAGCCGGGCGGTGACCACCGCGGTCTCGTCGGCCTCGGTGCCGCTGTTGGTGAAGAACACCTTGGGCGGCGCGCCCTCCGGGCGGTCCACCGGGGCCAGCTTCCCCAGGCGCTCCGCCAGGGTCACCTCCGCCTCGTACGGGTAGAGGCTCGAGACGTGCCCCAGGGTGGCCACCTGCCGCTGCACCGCCTGCACCACCTCCGGCCGGCAGTGCCCCACGCCCACGGTCAGGATGCCGCCGAAGAAGTCCAGGTACTGCCGGCCGTCCACGTCGTACAGGTAGTGGCCCTCGCCGCGGGCCATGGCCACCGGCTCGGCGTAGTAGTTGGCCACGTTGGGGAAGAGATGCCGCTTGTGCTTTTCCCGGATGGTCTGGGCGTCCAGGCCGGGGGTGGTGCGCTCCTGGGTCATCTCGGCTCCTGCCGGGCGCGGGGCCCGGGCCGGTCCGTGCGTCGCGCGGCGAGCGCCGGACCCGCGGGTGATCGTCTCCGAAGTGCCGCCCGGCTCCGCTCCGCCCCGGCTTCGCCTGCCGGGAGGGCGCCGCGCCGGGGGCTCGAATTCAGCGCGCGGCCGCCACCAGGCGGCGCACGCGGTCCACGTCCACGGGCCGGGCCAGCTCCCCGCCCTGCTTCAGCCAGGTGCCGACCACCGCCCCGTCGCAGGCCCGCAGCCACGCGGCCACGGTCTCCTGGGTCACGCCGCTGGCCACCAGCAGGGGCGCCTCGGGCAGCGCCGCGCGCACCCGCGCGGCGTCCTCCGGGGCGGCCGGCTTGCCGGTGCCCGCGCCGGTCAGCAGCAGCGCGTCGGCCAGGCCACGGTGGTAGGTGTCCTCGGCGGCCTGCACCACGTCCACCGGGGCGGCGGGGGAGGCGTGCTTCACCAGCACGTCCGCGAAGATCAGCGCCGGCGTCCCCAGCGCGCGCCGCAGCCGCAGCGTCTCCGCGGCCCGCCCCTGCACCAGCCCCTGGTCGGTGACCATGGCGCCGCAGTGCACGTTCACCCGGATGAAGTCCGCGCCGCAGGCGGCCGCGATTCCCAGCGCCGCGGCGGCGTCGTTCCGCAGCACGTTGACCCCCACCGGGAGCCCCACGCTGCGGCGCACCTGGGCCACGCAGCGGGCCATCGCCGCCACCGTGACCGCCGGCACCTGCTCGGCGAAGAACGGGGCGTCGAAGAAGTTCTCCACGATGACCCCGCGCAGGCCGCCGGCCTCCAGGGCGCGGGCGTCCTGCACCGCCGCCTCCAGCACCGCCCCCAGCGGGTCCCGGTCGGCCCGGGCGGCGTCCGCGGGCGGCCAGCCCGGGGAGCCCGGCAGCGGCCGCAGGTGCACCACCCCGATGAGCAGCGGACGGCCCGCAGCGGGGGCCCCGAACAGCGCGCGGAATCCCGAACTCACGGCTTCACCTCCTGGCGGGCGCGGGGCAGGAACTGCCCGTCGCCGGGGCTCCCCACGTGCGCGCCGCCCTCCACGATCACCTTGCCGCGCAGCAGCACCGCCCGGACCCGGCCGGTGACGGGCAGGCCCTCGAACGGAGTGTAGTCCACCCGCTGGTGCAGGTCCGCGGCGGCCAGCGTGCGGCGCGGCGCGGGATCGTACACCACCACGTCCGCGTCCGAACCCGCCGCCAGCGTGCCCTTGCGCGGGAACAGCCCGAACCGCCGGGCCGGGGCGGTGCAGGCCACCTCCACCCAGCGCCGCAGGCCCAGCCGGCCGTCCACCACGCCCTGGTGCAGCAGGTCCATGCGCGTCTCGATGCCCGCCGCGCCGTTGGGAATGCGGGAGAAGTCGTCCCGCCCGAGTTCCTTCTGCGCCGGCAGCCCGGCGAAGCCCGCGCGCATCACGAACGGGCAGTGGTCGGTGGACACCACCTCGAGGTCGCCCGCGCGCAGCGCCTCCCACAGCGCCCCCGGGTGCCCGGCCGGCCGCAGCGGCGGGCTCATCACGTACTTGGCGCCCTCGAAGCCGGGGGCGTCGTAGCGCTCCTCGGAGAGATACAGATACTGCGGGCAGGTCTCAGCGAACACCGGCTGGCCCAGCGCGCGCGCCTCGCGCACCCGCTGCAGCGTGTGGGTGCAGGTGACGTGCACCAGGTACAGCGGGGCGCCGGCCAGGCGGGCCAGGGTGAGCGCGCGCCCGGCGGCCTCGCCTTCCAGCTCCGGCGGGCGGGTCCGAGGGTGGTAGCGCGGGGCGGTCTCCCCCCGGGCCAGCGCCTGCCGGACCAGCACCTCGATCACCGGGCCGTTCTCGGCGTGCACCATGGCCAGCGCGCCGATCTCCGCGCAGCGCTGGAACGCGCGGAACAGCGCGCCGTCGTCCACCATCATGGTGCCCGGGTAGGCCATGTACAGCTTGAAGCTGGGCACGCCCTGGGCCGCGACCGCGTCCATCTCCGCCAGGATGCGCTCGTCCACCTCGGACAGGGCCATGTGGAAGGCGTAGTCGATGCACGCCCGGCCGCGGGCCTTGGCGTGCCAGGCGTCCAGCGCCTGGTGCAGCGTCTGGCCCCGGAACTGGGTGGCGAAGTCCACGCAGGTGGTGGTCCCGCCGCAGGCCGCCGCGCGGGTGCCGGTGAGGAAGTCGTCGCTGGAGACCACCTCGCCCACCGGCAGCTCCAGGTGGGTGTGGGCGTCCACGCCGCCCGGCAGGACGTAGCAGCCGGCGGCGTCGAGCACGCGGTCCGCGGGGCCCAGCCCGGCGCCCACCGCGGCCACCTGCTCGCCCTCCACCAGCACGTCGGCGGGGAAGTCGTCCGAGGCCGTGACCACCCGCCCGCCCCGGATCAGCATCTTCATGGCCCGGCCCCGGCTCCCGCGCCCGCTACTTGTCGAAGAACATGCGGGCCGCCACGAACACCAGCAGCACCGCGAAAGCCTTCTTCAGCACCGGGTCGGAGACCTTGCCGATGAACGAGGAGGTGACCAGCGAGCCCGCCAAGAATCCCACCACCAGCATCGCGGCCACGCCGAGGTCCTTGGGCCCGATGGCCTGCTGCCGCCAGTACTCGTACACCGCGACCAGCCCCAGGGGCGGGATCATCATCATCAGCGAGGTGCCTTGGGCCTCCTTCTGGGAGAAGCCGAAAAGGTACACCAGGGCGGGCACGGCGATGATGCCGCCTCCCACGCCGAAGAAGCCGGCCGCGCCGCCCACCAGCGCACCCAGCGCCACGAACAGCATCCAGGACCCGTGCATGCGCAGCACTCCTTGGGAATCCGCCGCGGGGATCCGCCCGGAACGGGAACGAGGAATCGCGGCCGCGGATCGCGCCGCGCGGCTACGCTAACACAGCGCCCGCGCGCGGCGCAACGAACCGGCGGGGCGGGCTCGGCCGGGGGCGTCCGGCTCCGCGAGGCGCGGCCGGCGGGCTGGTGCGCGGGGCCGCCGCCGGGTTAGAATCAGGTCAACCGACGCGGCCCCCGGCCCCAGCGGCGCCGCGTCGGCCGGGGCCGCCGCCGGCCGCGGGGGGGAGCCGACATGAAACGCATCCTGGCCGTCTGCCTGGGCCTCCTGTTGGGCGTTCCCGACGCCCGCGCGATCACGGTTTCTCTGTACAGCTCGCTCGGCTCGGGTATCAGCTCGGTGCAGTGGAACGTGATCGGGGCCGACGTGCTCATCTACGAGACCTGGACCCGCGACGCCCCGGCCTTCCTCATCTTCACCGGCCTGTATCCCGGGGCGGACTACTGGATCCACATCTGGGCTTACAACCACACGCCCAACCCGTGGAGCCGGATGGCCAACGAGCTGCTGGATCCCTACGAGGGGCCCGGCAGCGTGGACGACGGCGACGTCCGGCCCTACCCGCCGTGGGTGCCGTTGGGCTTCTCCACCACCAATCCCGCCGAGGGGCTGGAGATCTCGCCCCAGGGCGTCGTCTACCCCTACAGCAACCCGCTGCACTCGTGGGTGATGAGCACCTACGCGGAGCGGCGCCAGTACATTGACTTCTACGGCGGCACGGTGGACGCGGACAGCGGCCTGTGCGTGATGCGCTTCGGCGTGTACGACGCGTTCCCGGCCTACAACGAGCCCTTCCTGCTGGCCCAGCGGCCCAACGCCTACTCCAGCCCCCCGGTGCCCGAGCCGGCGACGCTGCTCCTGGCCGGGCTGGGGGTGGCGGTGGCCGCGGCGCGGCGCTCGCGCGGCCGGCGCCAGGCGGCCCGGGGCTAGGACGGGGCCCGCCGCGGCGGGGCGGTGTTCAGGAAGCGGCGCTCCACCAAGAGGAAGTAGATCTTCCCCGCGTAGTATCCGCACACCGCCAGCAGCGCGGCCACCAGGAGGTACACCACCGCGCTGCGGGTGGCCGCCAGCGGGCCCAGCAGCTGCTTGAGGATCGCGCGGGCCGGCACGTGCACCAGGTACAGGGAGTAGGAGAAGATGCCGGCCCGGGTGAGCCACGCCACCAGGCGCGTGCGGGGCCAGCGGCCGGCGCGCTCCAGGCCCACGCAGAAGTTGAGCAGGGTGAAGAAGGTCATGCCCCACAGCGCCGGGGACAGCGAGGGCACCACCGCCGGCAGGGTCGCCGGGAAGTGGCGCTCCGCGACCAGCGCCAGCGCGCCCCACACCGGCACCAGCCAGCCCCAGGAGCACCACCGCGGCAGCCGCACCAGCCCGAAGTAGCCCTCCACCGCCAGCAGCCCCAGCACCCACTGGATCCACAGGGCGAAGGCCGAGGTGCGCACCAGGGTCCACCATTCCTCGCCCCCCGGCACCCGGAGCAGCAGCGGCGCCACCGCCGCGGGGAACGCGATCCCCAGCACCAGCGGGCCCAGCACCGCGCCGGCCACTCCGCGCGGCCGGCGCCACGCCAGCAGCAGGAAGTACAGGGCGTAGAAGTACTCCTCGCGGGCCAGGGTCCAGAACGGCGGGTTGCCGCCCCCCAGGTCGAACAGCGGGTGGAACCCGTGGAGCATGAACACGTGCGAGGCGAAGTCCCAGGCGATCCACGGGCCCTTGGGGTTGGGGTAGCGGGTGACCATCGCGGTCTGCCGCCCCAGCAGCACCCCGGTCACCAGCAGCGCGGTGCTGATGAGCAGCATGAAGAAGTACGGCGGGTACAGGCGGTGGATGCGCCGCTTCCAGAAGCCGGCGAAGTCGGTGTCCGCGCGGCCGGTCTCGGCGTAGCGGCGGGCCCAGCGCATGTGGATGCAGAAGCCCGAGATCACGAAGAACAGCGGCACGCCCAGGTCCCCGCGGTTGACCACTGCGTGCAGCGCGCGGAACCAGGCCAGGTGCATGGGCATGTTCTGGCCCCAGCCGAAGTTGATGCAATGGTGGGCGACCACCGCCAGCGCCGCGACGCCGCGCAGGAAGTCGAGGGAGGTAAGGCGCGCGGTGGGAACAGTCCACGGGCTTGGGGTGGCGGCGCGCGGGGCGGGCGCGGCCGGCGCGCCGGAGGCGCCGCGGGCGGGCGGGTCGTCGGGGGTGGGGGTCACGCTGCTCTGGGGCCTCCGGGAACGGTGGACACCGGCGGGGGCAGGGTACAATTCGCGAGACTACCGCGGCCGGGTGCCGCCGGTCAAAAGCCGCCCCGCGGCTTCGAGCGCGCCGCCGCCGTCCGCCGCGGCGCGAGCGCTCCGATTGACAGGCGCGCCCCGGCGGGCTAGGCTGACACGTACATTTCCACGACGCCGACCCCGGTACAAGCCGATTTCCGGGGCTGGCCGTCTCGCGTCGCCAACCCACATGGAAGCTCCTGCGACATGACTGAACGCGCGCCCATCAAGGCCCTGGCCATGCTTTCCGGCGGCCTGGACTCGTCCCTCGCGGTGCACCTCATCAAGGAGCAGGGCATCGAGGTCGAGGCCGTCAACTTCCACACCGGCTTCTGCCTCACCGATGCCCACCGGGCGCTGGGCCAGACCGCCAACCGCCACGGCACCCCCTACCGCAACGAGGCGCTGCGCGCCGGAGCGCACGAGCGGGTGCCGGTGCGGGTGGTGGACGTGTCGCGGGACTACCTGCCGGTGGTGACCCAGCCGCGCTACGGCTACGGCTCGGCCATGAACCCGTGCATCGACTGCCGCATCTTCATGCTCCGCCGCGCCCGAACCCTCATGGAGGAGATCGGCGCGCGATTCGTGTTCACCGGCGAGGTGCTCGGGCAGCGGCCCATGACCCAGCACCTGCGCGCGCTGCAGCTCATCGAGCGCGAGGCCGGCCTGGAGGGGCTGGTGCTCCGGCCGCTCTCGGCGCAGCTGCTGCCGCCCACCATCCCGGAGCAAGAGGGCTGGGTGGACCGCGCCAGGCTGCTGGACATCTCCGGCCGCAGCCGCCGCGCCCAGATGGAGCTGGCCGAGCGGTTCCAGATCGGCGAGTATCCCCAGCCGGCGGGCGGCTGCTGCTCGCTGGTGGACGCCAACTTCGCGCGGCGGCTGCGCGACCTGTACGCGCACCGGGACCCGGCCGGGGTCCTGCCCGAGGAGTACGTGATGCTCAAGCTGGGCCGGCACCTGCGCCTGGGCCCCGGGCTCAAGATCATCGTCGGCCGGAACGAGGGCGAGAACCGCTTCCTGGAGCTGTGGCGCGGCTCCCGCTGGCTGTTGAGCACCCCGGACCACCCCGGGCCGCTCTCGCTCCTGGACGGCGAGCCCGACGAGGAGCAGCTGCTGGAGTGCGCCCGCATCGCCGCCCGCTACTGCGACGGCAAGAAGGAGGGCCGGGTGCGGGTGCTGGCCTCGCGCCGCGAGGCGGAGTCCCGCGAGCTGCTGGTGGAGCCGCGCGGGGAGTACGAGCTTGCGTCTCGGCTCCTGTGACGCGGTGCGGGCCGACCACGTGCTGGACGTGGAGGGCCTGTTCTGCCCCATCCCCATCGCCCGGGCCACCGAGCGGATGGTCTCGGTGGCTCCCGGCGAGGTGCTGGAGATCCGGGCCACCGATCCCGGGGTGATCATCGACGTGCCCGCCTGGTGCTACTCGAGCGGGCACGAGTTCCTGGGCTACTACCGGGAGGACCCCCGGCTGCGCTGTTGGGTGCGGAAGAGTGCGGCCGGCGCGCCGTCCGTCTCCGGGCCGAGGCGGCCTTAGGGCCGCGCCGGCGGGCCGAGCGCCCGGCCGGCTGGAGCCAGCATGCTGCTGACCATCTTCGCCGCGTTCGCCTCGGCGGTGGCCCTGGGGGCGATCTTCCGCCGCCTGGGCCTGCCGGCGGTCCTGGGGGAGCTGCTCGCGGGGGTGGTGCTGGGCCCGGCGCTGCTGGGCTGGGTGAGCCTCAACGACGCGCTCCGGGTGCTGGCCCAGCTGGGCGCGGTCGCGCTCCTGTTCTCGGTCGGCCTGGAGACCCCGCCGGCGGCCATCCTTAGGGTGGGGCGCACCGCCCTGGCGGTGGCCGCCGCCGGGGTGGTCCTGCCCTTCGCACTGGGGTTCGCGCTGGGCGCGCGGTGGGGCCTGCCCCGCGCCGAGTCGCTGTTCCTGGGGGCGGCGCTCACCGCCACCAGCGTGGGGGTCACCGCCCGGGTGCTGGCGCAGGCCGGGGCGCTGGACCGGCTGGAGAGCCGGGTCATCCTGGGCGCGGCGGTGATCGACGACGTGCTGGGGCTCCTGGTGTTGTCGCTGGTGCTGGCGGCGACCGGCGGGCGCGGGCTCACCCTGGGCGCGGCGCTGAGCTGGGCGGAGGCCATCGCGTTCCTGGTGGTGGTGTGGGCGGCCGGCCCGCGCCTGCTGCGCCGCTACCGGCGGCGCGAGGGGCCGCCCGGCCGCGACGGTCTGGGCTGGAGCGCCGCGCTGCTGCTGTGCCTGGGGCTGGCGGTGCTCGCGGAACGGCTGGGGCTGGCGGCCATCGTGGGCGCGTTCCTGTGCGGCGCGCTGCTGGCGGGCGAGGCCGAGGAGCGCTGGCTGGGGCCGCGGGCGGAAGCGCTGCGGGACTTCCTGGCGCCGTTCTTCCTGTTCGGAGCCGGGCTGCTGTTCCCCGCGGCCGCCTGGTCGCGGCCGGGCTTCGCCGGCCGCGCGGCGCTCCTGGCAGCGGTTGCGGTGGCGGGCAAGGTGCTCGGCTGCGGGCTGGCCGCGCTGGGCCGCGGGCCGCGGGTGGCGCTGCGGGTGGGGGTGGGGATGGTGCCGCGCGGCGAGGTCGGGCTGATCGTGGCGGTGGCCGGCCTGAGCCGCGGGCTGGTGAGCACGGAGACCTACGCGCTGGTGGTGGCCGCGTGCGTGGGTGCGGACTTCCTGGGCCCCCTGGCGCTGGCCCCGCTGCTGCGCCGGGCCCCGCGCTAGCGCCACCCGGCGTGAGCCGGCGCCGGCGCTATCCCGGCCGCCGGCCGGTCTTCAGAAACTCCACGTAGTCCCGCACGATCCGGCTGTGGTCGAAGGCCAGCGGGTGGGGGACCTCGGTGAATGGGTCGAGCAGCCCCACCTCCCCGGCGTCGTCGCCGGCCCGCGGGGTGCCCCGGCCGCGGGCCAGGAACACCGTGGACACCGAGTGCTGGCGCGGGTCGCGGTCGGGCTCGGAGTAGGTGTGGAACTGCTCCAGGCCGTTCAGCTCCAGGCCGGTCTCCTCGAGCGCCTCGCGCCGCGCCGCGTCCTCCAGCCGCTCGCCGTAGTTGCAGTAGCCCCCGGGCAGCGCCCAGGCGACGGGATCGTTCTTCCGGTACACCAGCACCAGCCGGCGGTCCACCTGGATCAGCATGTCCACGGTGACCGCCGCGCGCTGCCAGGTGCGCACCTGGGCGCCGCAGCGCTCGCAGATCTCGCGCACCTCGCCCTCCCGGCTCATCGGGCCGCGATCCCGGCGAGGTCCAGCAGTTCGCGCGCGGTGAACAGGGCGGTGAGCCCCAGGCCGGCCGCCGCCAGCGCCTCGCGCCCTCCCTGCTCCCGGTCCACCACCGCCCACACGCCCACGATGGGGCACCCCACCTCACGCACCGCTCCGGCGGCCTCCAGCGCGGAGCCGCCGGTGGTGACCACGTCCTCCAGCAGAGCCACCCGGGTGCCGGGCTCCAGGCCCCCCTCGATGCGCGCGCCGGTCCCGTGCTCCTTGGTGCCCTTGCGCACCAGGAAGGCCGGCAGCGGCTGCCCCCACTCCGAGGACAGCGCCGCCAGGGAGCAGGCCAGCGGGTCCGCGCCCAGGGTGAGCCCGCCGACCGCCTGCGCCCCTGAACCGCGGATCGCATCAAAGAGGAGCCGGGCGATGAGGACGGCGCCGCGCGGGTGGAGGCTGGTGCGCCGGATGTCCAGGTAGTAGCTGGACCGGCGGCCCGAGGCGAGCACGAACTCGCCCCGCAGAAGGGACCGCCGGAGGAGCAATTCGGACAGCTCCTGGCGCAACGAGTTGGGGGAGCTGGGGGCTCCCGGGAGGGCTCCGAACATCCCCCCGATCCTAGGAAGGCGCCCTCGCAACGTCAACGGAAATTGACAATTCCACGAGTTGATGCTATATTTTCGTATGGTGTGGCCGCTCCGGCGTGCAGCTGCCGAAGGGAGTGGCTTCTGCCTACCACCCTCGTGCGCAGAGGGAGAATTGCCGCCGACCTGCGTCGATCCGCAGGGATGATCGTGTTGGGCTCTTCCCTGTTCTCCAAGACGACACTATTCCGAGTGCACGCGCACCGACAGGAGATACCTCGATGAAGCTCACCCTAAGGGCTCCCTCGACGCTGCTCTGCGCCGCGCTGGCGCTGGCCGGCGTGGCGTGGTGGACCGTGCCGGCCGTGGCGGCCGGGACCGCGGTGAATGAAGTCCGGTTTCCGCTGCGGGACCTGAAGGTCTGGCAGAAGGGCGGGGAGGCGCAGGTGCTGCTGCGCGGCGTGGCCAACCGGGCCCGGCCGGGCGAGCCGGAGCTGCCCGGCGGCAACGTGGCGGTGGAGATCCCCGCCGGGGCGCGGGTGACCGGCTGGCAGGTGGTGCCCCTGGACCCGATCGAAGTGCCGGCGCAGGCGCACTTGGGGACCCTGAAGGCATGGCAGACGGGCGACGGCCAGACGGCCCACGGGCCGGCGCCGGTGCAGCTCGATCCCGCGGCGTGGTTCCCCGGGCGGCCCTTCGAGGAGTTGCACGTGGGCTTCCTGCAGGGCCACACGGTGGCCAGCGTGGCGGTGCGGCCGCTGCAGTACCTCGCCTCGCAGGGGCGCCTGCGCCTGGTGACCCGCTTCCGGCTGAGCGTGAGCTACGAGGAGGCCGGCGGGACGATGCCGCTGGCCAGGATCCGGCGGACCGAGCGCACCGAGGCGGTCACCGCGCGGGCGCTGGGCGCCCTGGGCCTGCCGTACCAGCCCCAGCCCAACACCCGCGTCGGGCGCGGCGGCGCCTTCCCCATGGCGCCCGGGCAGTACCCCGGGCCGCTGGGGCACGAGGCGGCCTACCTCATCGTGACCCCCGACTCCCTGGTCTCGGCCTTCCAGCCGCTGGCGGATTGGAAGACCCGCCAGGGGATCAGCACCCGGATCGTGACCCTGTCGCAGGTCCAGGCGAGCTACCCGCAGGGGGTGGACCTCCAGGAGAAGATCCGCCTGTGCGTGCGGGACGCGTACCTGTACCAGGGCACGCAGTGGCTGCTGCTGGGCGGCACCGGGCAGCTGATCCCGCCGCGCTACGCCGCCAGCCAGCTCCTGCCGGACGCGCCGGTGCCCACCGACATCTATTACTCCAACCTGGACGGGAATTGGAACGCCAATGCCAACTCGCTCTTCGGCGAGGCGTTCGTGGATTCCTCGACCCCCGGGGACGGGGTGGACCTGTACCCGGAGGTCTACGTCGGGCGCGCGCCGGTGCTGAACACGGCCGAGGCCACAGTG
>DATKKS010000164.1:0-2575 GCA_035542815.1 Saccharimonadales bacterium (SeqCode) | reverse complement strand
CGCTCCGCTCCATCGGGGGCTGCTCCGGCAGGATGGCGCCCGCGCGCACGTAGACCGGCAGTTCGTCGAGCGCGAAGGTCCGATCGAGCTCGCGCGGACCGGTGAGCCGTTCTCCGCTGGACCACTCGAACCACTGGCCCGGCGGCACCCACAGGCGCTGGCTCGCGAGGACGCTGGCGCTGTCGATGGGCGTGACGACGGGGCTCACCACGAGGTCCGCGCCGAAGCCGTAGTCGCCCCGGTACGCATACGCCTGATCCGCGTCCGGCCAGTCGTAGTAGAGCGGATGCACGATGGCCACGCCGGACTCGTACGCGCGCCGCGAGGCCGTATAGATGTAGGGGATCAGCGCGTAGCGCAGCCGGAACGCGTCCCGCATCGCATCCGCGAACTCGGCCGGATACGCCCAGATGCGGCGCTCCGCGTTCGCGTTCTTGGTGGTGTGCGTGCGCAGGATCGGGCTGAAGGTCCCGAACTGGACCCACCGCGTGTACAGCTCGGGTGCGACGGGGCCCGGGATGTGCCCGCCGATGTCGTGGCTCCAGTAGCCGAAGCCCACGTTGGCGGCGGTGGCGGTGAAGTAGGTCTCGAAGGCCAGCGCCGGCCAGGTGGAGTGCATGTCGCCGGAGAAGCCGATCTGGTAGCGGTGATTGCCGAGGCCGCCCCAGCGATGGTAGATGAGCGGCCGGTGCTGACCCTGCCGCTGCATGTCGGTGAAGAAGACGTAGTTCAGCCACCACGTGGGGGTGAGGCCGGGGATCGAGGTGTTGCCCCACTGCTGCCAGTCCAGCCACCAAAAGTCCACGCCCTGCCGCTCCAGCGGGTGGATCACGTTCGCGAAGTACGCCTCGGCGAAGTGCTGGTCCTCGATCCGGAAGGGCACGTAGCGCCTAGTGGCGGGGTCGATGCCCATGGCGCGCGCCATCGCCGGGTACTGCGCCTCGTGCGGCTGGATGCCGGAGGCCGGGTGCAGGTTCAGCGTGGTCCTGAGGTGCTGCCGTGCGGTCCAGCCGAGGAATGCGTCGGGGTCCGGGAAGTAGGCCGGGTCCCAGGTGTAGCCGGTCCAGCCCAGGCGCTGCCCGGCCTGGTCCTTCGGCTGGCCCTCCCAGCGCAGCTCGAAGGTGTTGTGCCAGTCCATGTCCACGACCAGCACGTCGAGCGGCACGTCGTAGCGGTGGAAGTCCTGGACCAGCTGCTCGAGCTCCGTGTCCGTGTAGGCCCAGTAGCGCGAGTACCACGCGCCGAACGCGAAGCGCGGCGGCAGGGGGATCTTCCCCGCCACGCGCGTGAAGTTGGCGAGCGCGCGGCGGTAGTCGTGGCCGTAGCCAAAGAAGTACCAGTCCTGCCGCGGGGTCGAGTCGCGCTGGACCACCCACGGCCACGCGCTGGTGTCGAACAGCGGGCGCTGCGAGTCGTCCACCAGCGCCCAGCCGTCGCGCGAGAGGAGGCCCCTCTCGAGCGGCACCGGGCCGCTCGCGCCGTCGAGCGTGCGGGTCGTGCCCAGCAGGTTTGCGGTGTCCGGCGCGTCGGGCCGCCACGTCACGGCCCGGTCCGCGATCCTGAGGGCGATGCTCAGGTTCGCGGGAACGAAGCGGCCGCTGCCGCGGCGGTAGCGGACGGTCAGCGATTGCGTGGCGATCACCAGCCAGCCGCGCTCGATCCGCCTGGTGAACGCGACGGGCGGCGTATGGCGATCGAGAAAGACGAGCGAGGGCCGGTCCTCGAAGCGGCCATCGGCGGCCCACTCGAGGCGCACCAGCTGCGGCGTCAGCAGCGTGAAGCGGGCGTGGCCGTCGGTCACCACATTGCGCGCGTCAGCGACCGGATTCGGCCTCGGCTCGACCTGGGCACGGAGCACCGTCGGAGCGAGGAGTGGGGCGGCGGCGAGCAGCAGGCTCGGGATGGCGGTCTTCATGCGGCGTCCTCGGGGCTGGCAGGGGCTGGCGGTCCGGCGGCCCAATTCTACGCCGAGGTGCGACGCGCATCCAGCGCCCGGTCAGGCTGTTCGCCCAGGGGCTGTCCCGCTAAGTTAGCGAGGCGTACGGCACTGCCCCCTCGTCCAACGGCAGGACCCCGGACTTTGGATTCTACGGGCCTTGTGCGGGAGCGCGGTTTCGTGCTCCCGCACTGGCTTTCCGGGACCCCATCAGACCGCATTGGCAGGCACTGACCGGCAAACAAGCGGCAAACATCCCGCCCCCGCCTGACCCCCTTTCGGCCACTCAGCGCCGTTCGCATGGCCTCCTCAACGCGCAGGGCTTCCCGAAAAGCCTGCAGCGTTTTCGTTGCAAGGCTCCGGCGGGGTCTGTCCCGACCCTGTGACTACTCACAGTTGCAGTACTGGGGCACCTGCTGCACGTTGGGGGAGGGTTACATATGCGACTTTCTAGTTCTACCCTGCCCGCTTCTGCCCCCGACTTATGTGACATCGAAGTCGCGAATCTCGGCCTCGGGCCGAGTTATGCGCCCTTGGCGTCGAATGGGGTCCGGCTCCGCAGGGACAGAAGTTCAACGAAATACTAGTTAGGCGGCAACAGCCAGAGGAGAGCGGTGCCTGTGCGATCTCACCTGGTAG
>DATKKS010000163.1:0-5385 GCA_035542815.1 Saccharimonadales bacterium (SeqCode) | reverse complement strand
TGTTCCGCGAACTCGACCGCCTGCTGGAGGCCCACGCCCCGGGCTGCGTCGCGGTGGAGTCGGCGTTCCACGCGCGGGGCGCGCGCAGCGCGCTGGTGCTGGGGCACGCGCGCGGCGTGGTGCTGCTGGCCGCGGGGCTGCGGGGCGTGCCGGTGGCGGAGTACGCCCCGCGGGAGGTGAAGATGGCGGTCGTCGGGCGCGGCGGGGCCACCAAGGAGCAGGTGCAGTTCATGGTCCGGCGGCTGCTGCCGCTGGCCCGCGCCCCGCGCGCGGACGAGGCCGATGCCATGGCCCTGGCGCTGTGCCACCTGCACCGCGCGCGGCTGCGCCTGCCGCCCCGCGCGCCGCGCAAGCCGGCCCAACTGGCGGCGCTGTGGCGGGCCAAGGCGGCCCGCCGATGATCGCGCGCCTCACCGGCCGGCTGGCCGAGCGCAGCCCCACCCGGGTGGTGGTGGACGTGCACGGCGTGGGCTACGAGCTGGCCGTACCGCTGTCCACCTCCGGCCAGCTGGGGGTCCCGGGCACCGAGGTCACCTTGCACACCCGGCTGGTGGTGCGCGAGAGCTCCATGGAGCTGTTCGGCTTCCACAGCCTGGCCGAGCGCGAGGTGTTCGACCTCCTGCTGCAGGTGACCGGGATCGGGCCCAAGCTGGCCCTGGCGGTGCTGTCGGGCGCGGAAGTGCACCTGCTGCGCCGGGCCATCGGCTCCGGCGACGTGGACCTGCTCACCACCGTGCCGGGCATCGGGCGCAAGACCGCCCAGCGCATCCTGGTGGAACTCCGGGAGAAGATCGGCGAGGCCTGGGAGCACGCCCCGGCGGCCGGGCCGGGGGCCGAGTCCGACGACGCGGTGGAGGCGCTGGTCTCCCTGGGCTACCCGCGCGCGGGGGCGGTCCAATTTGTGCGGCAGGCGGCCCAGGGGGAGCCGGGCGCCTCGGCCGAGGACCTGCTCCGCCGGGCGCTGGCCCTGGCCCGGGGGGCCGCCCGGGCCCCTCAAGTGCCCCCGGCCCCCCGCCGATAACCCCCCCGAGAGCCTCCGGGGAGGCCGCGCGCCCGCGCGATCGAGCCCCGGCGTGCCCATTCCAACTCCGGGGAAACCATGGACCCCAGCGACAAGCAGCAACCGCGCAAGGCCCCGCCTGTTTCCGGCGGCGTGCCCCGGCCGGCTCCCCGGCCGCAGCCGCCGGGGCTCCCTTCCCTGCCCGGCCGGCCGGAGTCCGAGCTGCGCCTGGCCCAGGAGGTGGCCCGCTCGCTGCGCTACCACCACCCGTTGAGCCTGGCGCTGCTGGAGCTGGACGTGCTGGCCAGCCCGAACGCGCTCGGCGAGATGGACAAGCTCACCGTGCTGAGCCGGTTCGTGCGTTGCGTGCGCTCGGTGCAGCGCGACTGTGACGTGCTGAGCCGCTGGTCCGAGACCATCTTCGTGTGGCTGCTGCCGGAGACCGAGCTGGACGCGGCGGTGCTCGCCTGCGAGCGGCTGCGCCGCACCTGCGGCGGCATCGTCATCGGCCCGCTCCCGCCGCTCACGCTGTCCATGGGGGTGGCCGAGCTGGAGATGGGCGAAGAGGGCACCGCGCTCATCAAGCGCACCGGCTACGCGCTGCTGGCGAGCCAGGCCCGCGGGCGCAACTGCGTCACGCGGGCGGACGTGCTGCCGCGGAAGGACGAGCTGTAGGGCGCGCACCCGGGCGCCGCGCCCCCGACGCTGCGAGGGCCTCCCGCCGGTGGCGGGAGGCCCTCGCGTTGGCGGGCGCGGGCCGGCGTCGCGGCCGCGGTCCCCGCCCCGCACGCCTCAGGGGGGCCCGGGCAGATCCAGGTGGATCACGCTCTCCAGCTCCTCCGGCCGGGGCGGCCCCAGGCGCACCCGGAAGTAGCGCCCGGCGGCCCACGCCCCGAGCTGGTCGGCGTAGTGGGGGGAGTCCGGGTCGCCCGAGTTGCCGGGCGGCACCACCAGCAGCACCGTGCTGTCCTGGGACAGGTCGGCCACCACCCGCATGCTCGGCCCGAAGGTCACCCGCGGCAGGCGCCCCAGCGGCAGGCTGGCCACGTTGACCGATTGGTTGTCCCCAGCCACCCACACCTCCGGCGGGGCCATCTCGGGGTATCGCCGCTCCAGCGGGTGCTCGAAGTGGGCGCGGTGGGCGCGGCCCCAGGCCCATGCCGGGCCCATGGGGCCCAGGACCTGGTGCAGGCGGCGCACCGCGCCCTCCAGGGTGGTCGCCAGCAGCCCCGAGAACGCCCCGCCCCAGGTGGAGTCGCTGCCCGGCGTGGCCGGGCCGGCCCGGCCGTCCAGCACCGCGTCCAGGAACCCGTCGGAGCCCACCGCCCCGAGCCGGGAGCGGGTCTGCGCGTACCACACCCGGAACACCGTGGGCCCCACCGCCAGCGATTCGGGCCGGCCGTCGTAGGCCGCCAGGGCGGCGCGCGCGGCCTCCGCCTCGGCCGACAGGCGCCGGCCCGCGATCCGCCCCAGGAACCTCGCCGCGAAGCGCCGCCACTGGGGCGAGAACTCGTCGAGCTGCACCCGCTCCACCGCCGCCGCGTCCAGCCGGCCCCCGGCGCGGATCAGCTCGTCCACCCGCCGGGCGCGGTACTCCATGAAGTAGTCGCCGAGCGGGTACGGGTACTCCGGCCCCGCCGGCCGGTTGTTGGAGTTCACGAAGTAGTCCTGGGCCGGGTCGGCGGCCGCGGGCATGGAGTCCGCCGGGATCTCCGCGGGCCACTCGCTGCCGGGATCGGCCCCCGCGAGCGGCAGCGGGTCGGGCGGGGCCACCCGGCGGGGCACCCGGCCCACGGCGCGGTAGGCCAGGTGGCCGGCGCGGTCCGCGGCCAGCAGGTTGAGGCCCGGCGTGGGCAGGTTCCGGAAGGCGTCCACCGCCTCCTGCGCGGTGCGCGCCAGCTCCGGCTCCACCGCGGCCATCTCGTAGGTCACCGGGTGCAGCGCGAACCAGTCCACGGCGTAGGCGCGGTGCGCCCGGCGCTCCTCGAGGAACAACACGCCGCGGGAGGTGGTGCGCGCCTTGACCCACAGGAGCGGGATGCGCAGCGGGCCGATCCGGTAGCGCAGGCCCAGCGGGACCTCCCGCACCGGCTCCCACCCGCCCGCGCGCCGCACCCGCCACCCGTCGGCGCTGAGGCTCTCCGCGACCACCTGGCACACGTCTGCTCCCAGCGACGTCTCCCCCCAGGCCACCTCGCGGTTCCGCCCCGCGGTCACCACCGGGAGCCCCGGCACCGTGAAGCCCGCGGCCACCAGCGTGTCCGGCACCTCCAGCACCGCGGCGTACCACTGGGACGGCGCGACGTGCGCCAGGTGGGTGTCGTTGGCCAGGATGGGCCGCCCGGCGGCGGTCCGCGACGCGCCCACGGCGAAGACGTTGCTGGCGCCCGGGCCCCACAGGCCCAGCCGCTCGCCGTAGGCCGAGCTGCCTGCGGCGGCGGGCGCGGCCCCGAGGCTCCCGGGGCCGGGTCCGCCGGGCGCGCCGCCCGCGCCGCGGCTCCCGCCCTCGGGCGCCGGCCGGCGGCCGCCGGAAGCGGGCGGGACGGTCACGTAGGGCAGGTCCCCCACCGAGAGCGCCCAGCGGCGGCGCAGCTCGGCCAGGCCGTGCTGGCGCACCCACGCCGCGGTCACCTCCGCCCCGGTGCCGAAGTCCAGGTTGGCGCCCTGGAGGAAGAGGAGTTCCACCGAGGCCACCTCGGACCACGGCTCCGGCTGGGTGTGGGTGAGGCGGAACTCCCGGGGCAGCGGGTGGCGCCCCCGCCGAACCTCCTCCACGTAGCGGCTCACTCCCGCGGCGTAGGCGCGCAGGCGCCGTCGGAACGGGCCATCCGGCTGCTGCCCGGCGATGCGCGCGCACAGGGCCGCCACGCTGGCGGCCCGGAAGAAGCCGTCGGAGGCGAGCCCGGAGTTCCCCACCAGGTCGCTCACCCGGCCCTCGGCCAGGCACCTCCAGTAGTGCAGCTGCCACAGGCGGTCGCGCGCGTGGACGTAGCCCAGGGCGAAGAACGCCGAGGCCTGGTCGCGGGCCCGGATGTGGGGCACGCCCTGGCGGTCGGTGGCGATGGTGGCCTGGACCGCGAAGGGCGGCGCGGGCGGCGCGCCCGCGGGGCGCCGGGGGCCGCAACCGGGCAGGCCGGCAACGGAGCCGGCCAGGGTCGCCAGGGCCAGGGCGGCCAGAACGGAGCGCGTAGGATCACCTCCCGGGGCGGAGCCACATTGTAGCCGGCCGCGGGCCGGGCCGGCACCGGATTCCGCGCCGCGCCCGGGCGGGAACCCGGGCCCGGCGGGGCCGGGGGCGGTCCGCGTTGAGCCCCCGGCGGCGCGCGTGGTAGCATGATGCGGTCATGGACGCTCCAACCTCCCAGCGCACCGCTCCCGACCCTCCGCCGCACCACGAGCGCGTCACCGACCCCGGCCTGGCCGAAGGGGAGGCGCAGCTCGAGAACAGCCTCCGGCCGCGGCGCATGGAGGACTTCCTGGGCCAGCCGCAGGTCAAGGAGAGCCTGCGCATCTTCCTGCAGGCGGCCGGGCGGCGCGGCGAGGCCCTCGAGCACGTGCTCCTCCACGGCCCGCCCGGCCTGGGCAAGACGACGCTCGCCAACATCCTGGCCGCCGAGATGGGGGTGGCGATCACCCACACGTCCGGGCCGGCCATCGAGCGGCCGGGCGACCTGGCCGGGCTGCTCACCAACCTGGAGCCCCGCTCGGTGCTGTTCGTGGACGAGATCCACCGGCTGCACTCGGTGGTGGAGGAGTACCTCTACCCCGCGATGGAGGACTTCCGGCTCGACATCATGATCGACCGCGGCCCCAGCGCCCGCTCGCTGCGCCTGAACCTGGAGCGCTTCACGCTGGTGGGCGCCACCACCCGCACCGGGCTCATCTCCTCGCCGCTGCGGGCCCGCTTCGGGCTGACCGTGCGCCTGGACTACTACCGGCCCGAGGAGCTGGCGGAGATCGTGCGCCGCTCCGCCCGGCTGTTGCAGTTCGAGGTCCACGAGCCGGCGGTGGAGCAGATCGCGCGGCGGGCCCGCGGCACCCCGCGGGTGGCCAACCGGCTGCTGCGGCGGGTGCGCGACTACGCCCAGATCCGCGGCCGCGGGGTGGCCACCCTGGAGGTCACCGAGGAGGCGCTGCGGCTGCTGGAGGTGGACCGCCTGGGGCTGGACGACATGGACCGCCGGATGCTGGACGCGCTGATCAGCAAGTACGACGGGGGGCCGGTGGGCCTCAACACCCTGGCCGCGGTGCTGGGGGAGGAGCCGGACACCCTGGAGGACGTGTACGAGCCCTACCTGGTGCAGGAGGGCTTCCTGAAGCGCACCGCCCGCGGGCGCGAGGCCACCGCGCGCGCCTACGAGCACCTGGGCCGCGCCCCGGGGACC
>DATKKS010000162.1:0-21613 GCA_035542815.1 Saccharimonadales bacterium (SeqCode) | reverse complement strand
CTCCTCCTGTCGGACGAGGCTAGGCGGCCAGCCAGTTCGTCTGCGGCACGTCGGGCGATGTCGTGCGGGTCCTGGGGGAGCCCGAAGAGAACGTCGGCCGGGGGCGAGCCTCGAGTACACGAGCGGAGGAAGGCGGCCTGCAGATTCCCATGTCGGTCGCGGAATGGAGGCTCGACTCAACTACTACAGGGAGGCAGGCTAGCGAAGAGCGCTACCCCAGGCAATACAAATCGCTCTAACAAATCGAATTATCAATTGATGATAGTGATATTGCGAGACACCGTCTTCCCTCACTGAGGTTGCTGGTTATGGCCATGAGACGCCAGGTTCCCCCGGGCAGGCCGGGGGTGTATGGTGGGCGGCGGATTCGATCCACCCTACCTAAAGGAGGGTACCGATGGCCGCTCACACCCTGGTAACGCGCAACCCGTATCTCCGCCTCGCGGCGCTGGCCGCGCTGCTGGCCTGGCCCGCGGTGGCCGCCGCGGCGGATCTCCAGCCCATCCAGCTCCCCCAGCCCCAGATCACCGGGGGCATGCCGCTGATGCAGGCGCTCGCGGCGCGGCACTCCACGCGCGAGTACGCGCCGACGCCGCTCCCGCCGCAGACGCTTTCCAACCTGCTGTGGGCGGCGTTCGGCGTGAACCGGGCGGCAACCGGCGGGCGCACCGCGCCCTCGGCGATCAACTGGCAGGAGTTCGACGTCTACGTCACGCTGCCCGAGGGCGCGTACCTCTACGACGCCAAGGCGAACACGCTGAAGCCGGTGGCCGAGGGCGACCTCCGGGGCGCGACCGGGGTGCAGCCGTTCGTGAAGGAAGCCGCGCTCGACCTGGTGTTCGTGGCCGACACCACCAAGATGACGCGGGTGCGGCCCGAGCAGCGGACGTTCTACATCGGCGCGGACGCCGCCTTCATCGCCCAGAACGTGTACCTGTTCTGCGCCTCGGAGGGATTGGCCTGCGTGGTGCGCGCCTCGGTGGACAAGGAGGCGGCGGCGAAGGCGCTCAAGCTCAAGCCCACGCAGGTGGTGTCGCTGGCGCAGACGGTGGGGTATCCGAAGGCGGCGGCCAAGGAGGCCGGCGAGAAGCCGTAGCCTCCCGCCCGGCCTACCGCCCCCCGCGCCCCTTGGGCGGGGCCCAGAACAGCGCCGGGTTGTCGGTCGAGATCTTCGCCTCGCGCGCGCCGCTCGGAGACTCCGCCGCGGCCGAGTCGCTCGGCGCGAACCCGCTCGGGTTCAGGCAGATCGCCTTCCCGGAGGCGAGCCAGGCCTTGAACCGGAACAGGTTCTTGCTCATGTACGCCAGGTGCTCGGCGGGATCGCGGCGGTCGCCGTTGACGTTGGCTCCGGGGTTCACCACGACGGTGTCCCCGGCCGCCAGCAGCGCGCGGGCCGCCTCCAGGTCCAGGAAATTGCCGCGGGAATCGGTCCAGCAGGCCTCGAACGTGGGATCCATGTACACCCAGCGCCGCAGGGAATCGCTGTAGACGATGGTGACGCTGTGGCAGTCGGGATCCTGCGCGTCGAACGGCAGGCACACGATCCGCCGCGCGGCGAACCCCGCGGCCCGGCACGCGGCCGCGTAGGCCTCCGCGAGCCCCCCGCAGTTCATGGTCTGGCCGAGCCGCACGCACGCGTCCACGCTCGCCGCGAGAGTGGCCGCCTTGGGGTTCTCCCGGGTGCCGTCCCACCGGATCCCGGTGTGAACCCAGTGCAGCAGGTTCCGCATGCGCTCGAGATCCCCGCCGCCTCCGGCGATGCTGTCGATCGGGAACAGCGCCCGCAGCCCCGCGGCGTCGGGATCGTGCGCGGGCCGGTCGTCGAACTCCGCCGCCTGCGGGAGCGGCGCGCTGCCGAAGCGCGCGTAGCGGTTCAGCAGCGCCTGGTACTTCCAGCGGTCATGGGCGCTCCGGCTTTCGAAGAAGAACACCTCCGCGAGCGTGTCCGCCGCCCGCGCGAACCGCACGTCTGCGCGCCCGACGGAGCGCGGGATCGTGACCGAATCCACCCTCGACCACAGCACCAGGTCGTTGTCGGGGCCGAGGAAGGTGGTGTCGGGCGAGGGGACGCCGGCCAGCTTCACCCACTGGCGCGAGTCGCCGACCGAGATCAGCACGGAGTCCCCCGGGGCGCGGAAGACCCGCGGGGCGCCCCCGGCGGCGGAGGCCGGGAGAACCGGCCCGGCCAGGGAACCCAGGAGCACCAGCGCCATCAACGAAGCGGCCTTGGGGCGCATGTTCCGACCTCCTACTTGGCGCGCGGGCCTCGCGACACGTGGGGGTTGCCCTCGAGGAAGAACCGCCACGGCCGGTCGGCGCCCACGCGAATCCCTACGCGGGTGCTGACTCCGATCTTCTCGCCGCGCCGGCGCCCGCCGCGCTCCACGCGCAGTTCGCCGCGGGGGTCGGCGAGGTCGAGCCCGTTGTGGCGGCGGGTGAGCCCGAAGGCCTGGGCCAGCCGCGCCGGCCCGGAGGCCACCAGGGTGGGCGCCGCGCGCGGCCCCAGCCCGCGGGCGGCGCGCATCCGCTCCTGGCCCCAGCGCGGCTCGGCCGCGCGGATGAGCACCGCCGCCGGGAACCCCTCGCGCTCGGTCACCACGTTCAGGCAGTGGTGCATGCCGTAGGTGAAGTACACGTAGGCGTGCCCGGGCGCCCCGTACATGACCGCGTTGCGCGCGGTGCGGCCGCAGGCGGCGTGGCAGGCGGGATCCTCCTCGCCCACGTAGGCCTCGGTCTCCACGATGCGCGCCACCAGCAGCCCGCCGCCCACCGAACGCACCAGGAGGTGGCCCAGGAGCGCCCGGGCCACCTCCACGGTGGGACGACGATAGAACGAGCGGGCCAGGACGCTCACGGCCGGCCCACCGTCACTTCCCTCCGGGCACGTTGGAGCCGCCGTGCCCGCCGAAGCGGGACTCCGCGCCCACCATCAGGTGGCTGGAGCCGGCCACGTCCTCCAGGCTGGCGGTGAGGCCCAGCTCGCGCGAGAAGCTGAAGCGCCCGCCGGCGCGGATGAGCGTGTCGCCGTGGCCGAGCTTGTGCTGCGAGGCGCTGACCCGGAAGCCCAGGCCCGCCCACGCCGCCCACGACTGGCCGCCGCCGGCGTCCATTTCCCAGCTCAGGCCCGGGACCGCCTGCGCGTAGATCGCGGTGGTGCCTCCGCCGCTCACCACGCCGCCCGCGAGCTCGCCGCCCAGCATCACCGGGAAGTCCCCGCCCGAGCTGAGCAGGCCGGCGCGGATGTCCGCCTGGCCGGCGAAGATGCTGTGCTGCACCGCGAACTGCACCCCGAACGTCCCGCGCTCGGAGTGGTTGGCGCGAATCTCCGCGGCCGCGCCGAGCCCGGTCGGGCCGGCGCCCAGGTACAGGCCGAGCGCCTTCTGGCCCGTCCCCATGCTGTTGAGCGGCCCGAACTGCCCCAGGTACTGCGCCCGCGCCGTCGCGGGCAGGCCCGCGAGGCCGAGCGCGGCGGCCAGCGCCAGCGGCGCCGCGCGCACCAGAGTCTTCATGTCAGGACCTCCGTGTCGCGCCGGGGCACAGCGGCGGCGATGTCGTCTACTTGCCCTTGCCCTTCTTGGCCGGAGCCGCGGCCGGCGCCGAGCTGGACTTGGAGCCGCCGTGCGAGCCCCTCAGGAAGTTGACGCCCACCTCGAACGCGTCGCCGCCGCCGGTGGCGGTGGCGTGGTTCCACTCGGCCGTCACGCCGAGTTTCTTGGTGAAGTCGAACTCCCCGCCCAGCCGGATCACGCCGGTGGTGGCGGTGTTGCCGGAGGAGGACTCGAACTCCAGGCCGAACCCGCCCCAGCCGGAGAGCACCTGGCCGTTGCCGACCTTGGTGGCCACGTTCGCCACCGGCACCGCGAGGATGTGGAAGATGGTGGAGCTTTCGGTGCCGTAGGTGGTGGTCTCGCCGGTGAAGGGGTTGGTGTACTCGTAGGTCTGGCTGCCGATGTGGCTCAGGCCGACCGCCACGTCACCGCCGGCCATGAACTTGGCCGAGCCGGTCATGCTCTTGAACAGCCGCAGCCGGCCGCCGACCTGCGCGCCGAAGCCGGTCGGGCCGCTGTTGTTGTACTTCTGGACCCCGACCTGGGCGAACAGGTCGTAGAGAGGACACATGCCGATCCGCACCTGGCCGGTCCCGGCGATGGCGGTGCCGCTGCCGAAGCCCAGGTAGCCGCCGAAGCTGCCGATGCCGTCGCCGGTGAGGGTGCCGAGCGGGCCGGTCTGCCCGAAGAACTGGGCGTGGGAGGCCGGGGCCAGCAGCAAGATCAGCAGGACCGTGAGTACCGAAATCCTCTTCATCGTCACCTCGAGCGTTGAGAGGGGAATGTTCGCGACGGCGCCGCCGCCCCAACGGCCGGCCGGCAATCCGCCGCGGCGCGGGTGGCCGGGCGGCCCCTCCTTTGCCCGCGCGCGGGATCATGACCTGGGTTAGAGTATCCACGAGGGTGGAAAGTGTCAATTTTGATCGGTCCCGGAGGGAGGCCCGCATGCAGATCGACCTCGCCCAGCTCGCCGCCAGCCAGGCGTACAAGCTCATGATCAGCGCCCTGGTCCCCCGCCCCATCGCCTTCGTGTCCACGGTGGGCGAGGACGGGTCGCACAACGTCGCGCCGTTCTCGTTCTTCATGGGCGTGACCGGCAACCCGCCGACGGTGGCGGTGTCCGTGGAGCACCGGCCCGACGGGCCCAAGGACACGGTGCGGAACATCCGCGCCATCGGGGAGTTCGTGGTCAACATGGTGAGCGAGGAGATCGCCGAGCAGATGAACGTCGCCAGCGGCGACTACCCCTACGGCGTGGACGAGTTCAAGCTGGCCGGGCTCACGCCCGCGCCGTCGGTGCGGGTGCGCCCGCCGCGGGTGGCCGAGTCCCCGGTGAGCTTCGAATGCCGGGTGGTCAAGATGCTCGAGATCGGCCGCAGCCCCAACACGGTCACCTTCGGCGAGATCCTGGTCGCGCACATCCGGGACGACATCTACCTGGCCGACAAGCAGCGCGTGGACACCCCGAAGCTGCACGCGGTGGGCCGCCTGGGCGGCCCGCAGTACTGCCGGGTGCGCGACATCTTCGAGATGGTGCGGCCGGTGGTGAAGAGGTAGGCGGCGGGCGCCGCGCCGGCCCACACCGTGCCGCGCCCCGGGCGCCCGGCGCCCGGCTACACCCCCAGCTGCATCATCAGGAAGCCGTAGATGTCCACGGCCTCGTCCAGCCGCTTGGACGTGGGCTTGCCCTGGCCGTGGCCTGCCTTGCCTTCCACCCGGAGCAGGATGGGCGCCTCGCCGGCGCTGGCCGCCTGCACCAGCGCGGCCATCTTCCGCGCGTGCAGCGGGTGCACCCGGGAGTCGCCCTCCCCCGCGGTGAACAGGGTGGCCGGATAGCTGGTCCCCGGCTTCACGTTCTGGTACGGCGAGTAGGCCCGCAGCCATGCGAACTGCTGCGGGTCGGTGGCGGTGCCGTACTCGGGGATCCACAGCCGGCCGATGAGGAACCGGTCGTAGCGCAGCATGTCCAGCAGCGGCACCTGGCAGACGATGGCCCCGAACAGCTCCGGCCGCTGCGTGAGCGCCGCGCCCACCAACAGGCCCCCGTTGGAGCCGCCCACGGCGCCCAGCTTCCCGGGCCGGGTGTAGCTGCTGTCCACCAGCCACCGGGCGCAGGCGTAGAAGTCGTCGAACACGTTCTGCTTGCGGCCCAGCCGGCCGGCCTCGTGCCAGGACCGGCCGTACTCCTGCCCGCCGCGCAGGCACGCCGCCGCGAACACCCCGCCGCGCTCCAGCCACGCCAGGCCCGGGGCGCGGAAGCGCGGGGTCTCGCTGATGGCGAACCCGCCGTACCCGGTGAGCAGCGTGGGCTGGTTGCCGTCCCGCGGCAGGCCCCGGCGGGCCACCACGAACAGTGGCACGCGGGTGCCGTCCTTCGAGGTGGCCATCACCTGGCGCGTCTCGTACGCGCCGGGATCGAACCCAGCCTCCACCTTCTCGTAGACCGAGAGCCGGCCGCTGGCGAGATCGTAGCGGTACACCGCCGGCGGGTAGGTGAACGACTCAAAGTCGAAGAACAGCTCCGCGCCGTCGGGCCGGCCGCTGACCCCGGAGATCGCGCCCGGCGCGGGCGTCGGGATCTCCCGCTCCAGCTTCCCGTCCAGGGAGTACAGGAACAGCCGCGAGACCGCGGCCTCCTCCGTCAGCACCGCCAGCCGCCCGCCGACCACCCGGATCGCGGTGATCACGCCGTCGCCCTGCGGGACGATCTCGTGCCAGTTGGCCGGGCGCGGGTCCTGCGCCGGCGCGGCCATCACGTGGCAGCGCGGCGCGTTCACGTTGGTGAGCAGGAACAGCCGGTCGCCGTAGCCGTCCGCGCGGGTGACGCCATCCAGGTCCAGCGCCACCGGCCGGAACGCCTCGGCCGAGCCGTTGGCGCGCACGAACAGGTCGTTCTTGGCCCAGTCCAGGGTTCGGGCGTAGAACAGCCAGCGGTGGTCGGAGGAGGCGTACACCGCGAGGTTCTCCTGCACCGGCCGGCCTTCCTTGTCCACCACCACCGGGTCGAGCCCCGGCTCGGCGCCCAGCCGGTGGTGGAAGATGCGCACGTGGAAGACCTCCTCCCCGGCGGGCACCCGGCCCTTGGCTGGGTGGCGCGTGTAGCAGAAGCCGCGGCCGTCGGGGTCCCACGCCACGCTGGCGCGCGCGGTGTTGGGGATGACGTCCCGGAGGTCCCCGGCCGAGTCCACGTCGCGCACGTACAGCGTGCTCTGCTCGTCGCCGCCGGCGGACTTGCCATACGCCACCAGCCGCCCGTCGGGCGAGGGGTACTCCCAGTCCAGCGCCACCGTGCCGTCGCTGCTGAACGTGTTGGGATCCAGCGCCACGCGCCGCGGCGCGTCGGGCCGGCCCTGGCGCACGTACAGCACCGCGTGGTTCTGCAGGCCCTCGCGGCGCCGGAAGAAGTAGCGGTCGCCGCACACCTCGGGCGAGCCCACCTCGTCCAGGGCGAACAGCTCCGCCAGGCGGGAGCGCAGCGAGTCGCGGCCCGGCCAGCGGGCCAGCCACTCCTGGGTGAGCTGGTTCTGGGCGCGGGTCCAGGCCTGGACCTCCGGGGCGTCGCTGTCCTCGAGCCAGCGGTAGGGATCGGTGACCACCTCGCCGTGGAGCGTGTCGGCCACCTCGCGCACCGGCGTGGGCGGGTACTTGGGGCGCTCGGCCCGCGCCGCGCCCGGGAGCAGCGCCAGGGCCAGGACCAGCAGGCCCGCGGCCGGGCCCGGAGGCAGAACGGTCATCGGAGCCTCCCTCACGAGATGGCCTTCGCCACCAGCGGCAGCGACACGTCGTAGCGGTACTGCACGTCCAGGTGGCCGTCGTCGAACTCCTGGTACACGTGCCGGATGCCCAGGCCGCGCGCCTTGCTGCAGAAGATCCGCGCCCCCAGGTGCAGGTTCCACTCGTCCTTGATGCCGGCGTCCAGGAACAGCAGCCGCATGCCGCGGAGCGCCCGAGCGTGGCGGGGCAGCATCCGCACCGGGTCCCACGCCAGCCACTTCCGCCACACCCGCTCGCGCAGCTCGCCGGTCCTGAGGTCGAAGGGGAAGTCGCAGCCCAGCGGCCGGCGCGGGTCCGGCGAGTAGCACGAGGTCATGGCGACGATGTTCAGCACCTTGAGGTCGGCCCACGCCTTCTTCTTCTTGGCCTGGAACTTCCGGTACCAGGCGGCCGGGCCGCCGGCCTTGCCCATGTCGGTGCACGCCGCGGGGAAGTCGGGCAGGTAGCAGTACTCGAAGCAGGTGTCGCCGCTGTGGCTGCCCACCGCGCCGAACACGTCCGGGTGGAGCATCCCGAGCACCAGCGCGCCGTAGCCGCCGGAGGACTTGCCCACCACCGCGCGGTGGCGCGCCCCCGGGAGGGTGCGGAAGTGGCGGTCCACGTACGGCACCAGCTCGCGCACCAGGTGGGTGTCGTAGCGGCCGGTGGCGCGCGAGTTGAGGTACTGGCTGCCGCCGTAGGCGGTGATGCAGTCGGGCATCACCACGATGCACGGCTTCATCCTGCCGGACAGGATCAGCCGGTCCAGGCGCTGGTCCAGGGCCTCGACGAAGTGCGAGCGGTTGAGGTGCATCCGCCCGAAGCCGGTGAAGCCGGCGAGCACGTAGATCACCGGGTAGCGCCGGCGGCCGTCGTCGTAGCCCGGCGGCAGGTACACCGGCACGGTGCGCACGTGGGGATCCCCGAGCGGGTTGCCCCGGAGCGCCCGGCTCACCACGCGCTCCAGCTGCACCCGCCCGGCCCCGGCCGAGGCGGCCTCGGCCGCGCGGTCGCGGCGGCCCAGTGTGGCGCGCTGACGGCGCGGCCCGGCCCCGCGGTCGCCGTTCTTCAACCTTCTCGCCATGGCTCCCCCCGTTCCTTTCTCACGTTCAGTTCGCCTTCAAGGCCTCTCCCAAGCGCCGCAGCCCCTCGCGCAGCTCCCCGGGCGGCGCGCCCACGCCCAGGCGCAGGTGCCCGGGGCCCTGGAAGAAGCGCCCCGGCACCGCCGCCGTGTCGAACTCGCGCATCAGCCGCTCCACCAGCGCCGCGTCGTCGGTGCCCTCCGGCAGCCGCGGGAAGGACACCAGGCCCCCGGCGGGACGCACCTCGCGCACCTCCGGGTGCTGCGCCAGCCACTCCTCCAGCACCGCCCGGCCGCGCGCGGACTGTTCCCGCCCGCGCGCCGCCAGGCGCTCCATCTGGGGCACCGCCACCCGCGCCACGCACACGCTGGGATAGGAAGTCTGCGCCGAGAACATGCCGTGCAGCCGGCGAGCGCGAGCCATCAGGCCGGGATCCCCCACCGCCCAGCCCATGCGGATGTCGGAGAGCCCCATCACCTTGGTGAAGGAGGTGGTGATGAACGCCCGACGGCCCAGCGAGGCGGCCGACGGCTGGCCGGGCACGAAGTCGAGGTACACCTCGTCCACACCCAGCCACGCGCCGGCGCGCTCGACGGCAGCGTAGATGCGCTCCAGCGCCTCCCGGTCCAGGAGCACGCCGCTGGGGTTGTGCAGGTTGGTGATCCAGACCAGCTTCGCCCCGCGCTGCAGCTCGCGGGCCAGGGCTGCCTCGTCCACCCGGAAGCCGTCCTCGAAGCGGCGCGGCAGCGGCACCGCCTCAGCCCCGAAGAGCTGCGCCACCCGCAGCATCGGCTCGTAGCCGGGCCTCTCCAGCAGCGCGCGGTCGCCGGGCTCCAGGAGCGCGCCCGCCACCAGCACGTTGGCCATGCTGGTGCCCTCGGCCAGCAGGCACGCCTCGGCGTGCGCGCCGTAGCGCGCGGCGAGCGCCTCGCGCAGACGCTCGTCGCCGTACTCGTTGGCGCCGAACAGATCGAGGTCCTCGAGCCGCAAGCCCAGCTCCTCGCGGGACACCCGGCTCACACCGGAGGACGCCAGCGAATAGCGGGCGCGCATCCCGTTCTGCTTGGCCCACTCCATGTAGTCGGCGCCGGTGGGGCGCGTGGGGGTCATCGGTTCCTCCGGGGGGACGCGGGCATTGTGGGGCGGGCGGAGGCAGCGGGCAAGGGGCAGCCGGAAGGAGGGCCGAGGGCGGGTCCGCTCCGTGCTCACAACTCCGCGACCACGATCCCCGCCAGAATGAACACGCTCCCGGCAATCGTGCGCGGGCCCAGGCGCTCGCCCATCCACAGGTAGGAGAACAGCGCGGCGAACACCGGCTCGAGCGTGAACACGATGGCCGCGTGGACCGCCGGGGTGTGCTTCTGGGCCCAGCTCTGGATCAGCAGCGTGGCGGCGCTGGCCATCACGCCCAGCCACAGCATCGTACCCCAGGGCAGGGTCGGAAAAGACAGCGCCGGCTCGCCCGCCACGACCGCCGCGGCCGCCCCCAGCGGCACGTTGAACAGGAGCACCGCCGCGGTCATGGCCGCCGGATCGCGCCCCGGCATGAAGCGCGACACCAGCACGATCTGCAGCGCGAAGCACACCGCGCACACCAGCGTCAGCAGGTCGCCGGTGCCGATCAGGATGCCCGGCTGGTAGGTGAGCACCAGCGAGCCGGCGAAGGCCAGCCCGCAGCCGATCCACGCCTGGACATTCGGGCGGCTCCGCAGCAGCCACAGCCCAACGAACGGCACCAGCGGCACGGACACGCAGGTGAGGAAAGCCGACTTGGTGGGCGTGGTGAGGCGCAGGCCGAACATCTGGAAGGCGAACCCGGCGAACAGGATCACCGCCAGGAGCAGCGCCCGGGCCCAGCCATCGCGCCCCAGGCGCAGCAGCTTGCCGCGCGCCAGGATGGCCAGCGCCACGGTGGCCACCCCGGCGCGCACCCACATATAGCCGAACGGCGGGAGGTGCTGCAGCAGCTGCTTGTTGATGGGGAAGGTGGTGCCCCAGATCAGGGTGGCCAGCGCGAGCAGCGCGTCGGCGCCCAGGGTCTCGCGGCGGCTGAGTCGGGCCTGGGGGAGGTTCATGCGGGACGGTCCCGAAGGGTGGGCGGCGGCCGGGAGCGGCGGCGCGGGGCCGGCCGCGGCGCGGCCGGGCCGCGACGCGCCTACTCCTCCACCGGCACGGCCCGGCGGCGGCGGCCGCGGGCCTCGGCGGCGCGCAGGGAGTAGGCCAGACTCTCGAACTCGATCGCCATGTTCACGTTCCGCAGGTGCACCTCGGGCGGCACGTTGAGCTTGCGCGGGGCGAAGTTGAGGACCCCGGTCACCCCGGCGGCCACCAGCAGGTCCACCGCCTCCTGGGCGGCCCGGGCGGGCGTGGCCACCACTCCCAGGCGCACTCCGAGCCGGCGCACCTCCGGCACCAGGCGGCGCACGTGCTGGATTTCCACCTCACCCCAGCGCTGCCCCACCAGCTCCTCGTTGGTGTCGAAGATGGCGACGAAGTGGAAGCCGCGGCGCCGGAAGTCCTGGTACGAGTAGAGCGCCCGCGCGATGTGCCCGGCCCCCACCAGGGCGCAGTCCCAGCGGCGGTCCAGGCCCAGGATGGCGCGCAGCTCCTCGTGCAGGCGCTGCACGTGGTAGCCCAGCCCGCGCCGCCCGAAGGTGCCGAAGTACGACAGGTCCTTGCGGACCTGCGCGCTGGTCACCCCGGCCCGCTCCGCCAGCCGGCGGCTGCTCACCAGCCGGCGGCCCTCCTGGGCCAGCTCCTCCAGGATGCGGTGGTAGCTGCACAGGCGGGCCACCGTGGAGTCGGCGATCCGGGGAACTCTCACCCGCGGCCTCCTCGACCTCCGGGGCTACTGCCCTTCACCCTCGGTCTCGGCGCTCCCGTCGGCACCGTCGCCGCCGTTCCCACCGTTGCCGCCGATCTCCTCTTCCTCGGCCACCGCGCGCGCCACGTCCACGATGGTGTCGCCCGGCTCCAGGTTCATCAGCCGGACGCCCTGGGTGTTCCGGCCCATCACGCTGATGCCCTCCACCCGGGTGCGGATCATCTGCCCGCTGCGGCTCATGAGCATCAGCTGGTCGCCGTCCACCACTTCCTTCACCGCCACCACCGGGCCGTTCCGGTCGCTGGTCTTGATGGTGATGATGCCCAGCCCGCCGCGGTGGCTCACCCGGTACTCGGAGATCTCGCTGCGCTTGCCGTAGCCGTTCTCGGTCACCGTGAGCAGCGTCGCGTCGCGCTTCACCGCGACCATCCCCACCACCGCGTCGCCCTCCTCCAGCTCCACGCCCTTCACGCCGCGGGCGGTGCGGCCCATCGGGCGCACTTCCTTCTCGGCGAAGCGGATCGCCTTGCCCTGGCGCTTGGCCAGGATGAGGTCCTGGGTGCCGTCGGTGATGACCGTCTCGATCAGTACGTCGCCCGCGTCCAGGTCCACCGCGTTGATGCCGGCGCGGCGCGGGTTGCCGTACGACGAGAGCACCGTCTTCTTGATCACCCCGAGGCGGGTGGCCATCACCAGGAAGTGCTGGTCGTCGAAGTCCTTCACCGGCACCACCGCGGTCACCCGCTCCTCGCGCCCGATCTGGATCAGGTTCACGATGGGCTTCCCCCGCGCGGCGCGGCCGGCCTGCGGGATCTCGTGCACCTTGAGCCAGTAGCAGCGGCCCTTGTCGGTGAGGAACAGGATGTAGTTGTGGGTGGAGGCGATGAACAGGTGCTCCACCCAGTCCTCTTCCTTGGTGGCGGCGCCGATCAGACCCTTGCCGCCGCGGCGCTGCGACTTGTAGGAGGAGGTCGGCAGCCGCTTGGTGTAGCCCAGGTGCGAGACCGTGACCACCATGTCCTCCTTGGGGATCAGGTCCAGCAGCTCGATCTCGCTCTCCTCGGGCACGATCTCGGTGCGGCGCTCGTCGCCGAAGCGCTCCTTGAGCGCCAGCAGCTCGGTCTTGATGATGTGCAGCACCTTCGCCGGGCTGGCCAGGATGCTGCGCAGCTCCTCGATGAGCTTGATGGTCGCCTCGTACTCCTCCTCGATCTTCTTGCGCTCCAGGCCGGTCAGGCGCTGCAGGCGCATCTCGAGGATGGCCTGCGCCTGGATCTCGGAGAGCTTGAAGCGCGTCATCAGCCCGGTGCGGGCGGCCTCGACGTCCTTGGACTTCTTGATCAGCGCCACGATCTCATCGATGTTGTCCAGCGCGATCTTGTAGCCCTCGAGGATGTGGGCGCGCTTCTCGGCCTCGTCCAGGTCGAACTTCGTGCGCCGGATCACCACCTCGCGGCGGAAGTCCACGTACAGTTCCAGCAGCCGGCGCAGCGGCAGCGTCTCCGGCCGGCTGTTCACCAGCGCCAGCATGTTGCCGCCGAAGGTGGTCTGGAGCTGGGTGTGCTTGAACAGGTTGTTCAACACCACCTTGCTCTGGGCGTCCTTCTTCAGCTCCACCACGATGCGCATGCCGTCGCGGTCCGACTCGTCGCGCAGGTCGGAGATCCCGTCGATGCGGCCTTCCTTCACCAGATCGGCGATCTTCTCCAGGAGCGCCGACTTGTTCACCTGGTAGGGAATCTCGGTGATGACCAGGCTCTCGCGGCCCTTGGGGTCGGTCTCGCTGGCCACCCGCGCGCGCACCGTCATGAGGCCGCGGCCGCTCTTGTAGCAGTCGCGGATCCCCTGCACGCCGTAGATGATCCCGCCGGTCGGGAAGTCCGGGCCCCGGACGATCTCGAACAGGTCCTCGTCGGGCGTCTCGGGGTCCTCGATGATCTTCGCCACCGCGTCCGCCACCTCGCCGAAGTTGTGCGGCGGGATCTCGGTGGCCATGCCCACAGCGATGCCGCTGCTGCCGTTCAGCAGCAGGTTGGGGACGACGCTCGGGAGCACCGTCGGCTCGTCGCGCGTCTCGTCGTAGTTGGGCTTGAAATCAACGGTGTTCTTCTCGAGGTCGCGCAGCAGCTCCGCCGCCACCGACGTGAGGCGCGCCTCGGTGTAGCGCATCGCCGCCGCGGCGTCGCCGTCCACCGAGCCGAAGTTCCCCTGGCCGTCCACCAGCGGGTAGCGCATGTTGAAGTCCTGCGCCATCCGCACCAGCGTCGGGTACACCACCTGCTCGCCGTGCGGGTGGTAGTTGCCGGAGGTGTCGCCCGCGATCTTGGCGCACTTCCGGTAGCCCCGGCCCGGCGCCAGGTTCAGGTCGTTCATCGCCACCAGGATGCGCCGCTGCGACGGCTTCAGCCCGTCGCGCACGTCCGGCAGCGCGCGCGACACGATCACCGACATCGAGTAGTCGATGTAGGAGCTGCGCATCTCGTCCTCGATGTTCACCGGGACGATCTTCTGGCGATGGTCAAAGGGTGTGGACAACTTGCTTCCCTCGTGCGATGCGGACTCGGATCCGCGGGCCAGGGACATCGCGTGTCCCAGCTGGCGCTATGTCGAAGCTACGAAGATGCCACCTTCAATCCGCGCGTGACGCCCGCCCTACCCCTCCGCCGCCAGCCCCCGCAGCGTCGGCACCAGCCACAACTGGCTCACTACCAGGCAGGCGCACCAGGCGCCTAGGAGGCTCGACCAGGCGGTCAGCAGCGTTTGCTGCGCCGCCGGGCTCAGCGTGAACAGCCGGACCATCCAGATCAGCATCCCGGCGAACGCCGCGTACACCACCACGCGGAGCACGTTCATCAGGATTCGCGCCAGCCGCCCGGCGCGGGTGGAGCCCAGCGCCGCGCTCACCGCGGAGCGGGACTGAGCCGCGAGCACCAGCTCACGCGCGGTCCGGAGGCCCTGGGATACCAGGAGGCCGAGACCCACGCCAGCCGCGCACCCCAGGAGCAGCGCCCACCACAGCACCGGCCAGCCACGCCACAGCTCGAACACCACGATCACCAGCCCCACCAGCGCGTTGGCGATGCGCAGCGTGGGCCGCAGGGTGCCGGGATAGTCGGCCACTGCCGGGTACCTCCTGGTCGGGGGGACGCAACTCCGTTGGCGGGCGCACTGCCGTGCGCCCCTACGGCATCACGGCCGACACACTGCCGTGCGCCCCTACACGTCCAGGTTGCGCACGCTCAGCGCGTTTTCCTCGATGAACTTCCTCCGCGGCTCCACCAGCTCGCCCATCAGGATGGAGAAGATGGAGTCGGCCTCCACCGCGTCCTCCAGGTTCACCTTGAGCAGGGTGCGGGTCTCGGGGTCCATCGTGGTCTTCCAGAGCTGGTCCGGGTTCATCTCGCCCAGGCCCTTGTAGCGCTGGATCGCAACGTTCTTCTTGCCCAGCCGCTCGCTGGCGGCGTCGCGCTCGGGCTCGTTGTAGCAGTAGATCTCCTCCCGGCCCTTCCTGACCAGGAAGAGCGGGGGCTGGGCGATGTACACGTGCCCCTCCTCCACCAGGTGCGGGAAGCGCCGGAAGAGGAACGTCAGGAGCAGCGTGCGGATGTGCGCGCCGTCCACGTCGGCGTCGGTCATGATGATGATCTTGTGGTAGCGGAGCTTCCCGAGGTCGAACTCGTCGTCCACGCCGGTGCCGAGGGCGGTGATGACGGTGCGGATCTCCTCGTTGCTGAGGATCTTGTCGATCCGCGCCTTCTCCACGTTGATGATCTTGCCCTTGATCGGCAGGATCGCCTGGAAGCGCCGGTCGCGGCCCTGCTTGGCGCTGTTGTGAACGAACACTCCGGACTGCAGGGCGAAGTTGTGTGTGCCCGGGACTTCCAGGTCGTAGACATCCATTCGCTCGGAGAGGCGCTCGACCTGCACGACGCGGTGGTTGTAGTTGCCCACCGCCATCAATGCCCGCGCCTGCTCCCCGCTGAAGTAGCGCTGGCAGAACCGGTCGAACCGGAGCAACGACTTGTCCCGCGTTGCCGCGCGGTGCGCCTGGTAGGCGTCGAGATCGACGAATCCTCGATTGATTTCGATCTGCTTCAGCGCGGCGATCGTCTTCCGGTAATACGTACCCTCAAGCGCCGCCCGCCGTCGCGCGCGGAACTCGGGGGTCCACTGCGACGAGGTCGTTCGGCGGCGCCATTCGCGAAGAGCCGGGTCCTGCCACTGGGCCGTTGAAGCCATCCTCAAGGCCCCGCGCCGCTCCGGGTGCGCTTCGAAGTGGCTCCGGACCCGTCCAGCCTGAGCCCTGCGGTGCTCCTCACTGGCCCAGTAGCGCCGCTGAGCCCCGTCAAGCCGTGACCGGTTCTCCCGCCGGTACCCCTCACTGCCCTCGTAGAACTTGCGCCAGCACTCCCCCATGAAGGCCTTGTAGTCTTCGTCCTGCCATTGCTCGCGGGCCTGTCGCGATAGGACTACGCGGGTTTCCGGCTGCTTCATCCGCTGGCTCATGCGCGCGCGGAACTCGTCGGATTTCCGGATGCCGCGGCACTTCTCGACGGTGTCGGGCCGGTGCAGGGTCGCCCCCGCGTGCTGGCGGTGAAGCTCAAGGTGTTCTTCCTTGGTCAGCCGCCGGATGTTCGTGGGGTTGTTGTTCCGCTTGTCGAAATCCACGTGGTGGCAGTGGTCGCCGTCGTCCTCGGAGTACACACCCTGCCAGCGGTTGTGCCAGTCAGAGAGCTTGTGGGTGAACAACCAGCTGTCCGACCGCGGATCCCAAGCCATTTCGTAGCCATCAATCGTGATGCCGGGCTCCCGAATATCGGAGAGCTTGCGGCGGAGCGGCATCACCGAATCCGCAGGAGTCATCTCGGCCGCCGCTTTGTAGCTCCCATCCCGCAGCATGAACCGGTGGCCCGGCGTACAGACGATCGTCTCGCCGGTGTCGAGCTTGAGGCGTACCACCTCGGCGTTCCGCTTGGTCTTTCGGACGTTGAGGATCCGCTCCAGGCCGATCTTGCCGTCGCGACGGATGGTGTAACAGAAGTTCTGCCGGCCAGCTTCCTGTTCCGCGATCAACTCGATGAAGCTCAGCGCGCGACCATCCGCGAGCGCCACCTTCGTGTCGCCTGAGAAGCAGCCGCCGGCGGAGTCGCCCTCCACGATGTACAGTTCGCACTGCTCGGGCACGTTGCTGGAGCAGTCGGCCAGTTTGCCGGGCAGGCCGCCGCCGTCGAGCACCGACTTGCGCCGCGCCAGCTCGCGGGCCTTGCGGGCGGCCTCGCGCGCCCGGGCGGCGGAGATGATCTTCTCGATGATCTTGCGCGCGACCGCGGGGTTCTCCTCGAAGAAGTCCCGCAGGCCCTCGCCCACGATGCTCTCCACCAGGCCCTTGACCTCGCTGTTGCCCAGCTTGGTCTTGGTCTGGCCCTCGAACTGGGGCTCGGCGATCTTGACGCTGATCACCGCGGTGAGGCCCTCGCGCACGTCGTCGCCGGTCACCGCAGCCTTGAGGTTCTTGAGGAACCCCTCGCGCTCGGCGTAGTTGGCCAGCGTGCGCGTCAGCGCGGAGCGGAAGCCCACCAGGTGCGTGCCGCCCTCGATGGTGCTGATGTTGTTCACGTAGGAGAACACCGTTTCCATGTAGGAATCGTTGTACTGCAGGGCGAACTCCACCTCGGTGGTGTCCTTCACTCCCTGGTGGTAGATGGGCTTCGGGTGCAGCGGCTCCTTGTTCTCGTTCAGGTGCTTGACGAACTGGACGATGCCGCCCTTGTACTGGAACTCGTGCTTCTTGCCGGTGCGCTCGTCGGTGATGTCGATGTTGATGCCTTTGTTGAGGAACGCGAGCTCGCGCAGCCGCTGGCTCAGCACATCGAAGCTGAAGTCGGTGCCCTCGGTGAAGATCTCGGGGTCGGGCCGGAAGGTGACGGTGGTGCCGGGGTGCTTGCGCTTGCCGGTCTCCTTGAGCGGGGTGACGGTCCGGCCGCGCTCGTAGCGCTGGTGGTAGACCTTGCCGCCCACCGCCACCTCCACCTCGAGCCACTCGGCCAGGGCGTTCACCACCGACACGCCCACGCCGTGCAGTCCGCCGGAGACCTTGTAGCTGTCGCGGTCGAACTTGCCGCCCGCATGCAGGGTGGTCATCACCACCTCCAGCGCGGGCTTCTTCATCTCGGCGTGCAGGTCCACCGGGATGCCGCGACCGTTGTCGGTCACGGACACGCTGCCGTCCTTGCGGATCGCCACGCTGATGGCGTCGCAGTAACCGGCCAGCGCTTCGTCAATGGAGTTGTCCACCACTTCGAACACGCAGTGGTGGAGGCCCCGCGGCCCGGTGGTGCCGATGTACATGGCCGGGCGCTTGCGCACCGCATCCAGGCCCTCGAGGACCTTGATGTTCGCCGCGTTGTAGTGGTGCCCCGACGGCTGGGCCGCGTCCGCGCCCGGGTTGCTCTTGCTCTGGTCTTCCAACCGTGGCTCCCCTTCCAGATCTCCGAACAGCGTCGGCTCCGGGCCGGCGCCCTTGGCACTCGCAGCCGGGACCTTCATTCGGCGCTACCTCCCTGTCGTCGCGCCCCGCCGCCCGGGACCAGCACGATCTCCCGCACCAGGCCCGGCCCGTAGCGTTCCTCGAACGCGCGCAGCAGGTCGGCCCGCCGGAGCGACAGCTCCTGCATCACGGCGGCCCCGCCGGCCTCCACGCGGAGGCGTCCATCCTGGAAATCCAGCACCGCGCTGCGCGCGGCCAGCGCCGGCCCGACCAGCTCCGGCCAGGCCTCGGCGGCCTTGAAGCCGCGCACCCGCTCCTCGAGCCCCAGCGAGCGCAACAGCTGCTGGAGCACCTCTCGGGCGTCTTTCAACTCCGGCTCTGCGGCACGGCCGTCCCTCGCCGCGCCCGGGTGACGGGCGGCCGCCGGAACCCCGCCTGGCGCGCGGGCAGCGGCGCGCCCGGGATCAGTCCTGCAGCCGCAGCGGCATGATCAGACACAGCGACTGGGCCTCCGACTTGGAGTCCAGGGGCGTGATCACGCCGGCCGACACGGAGGTGTTGAGGGCGAACTGGACGTTCTCGGCATCCATGCTCTTCAGGATGTCCAGCAGGTAGACCGCGTTGTACCCGATCTCTAGGTCGTCTTCGGTGTACTTGGCTTCCAGGTCGTCCCGCGCCTCGCCCACGTCCGCGGTGCTCACCGACAGGTGCACGCGATTCTTGCGCAGGCTCATCCGCACCTGGTGGCTGGCGGAGTCGCTCAGCTTGCTGACCCGCCGCAGCGCGGCCTGCAGGTCCTCGCGCCTCACCACCAAGTACTTCTTGTTGTCCTTGGGGATCACCTGCTCGAAATTCGGGAACGGACCCTGCAGCAGCCGCGTGGTGAGCATGGTGGCCCCGACCTTGAACGTGGCCGCGGATGCCGAGATCTCCATCTCGACATCCGAGCCGCTCTCCACGGCCCACGCCCCCACCGGCACCAGCGCCTTGGGCGGCACGATGGCCTCGCGCGGCTCCTTCTTCTCCACCGCGAAGGCGCCCGGCGCGTAGGCCTTGGCCAGCCGGTGCCCGTCGGTGGCCACGAAACGGATCTCCTTCTCCGACACCTGGATCAGGATCCCGCCCAGGGCCGGCCGGGTCTCGTCGGCGGACACCGCGTAGGCCGACAGGTCCACCAGGCGCTGGAAGGTCTTGGCCGGGATGCGCGCGCTGAACGCCGCGCGCTCCTGGCTCAGCGTCGGGAAGTCCTCCGCCGGCATCGGGAAGAGCTGCACCCGGCTGCGCTGGCACTGCATGACGAACTTGGCGTCTTCGAGCGTCACCTCGACCGAGTCGCGCGGCAGCTCGCGCACCACCTCCTCGAGCCGGCGGGCGTTGACCGCCACCTGCCCGGCGTCGGCCACGGAGGCCTCGAGCGTGGTGGAGATGGAGATCTCCAAGTCGGTGGCCGCCACCCGGATGCCGCTGGCGCGAGCTTCGATCAGGAAGTTGGACAGGATGGGCAGGGTGGTCTTGCGGGGCACCCCGTCGCCGGCCACCTGCAGCAGCTTCAGGAGGTCTTTCTGCTGGACGGTGAACTTCATGCGCTCCATCGCTCCCTGAAAGGGGGGAGAAAACCTGCTGATCCTAAACGCCCTCAGAGCTTCTAAGATCAACTCGGATTATAGATTTGGCACCGGACGGCAGCAAGGAAAAAACAGTCGTTTTCAGGGCCTCTCCCGAGCGTCTGCGGGGCCGTTTATTGCGGCCCTAATGACGTTCTTCTAGAGTATGAGAAACAAGAAGAAGCCCGCAGTAAGGGCCGGTGGACATGTGAATAGCGCATGTAACTCGATGTTCTACAGCTGTTTATGTCGACGGAGGCCGGTGGAGAAGGGCTGGATTTCGGCGGGGCCCGGTGGGGATGTTCCGGGGACAACTCCGGCCGGGACGATCGAGCCGGGAAAACGCCTGCTGTCTCCCCGGCTCAACCACCGTTATCCCACAGGGTTTTCCCCAGCGCTCAGCGCCTCTGCGCCAGCCTCTCGCGGATCTTCGTGACCGCCTCCTGGATCCCCGGATCCCGCTCCAGCAAGCCCGAGATCTTGTCAATGGCGTGCATCACCGTGGTGTGGTCGCGGTCCCCGAAGTGCGAGCCGATCTCGCCCAGGGAGTGCCGGGTGAGTTCGCGCGACAGGAACATGCACACCTGCCGCGGCCGGGTGTACTCGGCGTTGCGGCGCGGCCCGCAGACGTTCTCCTCGGCCACCGCGAAGTAGGAGCAGGTCTCGCGCAGGATCTCGGGCACCCCCACCCGCCGCTCCGAGCGCCGCATCACGTCGCGGAGCACCTCCTCGGCCAGGGTGATGGTGAGCGGCTGGTTGGTCAGCCGGGAGAAGGCCAGCACCTTGGTCAGCGCGCCCTCCAACTCCCGGATGTTGCTGGTCACGTTGTGGGCCACGAACAGCGCCACCTCGCCCGGCAGGTTCACCCGCTCGCGGTCGGCACGGTTGCGCAGGATGGCCACCCGGGTCTCGAGGTCGGGCGGCTGGATGTCCGCCACCAGGCCCCAGTTGAATCGGGACACCAGGCGCTCCTGGAGCGCCGGGATGTCCCGGGGCGGCTGGTCCGAGGACAACACGATCTGCTTGAAGGTCTCGTGGAGCGAGTTGAAGGTGTGGAAGAACTCCTCCTGGGTCCGCTCCTTGCCCGCGAGGAACTGGATGTCGTCGATGAGCAGCAGGTCCAGGCTGCGGTAGCGCTGCTTGAACTCGGCCATGGAGCCCGACTGGAGCGCCGAGATGAGTTCGTTGGTGAAGCGCTCGCTGGAAACGTACAGCACCTTGGTGTCCGGCTTGCGGGCCTTGACCACTTGCCCGATCGCGTGCAGCAGGTGGGTCTTGCCCAGGCCCACCCCGCCGTAGATGAACAGCGGGTTGTGCCGGAACCCCGGCCGCTCGGCCACCGCGTGGGCGGCGGCGGCGGCCAGCTGGTTGCCGGAGCCGACCACGAAGGTCTCGAGGGTGAACTGGCGGTTGAGGTGGCTCTCGGTGTCCAGGTAGCGGCGCGGGTCGTCCTCGTCCGGGGCGGGCGCGGGAGCCGGGACGGGGGTCTCGGGGTTCACCCGCAGCGTCACGTCCATGCTCCGGCCGGCGGCCTCGGCCGCGGACTGCCGGATCAGTTCGAGGTAGTGGGAGTCGATCCAGTCGGCGAAGAACGCGTTCGGGACCTCCAACTCCAGGGCGCTCTCCGAAAAGGCCACCGGCCGGAGAGGCTCGATCCAGGTGTGAAAGGTCTGAGCTGTGGTCTTCGACTGGAGGCGCTCGACAACATCCGCCCACAGGGGATGCAGATCGACCGGCATGCGGGGGGTCTCCAGCACCGCCCAGGGTCAGGCGGTCATCTATAAGCCGTTGAACAAGAAACTCTTAGCTCACTCGAACAGGCTCCACCCAGGAAATCCACCGGAGTTTTCCACCTCGGTGGAAATCACGCCTTGCAGGCTCCACGCGACGGTCCGGATGGCCCCGCCGGCAGGTGCCCCTGCGTGCTGAGTGGCGTGTGACCGACAAGCCTGGAGCGCGAGAGATGGCGCCGAGTTGGAGTCCAAAGCCGAGAAGCGGTGCGAGGTGCGGCCCATGCCCTCTGCACACCGTGTTCGTGCCTCACACAGCCCGCCTTCGACAGCTGGCGCAAACCACCTGGGCGGACGTGCAGCCGGAGTCCGCCGAAGTGGGAGACGCTAGATGCCGAAGTGCGGCGAATCTAGCACCGCGCCGCCGGCGGACGCGGTGGCGACTTGGGAAGGTGTGTTCTCAACGCGGCTTCGACCGCAGATTTTTCCTTGACGATTTTTCACCCATTTTCCATCCGTGGCGCGGGGCGCAAGAAAACCCAATAACCACGGGCCTTTTCTGAGCCGCTCGGAGCGCGCGCCGCG
>DATKKS010000161.1:0-9484 GCA_035542815.1 Saccharimonadales bacterium (SeqCode) | reverse complement strand
AAGAAGAACGCGCCCCATGGGGGTCTTCAGCGACCGCACCAGCATGGAGCGCATCCTGTTCGCCATCTTCACCTACGAGAACCACAAGCAGGGAACCGGGACCCCCTTCCCGCTCCTGACACACAACTCTTGACGTTACCGGCGGCCGCTCCGCGGGCGGATCAGCGCAGCCAGGTGAAGCGGCGGGTGGCGCGGGCCCGGCCGGCCGGGCCTGGCAAGTGCCCCTTACGAGCCGTCCTGGCGCCCGGTCAGGGTGGTGGGAGAGACGATCCCGCCGGAGAGCACCAGCTTCAGGCCCTCCTCGATCGAGATGTCCAACGGATGGACCTGGGCCACCGGCAGCAGGATGAACATGCCCGAGGTGGGGTTGGGCGGGTGCGGGATGTACACGTTGACCAGGGGCTCGCTGCCCCCGTCCGCCCGCTCGAACTTCACCCGGTTGGTGACGAAGCCCACCGAGTACATGCCCAGCCGCGGGTACTCCACCAGCAGCACCTCGCGGAAGATCAGGGCCTTGTTGGCGCCCGAGAAGGCGTCCATCAGCTGCTTGGCGGCGTGGTAGACGGTTCGCACCAGCGGGATGTTGAGCAGCAGCCACTCCACCCCCCGGAGCAGCATCTTGCCGACCAGGTTGCGGGCCAGCAGGCCGAGCACGAACACCCCGACGACCGCGGAGACGAACCCCAGCCCGTAGATGTGGCGGCCGAAGATCCGGTCGTAGACGGGCCGCAGGAAGCCGTCCACGCTGCCCAGGAACAGCTTGAAAACCCAATAGGTGAAGACCAGGGGGATGGTGAGGACCACGCCCTGGATGAAGATGCTGCGGACGCCCCCCCATAAACCCTGCGGCTTCGGGGCTCGCGGCTCTTGGAAGGAGGGAGATGTCACGCCGGCAGGCTATCAGAGCCCGCCGGGGCTTGTCCACACGCGGGAGGCCGCGCAAGTGCGGCCCAGCGCCGCCCAGGCGCGGCCCGCGGCCGGCCAGGCGCCGCGGCCGCTCGCGGCCGCTCGCGGCCGCCCGCCCCTCAGGGCCTCTCGGGGCCCGGGGCGTCCAGCACCGGCCCGAACAGCCGGTCCAGGATGGAGGTCTGGGCGTAGCCCGGCACGGTGCGCGACAGGATGGCGTCGGAGAGATCCGACACGTCCCCGCGCACTCCGCCCCAGGCGAACAGCGCCAGGGCCCCGGGCGCCGGGGCCGCCAAGCCCAGGTCGGCCGCCGCCAGCCCCGCCAGGTCCACCGTCACCTCCCCCAGGATCACCGCCTCCGCCTCCAGCCGGATGTTCAGCCGCTCGCTCGGGCTCAGCCCGCGGGCGCGCTGCAGCGCCAGGCACACCCGGGCCCCGGCGATCAGCTCGTGCGCCAGCATCAGCCGGTTCAGGGTCTGCTGGGTGCTGGGGCTGGCCAGGGTGCTTCGGATGACCGCGTGCGCGGTGCGGGCGGCGGTGTGTTCCAGCCGGTGGAGCGTGCACTCCAGGGGCTGCCCGGCGCCGTCCACCTGCGTCCCGTCCACGAGCTGGCGGCAGACCTGGAGCGCGGACCGGTAGCTGCGATAGCGGTCCGCCAGGCGTTCCGCCACGCAGTCGGCGTAGACCACCCGCAGCGCCCGGACCGCGTCCAGAAGCTCGTGGGGCAGGAGGTGCTGCGCCACCACCAGGATGGCCGGCAGGGTGTGGATGTCGGTCTTGGCGGTGGGGGTGTCGTCCCCGGGGCCGCCGGCCAGGCCCTCGGGGTCGGAGAAGGTGAGCGGGTCGTCCCAGGCATAGGCGTAAGGGTCGGCGCCCGAGTCCCACAGCGGGTCGGGGGTCAGGAAGCGCCCCGCGGCGGGGTCGTAGTAGCGCTGTTTGAGGTAGCAGTAGCCGGTCTCGGGATCCTGCTCCGACCCCAGGAAGCCCAGCGTGGGGCGCTCCTCGCCGTCGAAGCGGCTTAGCTCCCCGAAGGGCAGGAACTCCTGCTCGAAGCGCAGCACGCCGCGCTCGTCCACGCCCAGGCGGACCGAGCCCATGACATCGGTCAGGTAGGCGGTGTAGCTGTCGTCCGCCTCCAGGACGCCCAGCACCCGGCCGCCCACGCGGACGTAGTCGCGCACCACCCGGCCCGCGGAGTCCACCTCGGCCAGGAGGTCGCCGGACTCGTCGCGCACCTGGAAGGTGCGCACCCCGCCCACGGCGCGCCGGACCCGCCAGCCGTGGGCGTCGTAGGCGTAGCGGGCGGAGTCGGCCACGTCGCCGGCCCAGCCCGACGCGCTCACCATCCGGTTGGCGTCGGAGTAGCCCAGCGTGAGTCCCCCCAGCGTGTCGGCGCCCAGGACCGAGGTGCGCCGGACCACGTTGCCGTGGGCGTCGTAGGCCCACAGCTCGCGTCCCAGGGGCAGCCGGTCCAGGCGCTGCACGCGGGCCCCGGAGAGCGAGGCGACGACGTTCTCAAGGTCGGAGCCGACGGAATCCAGCCCGCCTCCGGGCGCGTAGCGGTAGGCCAGCGCCGGCCAGCCCAGCTCGGAGGCGAAGCGCACCCCCACCAGGCGCGCGGCGGCGTCGCGCTGGAACTCCAACCGCTCGCTCCCGCGCGCGAGCCGCCCCGAGCGGCGCCCGTCGGCGTCGTAGTCGAAGGCCTCCTGGAAGACGGCGCGCGTCCCGACGGCGCCGGTCTGGAGCGCGAGCAGCCCGGCCGCGTTGTAGCTCCAGGCGATCGCCAGCGCCCCGTTGCTCGCGGACACCACCCGGCCGGAGGCGTCCCGCCCGAGCGTCACCAGAGTGCGGGACGGCCCTTCGGAGATGCGGGCCAGGCGCCCGCCCACCGGGTCGTAGCTGAAGCAGATGCGGCGCCCGTCCGGGTAGGTCAGCGCGGTGAGGCGGTCGAGGCGGTCGTACTCGTACGCCACGGTGAGCGGGCGCGGCGCCCCGGCCAGGGTGAGCGTCTTGGAGATCACCCGCTTGCGCACGTCGCTCAGGAAGTCGCAGGCGTCCACCGGGGCACCCGCCGCGAGCGTCTCCATGCGGCTCAGGCAACCCAGGTTGTTGGTGGAGAGGCCGGCGTCGTAGGTGAAGCGCGAGCGCCAGCTCACCCCCGGGGGCCACTGCCCGGCGTCGGCGTAGCCCTGCGCGGCGCTCTCCGAGAGCCCGGTGACGTAGCCTTCCTGCAGCACCCGCCCCGCGCCGTCCAGGCGCAGGCAGGCCCAGCCCTGCTCGGCCGCCGCCCGCTCGTCCTGCTGGAGCACCGGCCGGCCGTCGAGATCCGAGACCGTGGTGCGGCACGCCCCGCCCGGGAGCCACACGTGCCGGCGGCTGCCGGCGCGGTCGTAGTCGAGCCGGGTGACCGAGCCGTCCGGGGCGTGCACCGCGACCAGGCGGCCCAGGAGGTCGTGCTCGTAGTAGCGGGCCACCACCGGCTGCGCCAGGTCGGGGCCGTACTCCGCCTCGGCCCACGCCAGCCCGCGCGGGTCCAGGGCGCGCAGCGAGGTCCGCCCGCCGGCGTGGCGGGTGAGCTGGACCGTCCAGTACCCGGCCGGGGCGCCCGCGGGCAGGCGCAGGCCGTAGCCGGAGGGGTCGGCCACGGTGTGGTGCTCCACCGCGCAGGCGCCGCCGGCGTCCCCGGACACCAGGATCGGGCGGCCCAGCTCGTCGTAGGCGTAGTCGCTGCCCCGGCCGTCCGGGGCGGTGGCCCGCGCCACCCGGCCGAAGCTGTCGAAGCTGAAGCTGCGCTCGCTGCCCGGCGCGTCCGCGCAGCGGGTGGCGCGGGTGCGCCCCAGGCCGTCCACGTCGGAGACGGCCAGCAGGCTCTCGCGGGTCGCCGGGTAGAGGGCGGTGCGCACCGAGGAGTGGCCCGGGGCGTCGGCGTAGGTGAGCACGCTCGAGGGACACGGCACCAGCCCGTAGGGCGGGAGCTGCGGCGCGCCCGCGCCGGGGCGCGACGGCGGGCCGGTCATGAAGTCCCCCGCGCGGGCCACCGTGCGCGGCCGGCCCTCGGCGTCGTAGCCCAGGAACGTGACCCGGCCGGCGCCGTCGGCCTCGCGCAGCAGCCGGCCCTCGTAGTCGTAGGCCTGGTAGAGGTCCAGGGTGTGGCCGGCGTCCGGGTGGAGCACCGTGTGCGCGGGCAGCGCCCCGCCCGGACAACCGGCGTAGTAGATGGTGTTGGGGATGAGCTGGGTGGCGTAGTCGTACTCGGTCACGAGGCCCATGGCGCTGGTCACCTGCACCAGGTCGGCCGGCTGCGCCGGATCGTAGGCCTGGGTGACGGTGGCCACCCGCGCCCCCTCCAGCAGCGTGTGCACCGCCAGGGCCCGGCCGTAGAGCGGCTCGCGGTCGTACCAGGAGTCGGCCAGCACCTCGCCCGAGCCCGGCGCCAGCGCGCGCCGGCGCGCCGGGAGCAGCACCGAGTAGCGCCCCGGGCCGCTCCACGGCGAGTGCAGCTCGGGGGGATCGTAGTACTCCATCACCGTGCGCACGCCCAGCGGGTCGGTGGAGGCCACCACCCGGGCCAGGCTGTCGTACTCGGTGGCGGCGGAGTAGCTGGCCGGCGGGCCGGTCGAGGTCACGGTGTAGGTGCGCCGGGCGGGAAGCAGCGTGCCCGCGTAGCGCCCGCCCTGGGCCAGGGCGTCGAACTCGGTCGCAAGGGTGTGCTGCTCGCCCGAGGCCAGCAGGACGCCGGTCTCGATCATCCGCACCGCCCAGCGATCGCGGGCCGGCTCCCCGTGGTAGCGGGGCTGGTACGGAAACTTGCGGAAGGTGTGCGAGACCGAGAACTGCTGCGGGCCGCCGTCCAGCCCCCGCAGCGGGCGCGGCGCAGGCGGCCCGCCCGCAGCCCCGGCGCCGCCGGCGCGCCGCGGAGCCCGGGGTGGGATGCCCGGGCCGGGGTTGTAGTCCACCCGGGTGAAGTAGCGGTAGGCCTCCGACTCGCTCGGCGCCCCGACCGCCGGCGCCTGGTTCCAGGTGTACGCGAGCGCCAGCTGCTGCACCGGCGCCCCGCCCGGCGCCTCGCGGATCTCCACCCGGTCCACCATCGGGGCGATGCACGGGCTGCGGCCGGTGGCGATCCAACCGGCGTCCTCGTAGCGCAGCGAGGGGTCGGGGCAGCCGGGGCGCGTTGCGGGGAGCGGCACGTACGAGTAGCTCGAGCCGCCCCCCTCGGGGTAGTCCACGCCGCTCAGGCGCTGGGCATGGATGTCCGCGCTGTCCGAGCAGCTGGCGTACCAGGCTTCGGCCCGGTCGTCATCCTGGTAGTGGAAGCTGGTGGCCCGGGCGGCGCGGTCGGTGAAGTAGTCCAGATAGAAGAGGTACGAGCGGCGCGGCTGCCCCGCGCGGTCGGTGTAGCCGCGCGAGCGGAAGCTCAGGTACTGGTTGGGCGCGCCCCAGCTGCTGATCGCCAGCACCTCGCAGGTGCCGGAGGCGAGGTTGGCGGTGATCTGGAACTCCAGCGCCCGCCCGGACGCGTCGGTGACCCGCACCCGCGTGGGGTGCAGGTAGCGGTTGCGGTCGCCGCCGGAGTCGGCGTACTCGTAGCTCACCAGCGCGTAGCACTCCGGGGTGGGGCCGTCCACCCGCGCCAGCCGGAAGGCCCGCGGGCCCTCGTTGCCGTTGTACCAGTACTCGGGCCAGCGCAGCGTGAGCGGCACCTCCTGGAAGCTCCAGGTGCTGCCGTCGGGCTGCTTCACCCGCAGGGTGCGGCCGGTCTGGGCCGGCCCCGGCAGGCACGCCCGCCAGGCGCTGGCGGGATCGCACGGCAGCAGCGCGGGATCGCCGCCCGCGGGCCGGTTGCCGGCGTAGGCGAACTCGGCGGTGCCGCCCTCGGAGGTGGCCAGCTCCACGTCGCCGTTGGACCCGCCGCTCGCGTAAGCCTTGTCGCAGATGCTGAAGCCGCAGGTGCGCCAGCAGCCGTCCACCACCAGGCCCTTTTCGTCCCGGTGCGGCTGGCCGGGGACTTCGCCGTTGTAGAGGAACGGCGAGAGGTTGGCGGTCCACAGGACGTGCCCGTTGAGGCCCAGGCTCCACTCGCCGAAGGCGGCCTCCAGGTCCACGTGGCCGGAGGCCGGCGAGATGTCGAAGCGGTGGTGCGGGACCGCGCCGGAGTAGTCGAGGGTGAACTCCAGCTTGAGCCCGCCGGGCTCGGGCCAGCTCGCCAGGGTGCGGTGGAAGGACGGCACGCCGTTGAACAGCGCCACCTGCTCCCCCGGGGCCACCTGCTGCACGTCGGAGCCCAGGCCCCAGCCGCGCCCGTCGCGCGGGTCGGCCGGCTCCCCCGCCCGCGCCGCTGCCGCGACCCACGGCCCGAGCACCGCGCCCACCAGGACCAGCGCCGCCCGGACCTTCCGGGCCGTCCCCCGCCATCCCCGCATCCCCACCTCCCGCCCGTCAGTCCAGACGGATCAGCTTGCTCACCTTCTCCACCCGCTCCGCACCCGCGCGGGCCTCGAGGCGGTACAGGTACACCCCGTTGGCGACCGGCTGGCCGGCGGCGTCGCGCCCGTTCCAGCCCAGGTGCTGCGGCCCCGCGGCGAAGTCCCCGCCCAGGCCGCACACCCGGCGGCCGGCCACCGTGTACACGTCCAGCTGCACCCGCGCCGGCCGGCTCAGCGTGAAGAGGAAGTCGGTGGCGGCGCGCATCGGGTTCGGATAGTTGTAGACGTCCTGCAGCTCCAGGGGCGGCTCGACCTCGAAGCGCGCCCAGGCCAGCGTGTCCGCGCCCGCCCGCGCCAGCGCCGCGTAGCTCCCGGCCTCGAGCGTGAGGCGCAGCACCAGGAGCCCGCGGGCCGCCACCCGGCCCACCGGCGTGCCGCCCCGCAGCACCGAGAGCTCCAGCTCCGGATCGCCCGTGAGGGGCGGGTTGTCGAAGGCGCCGCGGACCTCCACCTCCCGGGTGCGGAGGGCGGTGCTCCCGCCGCCCGCGTCCGCCGGCGCGCCGTTGAGCCAGATGCGGAACCGGGTGGGCGGGAGCAACCCGGCCGGCGCACAAGGGTCCCCGGCATGGTGCCGGTCCCCCAGCTCCCGCGTGAAGATCCTCGGGCGGCCGGTCGAGTCGCTCCCGGGCTCGGACTGGAAGCGCAGGCCGGTGCCCCCCAGGTGCCCCACCCACCCGCCGTGGCCCACGCCCGCGGGCAGGTCGGCCCAGCTGGTCGCCGCGCCCAGGCGCACGCCGTCTTCCCACTTGCGGACCAGCCCCCCGGAGCGGGTGTACGCCGCGAGCCGCCCGTCCCGCCCGCGCGCCAGCACCCGGCGGCCGGTGTCCGGCAGCACCCCCGGAGGGTCGGCGGAAGCGCCCGAAGCCAGGACCGGCCAGCCCGGCGAGGGCCGGAAGCCCCCCGCGCCGTCGGCGTCCCAGGAGCCCAGGCCGCCGCGCAGCGGCACCAGTACGGACTGCGTCCCGGAGAGGCCCGGGCTCGCCAGCACCGGCGCCGCGGTCACCGCCGCCGGAGCCGGCTCCTGGCGCAGGTCGCCCGGGCCCCCCGTGACGCACAGCACGAACCACCGGCCGGCTGCGCCTTCATCCACCCCTCCCAGCACCTCCGGCACGCCATCGCCGTTCACGTCGGCGAGGCGCAGGCGCAACCGACCGGCGGCCACGGGCCGCGGGAACCCCGGCAGCGGATGGGCCGGGTCGCCCACCGGCGCCACGGCCACCGCGCCGCCCTCGGTGGGCCACACCCAGTCCGGCGCGCCGCGGTGCTCCACGTCGCCCAGGAGCGGCGTGTCGGCCATGTCGGCCGGGCAGGCCGCCGACTCCCAGCTCGGCAAGGGCCGCCCGTCGAGGCGCCAGGCGCGCACGGCTTTCCCGCCGTCCCACGACTTCAGCAGACACAGCACCTCGGGCTGGCCATCACCGTCGAGGTCCTGAAGCCGCGGGGTGCCGATGGGCCACGCGCCGGACGCCGCGACGGGCCACCCCGGCACGAGCCATCCGCTCTCATCCCACAGGAACAGCCGGCCGCCGGCGTCGCGGCTCACCACCAGCGAGAGGGTGGCCCCGCCGCCGGCCGACACCGACGCCCCCACCGGCGCGCCGCCCGCGGGCAGCGGGAGCATCGCCAGCACCGCCGCCAGGGCCGCGGCGAGCGCCGCCGCGAGGGCCACCGCCAGACAGATCGTCGCCGCGATTCGAAGCGCCATGGGACCCTCCTACCAGCGCGCCAGCGCCGAGAGCCGGTGGGTGGCGCCCAGCTCGTGGAACGGGAGCGCGGCGTAGTCCACCCGGAACCGCGCGAGCCCCACGCCGGCTCCGAAGGTGGGCCGGCCGCTGGTGGCCCCGGCGCGCAGGAACAGCCGGTCGCGCAGCCGGTACTCCAGGCCGCCGTGCCACTCGCGCGGGCCGCGGCCCACGTCGCGGGTGTCCGAGCCCGCCCCCAGCACCGCGCGCACCGAGGCCCGCCGGCCCAGGCGCAGCTGCCGGGCCACCGCCAGCTCCAGCCGCGGCGGGACGCTCTCGCGCGTGCCGTTGTCCCACACCACGCGGGTGGAGGTGAGGTCGCTCACCCGCGCGGCCAGCTCCAGCCCGTCGGAGAGCGCCAGGTGCGCCCCCACGTCCAGCCCGAAGCCGGTGCTCTGCCGCCCGGCCACCGCCTGGCGCAGGTACTTGGCGCACACCCCGGCCGCGCCGGCCTCACCCAGCGCCCGCGCGTAGCCCACCAGCAGCGCCCACTCGCTGTCCGAGCGCCACTCCACCGCGGAGGCGTCCGCGTGCACCGGCTCGCCGGGCTCCCAGCGGCCGTCGCCCTCGCCGGCATCGTGCGAGCCGGCCACGCCGTCCGCGCCCACGTCGTCGAAGCGGAAGTTGCCGGTGGTGGGGATGTCGTCCACCGAGAGGCGCAGGACGCCGATGCCCACGGCCTCGCCCGGGCCGCCGCCCAGCGGCACCGTGCAGGCCACCGCGTCGAAGCCGGCCGCCCCGCCGAAGTTCTCCGCGTGCATCACCTCCGCGGCCGGGCGCGGGCTGCCCGCCATGAGCGCCGGGTTCCAGTACAGGGCCGACGGGTCGTGCTCCACGGAGAGCATGCCCTCGCCCAGGGCCAGGGCCCGTGCGCCCACGCCCAGGCGCAGGAACTCCGCGACGGTCCCCGCGCGGGCGGCGGGCGCCAGCGACCCGGCCGCGGCGAGCAGCGTGACGGCCAGCAGCGCCGCGACGGACGGCGCGCCGGAGGGCGCCAGGATGAGCGCCGCCGGCCGGCGGCCGGCAGAGGCAAGACGGGACGAGATGCGCATCGAGGCGCCCCTCGTGGGGATGCGGCTGGGGCCGCGGGGGAATTCGCAAGAGGCGGGCCAGCGGGAGGGAACCTGGATGACGCGGACGAGCCACGGCGCCGGCGGCATCAACCCGTTGGGCGGTGCGGAGGTCGCGGGCGCGGTGGATAGGCGGGAGGCCGCGCTGGGTTCGGCGGCTGTGGTGGGCTACCGTGAACCGCGGCCTCGGCCGGGCGACCCGGCGGCGCCCAAGCCCAAGGCACCGGCGGCGGAGCGAGCGCGGTCACCGGGGGTTGACGGAGGAAACGCAGGTGCGCGG
>DATKKS010000160.1:0-9904 GCA_035542815.1 Saccharimonadales bacterium (SeqCode) | reverse complement strand
GGACGCCTACGAGCCCGACGACAACAAATCCTGGGCTGCGCCGATCGCTGCCGACGGGCCCTCGATGCACCACACGCTGCTGTGGACAGCGTACCCGTTGCGAGACCCGGACGAGGATTGGTCTGCCTTCGAGGTCGAGGCGGGCCAGGCCTACGCGGTGGAAACCCGGAATCCAGGAGATGGGTACTCTGCGCTGCTGCTCGTGGAGAACTCCAAGGGCACGAGGGCATTCGAATCGACAGGCCGCGGACCTGACGATCCGTCGGCGCTCGTGACGTTCACCGCCGACAGCAGCGGGACGTGGTACGCGGGCGTGGAGAGCGAATCCTACTACGACTTCGGATACTACGACCTGTCGGTTTCGCGCTGCATCCCCACCCCCTCGCAGGCCTACCTGCCCGACACCAACAGCAACTCTTACGCACGCCCGGTGACCCTCGCCTGGGGCAGCGACGGCTGCTTCTACGGATTATCCCGCGGGGCGGCTTCCAAGGACAGTGCGTCGGGCTATTTCCTCCGGGTGGACGCGGCGGGCCGGAGCACGATCCTGGCGCGCTACCCGCTGCTGCGTGGAAGCCCCGCCGAACTGGTGACCGGGGAGGACGGGGCGTTCTACGGCGTGTCGAGCAGTGTATCGCGCAAGGGCTCACCCTACTCTCCAGCCTGCCTGTTCCGTGTGGATCGAGGCGGCACCCTGAAGTTCCTGCAGTGCTTCGCGCCCAATCTGCAGATGCCCGGCTCCGGCGTGCCGATCGCGCCGGGGCCGGGCGGCGGAGCGTTCATCGCGCTCCAGCGCAGCCCCGACTCCCTGGGCACGGTGGGCGCGGCTCTGGTGCTGTACCAAGTAGACTCCCTTGGGCAAATGACGCTGCTCCACGAATTCGGCGGCAACGATCTGAGCCTGACGTCCCGAGTCGTACCTGACGGCAGCGGCGGAGTGCACCTCGCCCTCCACAGCACGGGCGGCGAGATCAACGGGGTGTACCACGTCCTGCCTTCGGGAGATGCGGAAAAGGTGTTGGGACTCGCGCCCTACCCGTTGGCGCACGCCTACTACACGTGCGTGCTGAGCGCTCCAGGCGGCGTTCTGTTCGTGGTTTTCGAATCCCCGACGTGGACGCGCTGCTTCGAGGTGTGGCCGAATGGGCATTCGCGACAGCTGTGGGAGGTCCCGATGGCGCAGCTCTCCGGGCTAGACCCTCACGGCCTGGTCGCCAGCGACGGCCGGCTCTACCTCACCGGTGAGGTGACCCGCTCGGACATCTTCTCCACGACGACGGCAGCCACGGTGGTGGCGGACACCATGGGGGACGTCGCCCAAATTGCAAGCATCGACGCCAACCTGGGCTTTCCGGTGGTGCTGGTGGAACTCCCCGACCACACGTTGTATGGCATCGACCGCGGGGCACGCGTGTTCCAGCTTCGCGGCCTAGTCGGGAATCCGGTCGGTTGGGTGACCCGTTTCGCCGCGGAGCCCGGCCACGCGTCGGTCATGTTGCGATGGACGCCGGTGGTGTTCGGCACGCTGAGCTACCAGGTGGAGAGGGCCGCCGGAGGCGGAGAGTTCACGCCGCTTTCCAACCTGCAGCAGAGCGGAATGGCCGAGATCACCTTCCGGGATTCCACCGCCGTCCCCGGCACCTCCTACCGGTACCGCGTGGGCTGCCGCCTGGGCCCTGCCGGCGGGTGGAACTATTCCACCGTCGCCACCACCGCGCCCCAGGCCCGCGCCTTCCTGCTGGCCCTCCCCGCACCCAACCCCTCGCGGGTCACCACCCGGCTCAGCTTCGAGGTGCCCTCGCGCGGGCGGGTCCGGGTGGAGGTCTTCAACGTCGCCGGCGCCCGGGTGCGGACGCTGCTCGACGCGGTCCTGGCCCCCGGCCCGGGCAGCGTGACCTGGGACGGCAACGACGCGCGCGGCCAGCTCGTCCCCAGCGGGCTCTACTTCGTGCGGCTGAGCACCGCCGGCCAGACTGCCGCGCGCAAGGTGCTGCGGCTGAGGTGACCCAGTGAAGGGCAACGGCGCGACCTTCGGGCTCATCGCCGCGACGCTGGCGGCCCTGGGCGCTTCCGCGCTTGCTCCCCGCGCGGCGCGCGCCGACTGGTGGGCCACCAGCACCTGGCAGTACCAGAAGCACCCGTGGGGCCCGCGCGGTCTGGAGGGCGCCGTAGTGAATGCCGCCATCCGGCGCGCCCGGGTGGAGGTGTGCGACGCCCGCACCGACTCCATCCTCGCCCAGGGCGCCACCGACGAGGGCGGCCGCGCCGTGATCTGGGTTCACGACACCCAGGTCCGCGACGTCTACGAGCGCGTGTACGCCGCCACGTCGGACACCGCCCTCGACTCCGTCGGCGTGTGCAACGGCGGCTCGGGCCCTCCGCTGTGCGTCGTCACTCCGGTGCTGCACTCCCACCTCCCGTATGAAGACTTCAGCATCCCCGCCACCGGCCTGGTGCAGATCGGGAAGGGGGCCGAGGAGTTCCACATCTTCGACGCGCTGTTGCAGGGGGCGGAGTATGCGGCGTGGGCCGGCAGGGGGCGCGCCCACGTGGCGTTGCGGGCTTACTGTCTAGGCACCGCATACTCCAGGCCGTCCGTGGAGACGGATACTCTGGGCTTCAGCCTGCTGCTGGGCTCGCAGACGGCTTGGGACGACTTGTGGCTGCAGGGCTGCGCGGGGACCGCCGCGCTGTGGTGGGAGGCAGGGGCGGGTGTCCGCTCGCTCAAGGGAGGCCCGGGCGCACTCAGCTGGACCGCAGGCCGCTGGATGGGGGGCTGGGGAGTGTACACGGCGCTGGCGACGCAGCGCTGGCTCGGAGCGGACAACACCGGATGGTACGTCGTGCTGCCTACCGCGCGCGGCGCGACGGCGGCGGCGGTGAGCATGAACATGGACCGGCCGGGCGTCGCCTTCCACGGCGCGGAGGACACGCTCGCCGTGGCCCGGATGCTCTGGAGCCTCACCGGGGGCTCCAACAGGAACGTGGTCCCCGCGGGGGCCGCCGCCGGCGAGGCTCCCCTCCCCGACACGGCGGTGTGGTCCCTCGCCCGGAGAGCGATGGTGCGCTTCGGCTCATCCACGGGCAGCGCGCGGTTCTGGCTGAGCGCCCTGGGGGCATTCCCGCAGTATGGCCGCACGCTGGACGCCGCGTTCCGAGACGCGGGCTTCGAGTACTTCCCCGACCCGGAGGAGCCGGACGACAGCGCGTCCGCAGCCCCCTGGATCCAACCCGACTCGCTCCCCACCCACCATACGTTCTTCGACACCCTGCGCGCCGCTTCCGGCACGCTCGGCATGCCAAGAGACCCGGACTGGACCCGTTTCCATGGTGAGGCCTGCCGGGGGTACCTGATCGAGGCGCGGCGCCCCGGCGACGGGAATGGCGCCAACCTGACCGTGCTCGCGAGCGGCAGCCAAGTCGCGCTCGCAACGGCGCACGGCAGCGTCGGGCACGATCCGAGTGCCAGCCTGCTGTTCGCCCCGGAGAGCAGCGGCACCTACCTGATCAACTGCGCGCAGAGCTACTCGTCCTCGGACTTCGGGCACTACGACCTGGTGGTCAACACCTGTGGCCCGGTTCCCGTGGTGGAGCCGCTGGCAGGATCCGCACCCGCCAGGTTCCGGGCCGGGGAGGGCCTCGTGTGGGGGGAGGACGGGTGGTTCTACGGCGTCTCCCCGTACCACCCGAGCGCGGACACCGCCGCCATGGGGTGCCTCTTCCGCACGGACCCAAGCGGGAACGTGGAGATCGTGGCCGACTATCCGGCGGGCCATGGAGTCCCCTCGGGCCTGGTCCGTGGGGAGGACGGGTACTTCTACGGCCTCAGCGATCCGCTGGACAGCTACGACGGTCAGGGCGCCACGCTCCCGGCTGAGCCGGACCGTACGCGGCGCAGTTCTCGGATGCGACTCGCGCCGCGCGCAACCGGGGCGTCCGACGAGCGCTCTCCGGCCACGTTGTTCCGGGTGGACCGGCAGGGCCACTGGAGCCTCCTGAAGGCGTTCTATGAGCAAGGCGTCCCGTCCGGTGACACGACTTCGACCTACTCGTACTGGAGCGACCTGGAGCTTGCCCCGGCGCCGGGCGGCGGGGTGTACCTGGCCCTGGGCGAGTACAGATACACCATGTCTGGGAGCGCGAGTAGCGTGGACACCGTCACGGTGTGCCGGTCCGATTCCGCGGGCAACCTGAGCCTGGTGTCCGGGCTCGCGGACGCCGACCTCAGCACGAGGCTGGTCCCCGAGCCCGGCGGCGGGGTCTATTTTGGGCTGGAGAACTCGGACGACAGCACTCGAAACGGGCTCTTCCATATGTCCGCCACGGGCGAAGTCCGCCAGGAGCTGCTCCTTCCGCAAGCGCATGGGCATCCGTACGTGTGCGCGGCCCAGGTGTCCGCGGCCGGCGTGGTGTACGTCCTGACCGAAGCGAGCGACCGATCCCAGTTGTTGAGAATCTCGCCGTCGGGCGTGACGACCGAGTTATTCGAGATCCCTCGGGCCGTCGGTTATGTAGATGTTCCGTGGCTTTATCGCGGACGCGATTCGAGGTTCTATGGGGCCTTCTACCTCCGGTCGTCTGACCTCTTTACGGCGGGCGAGCAGACCCTGGTGGCAGACACCTCCGGGAACTTCGCTGTCATCCCCTGTCCCACAACCAGCACCTCGTGGCCCCTTGGCTTCGCCGAAGGGCCCGACACCTGCCTCTACGGCGTCAGCGAGTACACCCTCGGGTTCTTTCGCATCTGCAGCGTGGTGGGCCGCCCCCTGGGGGCCGTCACACAATGCACGGCCACCGCCACGCCGGCAGGCGTTGAACTGCAGTGGCGCCCCATTCTGTACGCGTCGCTGCACTACCGCATCGAGCGCGCCGAATCCGGCGGCGCCTACCAGGTGCGGGCGAGCCTCGACACTGCCAGCACCCAGATCCTCGCGTGGCGGGACAGCACCGCCATCGCGGGTCGGGCCTACCGGTACCGGCTGGCGTACCGCTTCGGCGACGCCCCGTGGAGCTACGCGAGTGAGACCACCGCGCAGACGCGCACCCCGGTCCTGCGCCTGGCCCTCCCCGCGCCCAACCCCTCGCGCGTCACCACCCGGCTCAGCTTCGAGGTGCCCTCGCGCGGGCGGGTCCGCGTGGAGGTCTTCAACGTCGCCGGCGCGCGGGTTCGCACGCTGCTCGACGCGGCCCTGGCCCCCGGCCCGGGCAGCGTGACCTGGGACGGCAGCGACGCGCGCGGCCAGCTCGTCCCCAGCGGGCTCTACTTCGTGCGGCTGAGCGCCGCCGGCCAAACCGCGGCGCGCAAGGTGCTGCGGCTCCGCTAGCCGCGGCGGCGCTCGGGCTCCCGGCGTCCCGCCCCCCTCGATATATCAAAACACCTCTTTCATATTCTCATGAGAATGATCGGGTACTCGCATTGTTAATTCACCCCTTGCGACAATCGCATTCCGCTAGTATGATTGGGTGACATTCCTGGGGCCGCTGCCCCGGGCCGCATGGCGTCGGTCCCCCATTGCCCCCACACAGAGGAGGAGACGCCATGCCCCCGACTCCCGACCCTCGGGCGCTGCGGCCCCACCGGTTGTCCCTCGCACCGCTGCTGTTGTTGGTCCTCCTGCAGGCCGTACCCCCGCCCGCCCGCGCTGAGTTCTGGCCCAAGGGCGACTGGAAGAACCGCAAGCACCACCTGACGGTGTGCCTCAAGGGCAACAACTGCCCGGCGGGCATGGCCGACTCGGTGCAGGCGGCCATCAACCTCTGGAATGCGGACAGCCTCACTTGGCGGTTCGCCTGGACCACCGACTGCGACCAGGCCGACATCGTGATCAGCTGCCAGAAGCAGCGGCCCCTCGGGAACACCAACTGGTCCTACACCAGCTCCGAGAACACCAGCGCGAAGGTGCAGATCAAGTCGGACGCCGACTGGGGCTGGTGCGACGACAAGTACGAGCTGGTGTCCACGCTGGTGCACGAGCTGGGCCACTGCGCCAGGCTCAAGGACGCCAATGCCGCGGACCAGAGCAAGGCCATGCGCGGCTCGCAGAACAAGGCCGGCCACGCGCGCGGCCCATCCTCCGCCGACAGCGCCGAGGCGGCGGAGTCCGACACCGCGCTGGTGCCGACCACCGTCACCAACCCGCCGAACGCCCAGAAGCAGCTGCCCTTCACCGGGACGCTCGTCCCCGCCCCCGGGACGTGGCCGTTCGACCTGGAGCGGGCGCTGCACTTCGAGCTGCGCGCCCTGGCCCCCGGCGTGCTGCACATCCTGGAGTACGCGCCCATCGACGCGAACCAGATCCAGTGGCAGGCGGTGGCCACGCCGCCCGGGCCCACCATGGAGCTGTTCTACCTGGTGATCCAGTACCCCGAGAGCACCTCGGTGCGCGAGGGGATCCTGTACGTCACCGACGTGCCGTGGCAGCCGACGTGGGGCCCGCACGCGGTCGCCCCGCCCGACACCACCGTCCCCGACGACACCTCGGAGATCGTCCTGTACCCGTACCGGTCCACCCACTCGGGCAACCAGCACCTGGCGTTCGGATGGACGGTGGACGGCACCGAGGGCCTGCAGGCTGAGGGCGAGGCGCTCTCGGTGCGGCTGCCGGCGGGCCTCCACCAAGTGAAGCTGGATGCGGTGGACGAGGCCGGCCTGCAGTCCGAGGACTCGATGGTCGTGGCGGTCCTGGCCACCGCGGCCGTGGGCGGCGGCCCCGCCGGCCGGCTGCGGCTGGACCTCCCGGTGCCGTTCCGGCTGGGCCGGCCCATGCAGGTGACCTACGAGCTGCCGGCCCAGGGTGAAGCGAGCCTGGCGGTCTACGACATCCAGGGGCGCCTGGTGCGGACGCTGGTCTCGGGCGCGGCGGCGCAGGGCCGGCACACCCTGCAGTGGGACCTCACCGATGCGGGCGGCCGCCGCTTGGGCGCGGGCGTGTACTTCTGCGCGCTGCGCTCCGGCGGGGCGGCGCTGATGCGGAAGATGGTGCTCATCCGGTAGCCTGAGGCCGCAGGGCAGTTCCGGCAGCGCAGGAGCTTGCGCCAAGCCCGGACCAGGGGATCCCGGAATGAGCGGCAGCGGGGGAGGGTTCGCCTTCCCCCGTTCGCTTGCCGGGCGCGACGCCGGCCGCCGGGCGCGCGGCTCAGGCGGCCGAGCGCGCCGGAAGCGGCCAGCCGGCGCGGCCGCGGGCCGCAGAGCGCTACTCGCCGAGCAGCCGCTCGTCCCCGGGGTGGGTCTTGTTCCAGTAGTCGAGCCGCAGGCTCTTCTTCAGCTCCAGGGTGATGCCGCGCGGGTCCTCCCAGCGCAGCAGCAGGTGCGGGAAGGCGGTGTCGAAGTACATCACGTCCACCGAGTCCAGGTAGCGCACCTCCACCCGGCGCGCCAGGAACGATCCCGCGGGCACGCTCAGCGACTCGGCCTCCGCCAGGTGCACCAGCGCCGGCACCACCTCGGCCCGCCGCACGTGCGGGCCGGCCTGCGCCGGCAGCAGGTCCAGGCTCAGGTCCCGCCGGCCCGGGGATGCAAAGTCCTGCGTCCGCAGCCACAGCGGCAGCGCGTCCAGGGCCTGCGCCGTGGGGCCGGCCGGGAGCTGCAGGTCGCGGGCCCCCTCCTCGTCGAAGTAGGAGCTGGAGCGGTGGAGCCACACCTTGCCCGCCGGGCGCACCTCCACCCAGGTCATCCCCACCGCGTCGGCCGCGACGGCCGAGAGCTTCGCCAGCTTCCACGTCCGCGCGTCCAGGAAGCTCACCGTCTCGAGATGCTGCCGGTAGACCCCGGACCGGAAGTCCACCGTCACCACCTGCTTGAGCGCCGGGAAGTTCACCTTGGGGTCGGCGGGCACGTCGGACTTCACCAGCAGCTTGCGGTCCAGGTCCTCGCGGGCCACCGCGATCACCGCCTCCGCCCGCAACGTGTCCCCGGCGTGGGTGCGGGCGGTGCCGGCGTAGGTCGAGAACTCGGCCTTGCCGTCGCGCCACAGGGAGTCCGCGGCCAGCCCGGCGAGCGGCGCCGCCGGCGCGGCGCTCCGGGGCCGGGGCGAAGGGCGCGAGGCGCGGCGCTTGCCGTGCGCCGCGGGCGCCAGGAGCAGCGCGGCGCACAGCACCGCCAGAACCGCCCGCGCCGCCGCGGAAGCGGGCGGGCCGGAGGCGTGGCGGGGGCGGCCCGGGCGGCGGGCGCGGCCGGGGCGGGTCATCGCGGCACCTCCGCGCGCCGGCCCTGGGCGTGCGAGGCGCGCGCCGCGTCCAGCACCCGCTGGGTGGCCAGGCCGTCGGCCAGGCTGGGGCGGAACTCCCCGCGGTCGCGCACCCGGGCAGCCAGCGCGGTGAGGAGGGCGTAGCAGGGATCCAGGCGCGCGTCGGCGCCGTGGCGGGCGATCTCGAACGCGGGCTCCACCGCCACCGCCTCCCGCGGCTTGCCCGGGGCCAGGCGGTACAGCACGTCGTTCTCGATCACCAGCGTGCCGGCCTCGCCGTGCAGCTCGAAGACGTCGTCCCGGTGGGCCACCGCGGCGCTGCCCTCGAACAGCCCGGTGGCGCCGCCCTCGAAGTCGGCCTGCACGATGAAGCCGTCGTCCGCGGTGACCGCCCGCTCCAACCCCGCGGCGTCGGGGCGCGCGGCCACCTGGGTCTCCATGCGCGCGGTCACCGCCCGCGCCGGCCCCATCACCCACTGGGCGTAGTCCACCAGGTGCGAGCCGATGGCGCCCCACATGCCGCCGCCCGCGGCGGCGTCGCACAGCCAGCCCCAGCGCATGCCGCGCTGCCGGCTGAAGAACTCGTAGTGGCTGCGCGCCACGAACCGGATCACGCGGCCGATCTCGCCGCGCCGCGCCAGCTCCCGGGCGAAGGCCCGCGCCGGCACCCAGCGGTACTCGTGATTGAGGGCGTGCACCCGGCCGCGGCTCCCGGCCAGGGCCAGCAGGTCCTCCACCTGCGCGGCGTCCATGGCGGCGGGTTTCTCCAGGAGCAGGTCGCGCCCCAGCTCCAGCGCCCGGCGGGCCATGGGGTGGTGCAGGGAGGGCGGCGTGACCACGCTCACCAGGTCGCACTCCACCTCCTCCAGCAGCCGGCGCCAGTCGTCCGAGGCGTGCTGGACCCCCAGCTCGGAGGCCGCCGCCCGGGCGCTCTCGAGCCGGGCGCTGGCGAGGCCCACCAGCCGGTAGTCGGGGTGCCGGGCGAAGGCCGGGCCCTGCACGCGGCGGGCGAAGCCCGCGCCCAGCAGGATCACGCGGATGGGTTGGCTCATGGAATGGCTCCTCGGGAGGCGGGCCGCGCAGGCCCGGCGGGGGTGGAAATCGGGCGCCCGGGGGCCAGTCTAGCGCATCCAACGGATGTTGGGACGCGCCCGGGCGGGCGCCCTCGGGGTGCCGCCGGCACCGTGCCCGCCGCCCGATCCCGAGAACGCCCGTTCACTGCGGCCAAGGCCGAGAGGAGTGCTGCCGATGCTTCGCGTTCATTCCGCCCCGCGGTGCCTGCGGGTCGCCCTGCTGACCTTCGCCCTGGCCGCGGTCGCCGCGCCGGCCCTCGCGTATCCCGGCATGGGCAGCCCGTCGGGCGCCACGTCCCCCCCGGCCGCCGCCAGCAGGATCGTGTACGACTGCCCGCGCGCCGGGTGCGACTACGAGAGCACCCAGCCCGGCACCTGCCCGCGGCACAAGGTCAAGCTGCAGAAGATCGCGATGCTGTACACCTGCCCCAAGGACGGCGACCCGGTGGCCGGGCCCGGCCCGTGCCCGCGGTGCGCCATGGACGCGGTGCCGCACAAGCTCGCGGTGATGGATGGGAAGGCCGACAAGGCCGCGGCGAGGAAGGCGGCCCACCACCCCAAGCCCCACTCCGCCAGGCCCACCGCCGCGTCGTAGGGGCGCATCGTAGGGGCGCACGGCAGCGCGCCCGCGCGTCGTAGGGGCGC
>DATKKS010000159.1:0-17706 GCA_035542815.1 Saccharimonadales bacterium (SeqCode) | reverse complement strand
GTGCTGTCGGCGGTGAAGTTGAACTCCTTGAAGGTCGGGCTCTCGGAGTTGTGGCAGCCCAAGCACACCTTCTCGGTCGGCATGACCAGGCCCAGCGGCGTGCCGTCCTTCTTGCCGCCCCGGATGTCCTTCATGACCTGCATGGCCATGTAGTCCTTGCCCGGCCCGTGGCAGGCCTCGCACTGGACGCCGTCCTCGGGCTTGAAGGTGGCCTCGAACTCCTCCGCCGGCTTGCCGTAGCCGGTGACGTGGCACTTCAGGCACTTCGGGTCCTTCTGCGGGTCCTCGATGCCCTTGTCCTTGGCGATCTTCTTGGCCGAGTCCGAGGCCAGCGCGGCGAACGCCTTGGAGTGCTTCATGGTGGTCCACACCGTGTACTGGGCGCCCTTGGCGGCGCTGTTGTGGCACATCTTGCACTTCAGGACGCCCACGTACTTGTGGACGGGCTCTTCCTTCTTGGCCTCCTGCGCCAGCGCCGAGCCGGCCACGACGGCCGCCAGGATGCCCACCCCGACGAGCAGCTTAGCGTGCTTCATCTTTTCTCTGTCTCCTTTCGATCTGGCGGATCTTGAGGTAGAGGAGGAGCGCCAGCACCGTGATGATCAGGGTGGCGACTCCCAGCCCCTGCCGACGGAAGTAGTATTCCCGAATGGCCTCCACGGCTGCAAGCCGTGCCTTCGAAATCACCTGGATGCCCGGGGCGGCGCTGGCCTGCAGCGGGCCCATCTCCACGGCGTGCACCTGGACGCGGGACTCCACCTGGGCCTGGTTGACCTGTTTCAGGGAGTACCGGGCCTCCGACACGTCCATGCCCAGCTGCTCGGCTCGCGAGAGCTGCTTCTCGACCGCCTCGCGGCCCAGGCTCAGGCTGTCCAGGAGCGCCCGGGTCCTGAGGATCTTGGCGGCGGCCGGGTCGCCGGCGCCGCGGTGGCAGGAGGCGCAGGTCGAGCCCGGCCCCAGACCCACCAGCGCGTCGGTGGGCGGGGCCACCCGGTGGTTGCCGTGGCACACCACGCAGCCCGGCAGCCGGCGCCGGTCGAAGGCCTCCTTGTGGGCGCTCTTGTCGAACAGCTCGGCATTGGCCTGGTGGCACAGGCCGCACACGTTCTCCACCGACCCCACCCCCGGCGGGGCCGCGCCGTGGTTGCCGTGGCAGGTGTTGCAGGCCGGGGCGTTGAGGTCCGAGTTCCGCAGCAGCGCGATCCCGTGCACGCTCCGCCGGTAGTCGTCGTACTGGTTGGTGGGGATGTGGTAGTCCGCCATGTAGCGCACGTCGCTGTGGCAGCGCGCGCAGGTGCCCGGGACGCGGGTGGGGTAGACCGGGGAGCGCGGATCCCGGACCCGCAGCACGGCGTGGTTGGAGTGGCAGCTCACGCAGGTCGCGACGCGCGCGTCTCCCCGGGCGTTGCGCTGGCCGTGGACGCTGGTGAGGTACTTGGCGTACTGGTCCACCGGCAGCCCGGGGTTGAACGTCTTCATGTAGGCCGGGTCGCTGTGGCAGTGGGCGCAGGTCTTGGTCACCTGGCTTGGGTACACCGGGGAGCGCGGGTCCTTGACCGGCGCGATGCCGTGCACGCCGTGGCACGAGACGCACTGCGGCCCCTTCGGGTCGGCCTTGAGGGCCGCGCCGTGGGCTCCCGAGTTGAACGCCGAGGCCACGTCGTCCAGCCGGAAGCGGGCCTGGAAGCGGTTGGGGGAGGAGCCGTGGCACAGGCCGCACAGCGCGGGGATGGCCTCCGGCCGGGGCCGGCCCCGGTACCCGCGCGCCGGGCTCATCGCCTGGTCCTGGTCCTCCTGCGCGGGGTCGCCCCCGTGGCAGTCGGCGCAGGTCAGCCCCGCCGCGAAGTGCACGTCGGCGCGGAAGCCCTTGGCCTCGGGGCTGCCGATCTCCGCGTGGCAGCCCAGGCAGTGGTCCACCGCGGCCCGGGCGCCCTCGGCGCGCGGCGCGCCCGGCAGGGCGAGGCCCGCCGCCACCGCCGCCACCGCGGCCAGCACCCACGCCCGCGCGGTCACCGGAGCCCCACGATGGTCATGACGATGATGAACCCCACCGCGCCCACGCCGACGTAGGTCAGCAGCCGGTTGCGCGCCCCCGCCGGAGTGCGCGCGTCCCACAGCGGCACCAGGAACCACAGCAGGCCGGCCAGGCCGAACAGCCCGATCCCGACGGCCTCGCCCTCCAGCCCCAGGATCGTGGCCGGGAAGAACTTCAACGACTGGTACATGAACAGGAAGTACCACTCGGGCTTGATCCCCGCGGGCGCCGAGGCCAGCGGGTCCACCTTCCGGCCCAGCTCCCACGGGAACGCCACCGCCAGGATGGCCAGCACGTTCAGCACGATGAGCCACAGCAGCAGGTCGCGCAGCACGAAGTTGGGGAAGAAGGGCATGGTGCGCCGGCGCTCCGCCCCGGCGCCCTTCCAGGACTCGGGCTCCGCGATGCCCTGGAGCTGGATGAACATCAGGTGCGCCCCCAGGACCAGCGTGAACACCGCCGGCAGCACCGCCACGTGCAGGCCGAAGAAGCGGGTCAGGGTGGCGGTGGAGACCTCCTTGCCGGCGCGCATCACCTCCATGAGCGTCGGTCCCACCAGCGGCACCACCGAGATCATCTGGGTGCCCACCTTGGTGGCGAAGTAGGAGAGGGTGTTCCAGGGCAGGAGGTAGCCGCTGAACCCGAACGCCAGGCACAGCGCCAGCAGCAGGAACCCGGAGTACCAGGTGAGTTCTCGCGGCCGGCGGAAGGCGCGCGAGAAGTACACCGAGAACATGTGCACGAACACCGAGAAGATCATGAGGTTGGCCGACCAGCTGTGGATGGAGCGGATCAGCCAGCCGAACTTCACCCGGGTCACGATGAAGCGCACGCTCTCGAACGCGGTCTGCTCCCCGGGCTGGTAGTACATCAGCAGCAGGATTCCGGTGACCACCTGCACGATGAACAGGAACAGGCTCACCCCGCCGAAGTAGTACCAGAAGGAGCCGCGGAACACCGGCACCTTCTTCTCCGCCGCCAGGTGCTCCAGGTAGGACAGGTCGTAGCGCTCGCGGAGGGCCTTCTCGAGCCGGTCCTTGGTGCGTCCCATGGGATTCCCTACGCCTTCGACACCATCACGTCGTCGCCCCGCACCGCCACCTTATACTCAGTGAGCGGGCGCGGCGGCGGCCCGGAGACGTTGCGCCCGTTGAGGTCGTAGATGCCGTTGTGGCAGGCGCACCAGATCCGCTGCAGGTCGGGCCGGTACTGCACGGTGCAGCCCAGGTGGGTGCAGGTGGCCGAGAAGGCGTGCAGCTTGCCGTCGGCGGTGAGCACCAGCAGGGCGGGCTCGCTCCCGAACCGGAACACCACCCCCTGGCCCGGCTTGAGCTGCTTGAAGCTGGCCGCCCGGACGCTGGTGGGGGCGGCCTCGTCCTGGGGCGGCACCCGGAAGAACTCGAGCACCGGGAACAGCACCGCCCCCAGCCAGGCCACCGAGGTGACCCCCAGCGCGATGTCGAGGAACGATCTCCGGGACAGGCGGCCGTCCGGCCGGTCGTCAGCGCTCATGCCACCACTCCACCCCTGGGCACTTCGGGAACTGGCTGCCGGCCCGCGGCCGGGACGAGAACGAGAGGATCGCCCGCCGGGTCAGATCACGGAGCCTGCGCGCCTGGGGAGGACGCGCGCGTGGGCGGGCACAAGCTGTGGCATGCTAGCACGCAGGCCGGAGCGCGAAAATCCCCGCCCGGGGCTCCCGCCGGAGGGCGCCGCGGCCGGGCCGCCGCGCCCCGGGCCGGGACCGCCGGCCGGCGTTCAGGCGACCGGGCGCCCGCGGCGCTCCAGGGCCGAGTCCACCGCCTCGCGCAGCTCGGCAGCCTCCACCGGGCGCACCGCGTAGTAGATCGGGCGGAGTTCCTGGACCAGCTTCTGGGTGCTCAGCGATTCGTCGGATGCCACCAGCACGAGCGGCACGTCGGGGGCGATGCGGCGGAACAGGTGCAGCACCCCGAGGTCCTGCTCGCACTCGGCCCGCAGGCCGTAGACCACCACGTCCGGGCGGCGCTGCACCACTTCCTCGAGCAGCGCCTTGCCGTCGGCGCACGCCAGGGGCTCGAAGCCCTCGGCCTTCAGGGCCGAGAGAACCGGTGCTTCGCCCAGCTCGGGCGTCTCGCAGACAATGACTCGTGCCACCCCGCGGCTCCCGGTAGCCCTGCGCGCCGCGGCCTCGGCCGGCGAACGCGCCAGGTTTCTGTGGAACATGGACGTCGGCATCGCGGGTGCCTGGCTCCAGGATTCAGGCGGGTCGGGCCTCACCGCCGGGCCACCCCAGCAGGATATCGCCGCTTGCGGAAGGGCGCGGCTCCGGGTGCCGCCGGCCCCGCGGCGCGTCCCACAGCGCCCCGAGCCGCCAGCCGACCTTCCTGGACACCACGCCCACCAACCCCATTCCGGCCGAGCCGGTTATGAAAGGGGAACCGTCCGAGCCGGCGCCTCCCTCCAGCCACACCCCACGCAACCCTGGACCCGCGGCGGTTCCCTCGATCCCGCTTATGCAATGCGCAGGCCGCTTTTCAGGCGCGTCGGAACTACCACGTAAGTTGTTGTTTTACAGTTTTTTAGACGGATGGTTCGGGGGGACATCGGGGCTCGCGGACCGCCGTCGGGGCCCGCAATTCTGTCAGCCTGACAGGGAATCCTGAAATCCTGTCAGGACCGCCGGCGCTCGCTACACCTGCTCCAGTTCCTTCACCTTGCGGTACAGGTTGCGCTCGCTGATCCCGAGGATGCGGGCGGCCTTCTGGCGGTGCCCGCTGCACTCGTCCAGCACCCGCTTGATGTAGCGCCGCTCCACCTCCTCCAGCGTGGGCAGCCCGTCCGACTCCTCGGCCGGGCCGAAGGGGGAGGACATGCGCACCCCCATCGGCAGGTGCTCGGGCAGCAGCACCCCGCCGTCGCACAGGATCAGGGCCCGCTCGATCACGTTGTCCAGCTCGCGCACGTTCCCCGGCCACAGGTAGCGCGCCAGCACCTCGCCGGCCTCGGAGGAGATCTTGACGCTGCGCTTCGGGACGATCGAGGAGTTGCGGATGAAGTGCTCCACCAGGAGCGGGATGTCGTCGCGCCGGTCGCGCAGCGGGGGAATGGAGATCGAGAACACGTTGAGCCGGTAGTACAGGTCCTCCCGGAACGCGCCCTCCTTCATCATGCTCTCCAGCGACCGGTTGGTGGCGGCGATCACGCGCACGTCCACGCGGATGTCCACCGTGCCGCCCACGCGCCGGAAGGTGCCGGTCTCCAGCACCCGCAGCAGCTTCACCTGGAGCGCAGGCGTGATCTCGCCGATCTCGTCCAGGAAGATGGTGCCCCGGTCGCCCACCTCGAACAGCCCGTGCTTCAGGCGAATAGCCCCGGTGTAGGCGCCCTTCTCGTGGCCGAACAGCTCGCTCTGCAGCAGGTTCTCGTGCAGCGAGGCGCAGTCCACCACCACGAACGGCTGTTTGGCGCGCCGGCTCTGGCGGTGCACCGCGCGGGCCACCAGCTCCTTGCCCACGCCGCTCTCCCCGCGGATCAGCACCGTGGAGTCGGTCTCGGCCACCCGCGCCACCATGTCGAGCAGCTCGCGGATCTGCGTGGACGACCCGATGAAGCGCTCGCTGGGCTGGAGCCGCTCCACCTCCCGCTCCAGGGCGATGTGGGTGCGCTCCAGGGTCTGCCGCTGGACCGCCTTCTCCAGCACCGCCTCCAGCTCGCCCAGCTTGCACGGCTTGGTGAGGAAGTCGTAGGCCCCCTGCTTCATGGCGCGGATGGCCTCCTCCACGGTGCCGTAGGCGGTGAGCATCACCACCTCGGTGGCCGGGGAGGCCTCCTTGATCTCCGCCAGCAGGTCCAGCCCGCTGCCGTCCGGCATGCGCACGTCCAGCAGCACCAGGTTGAAGCTGCTCTGCGAGAGCTGCTGGCGGGCCTCGCCGAGCCCGCCCGCGGTGCTCACCGCGTAGCCGGCGCGGGCCAGCTCCTTGCCCACCAGCTTGCGGAAGGACTCCTCGTCGTCCACCAGGAGCAGGCTGATCTCAGACACCGTCGCCTCCAGGCCCGGCGATGGGCAGCTCCACCACGAAGCGCGCCCCGCCGCCGGGCCGGCTGTCCACGTGAATCCTGCCGCCGTGCCGCACCACGATCCCCTGGGTGATCGAGAGCCCCAGCCCGGTGCCCTGCCCCAGAGGCTTGGTGGTGAAGAACGGGTCCCAGATGCGGTCCAGATGCTCGGGCGAGATCCCGGGCCCGGTGTCCTGCACCTCCAGGACCACGCCCCGCCCCGCGCGCCGGGTCCGCACCGTGAGCGTGCCGCCGGTGGGCATGGCCTGCACCGCGTTCATCGAGAGGTTCATGCACACCCCGCGCACCCCGCCCTCGCGAGCCCAGATGGTGGGCAGGTCGGCCTCCAGCGCCTCCACCGCCTTCACGTTCTGCTTGCGCATCTGGTAGCGCAGCAGGGACAGGGTGTCGCGCACCGCGCGGTTGAGGTCCACCCAGCCCGGCGCCACCCGCGCCGGCTGCGCCAGCAGCAGCAGCTTGTCGGTGGTCTCCCGGCAGCGGCGGGCCTCGCGCTCCAGGAGCTCCAGCACCTCGGCCGCCTCCTCCCGCTCCAGCGCCGCCAGGCCTCCCGAGCGGTCCAGCCACCGCTGCAGCGACTCCACCCCCGCGAGCACCGAAGCCAGCGGGTTGTTCACCTCGTGCGCCACCCCGGCCGCCAGGATGCCCAGCGAGGCCAGCCGCTCGCTGTGGGAGAGCTGGCCCTCCAGATGGCTGCGCTCGCTGATGTCACGCCACACCTCGACCACGTGGGTCACGCGCCCGGCGGCGTCCACCACCGGGTTCATGGTGGCTTCCCACCGCCGCTGGATCCCGCTGGCGTCCGGCATGTTGCGCAGCAGGCGCTGTGGCTCGCCCCGCTCCAGCACGCTGCACACCGCGCACTCCGAGCCGCTCCCCTGACGATTGGCCTCGGGGCAGTTCAGCCCGGCCTGGCACCCGGTGCGCGCCACCTCGTTGAGGCGGAGCCCGAACGCCTCCTGGTAGCGCCGGTTGACCGCCACCACCTGGCGGTCGGCGTCCACCACCACCACCGCGTCGCTCAGGGCGTCGATGAGCTGGGGAAGGATCTGGCGGACCTGCTCGGTGTCGAAGCGCGACAACTCCGGCCCGCGGTTGCGCGGGCCGGCCAGGGGAGCGGTCTTCGGGGCCGGGGCACGATGTGTCATGAAGCCATGATCCAACTGCGGCGAATGTTTACACTGATGGCTGACAGAATGACAGTAAGGGTTTTCGGTCGAAATGGCAAGCGGTTCGCAGCGGTCCCGCCGCGGGCCCAGGGCGCCGATGCCGCCCGGACCCAGGTCCGGCCGGCGCCGGCGGCGGCCCGCGGGCGCACCCCCGCCCGGGGCCTGGGCCTAGTGCCCTTTCCGCATCTCCATGCTGGGGTCGTGGCACTGCACGCACAGTTCGCGGGTGGGGTCGTGGGAGAGCAGGTGGTCCTGCTCGCTGGCGTGGGGCAGGTGGCACCCGGTGCACACCAGGGGCTTCCCGGTGCGCGGGTCCTTGCCCGGCCCGCCCGTCGGGTGCAGGTGCTTGGACAGATCGCGGTGGCACTGGGTGCACAGGTCCGGCTGCGAGGCGGTCAGCAGCCGGGGGTTGTCCGAGGAGTGCGGGACGTGGCACTTGTCGCAGCCCTGCTCGAGCGCCGCGTGGACCACCCGCCCCTGGAACTGCTTGCGGTCGTGGCACCCGTAGCACAGCTCCTGCCGCGGGCGGTTGGTGAGCCGCGCCCCCGGCGCCACGTGCGGGTTGTGGCAGGCGAGGCACTCGCGCGCCCCGCGCACCGGCGCGTGCACCAGCGCGTGGCCGAAGCTGGCCCGCTCCGCCTCGTGGCACCGGAAGCACAGCTTGGCGCCGTCGGCGACGGTGGCGGTGGTGCCGCCGGGCAGGTGGCACGCGGAGCACTGGCCCCGGAAGAAGGGCATGTGCATGGCGCCGCGCAGCAGCCCGTGCTTGCCCTTGTCCTGGGCGTGCGGGTCGTGGCAGCCGGCGCAGTTGACGTCCGCGAGCTTCATCCCGCCGTGCTTGGCGGCCATCGCCGGGGTCTGCAGCGAGTGGCAGCCCGAACACACCGCCGCGCCCTTGAGCCGGGTCATGCCGGGGTTGGGGGAGCCGTGGCTGGCGTGGCAGGTGAGGCACTTGCCCTGGGCCGCGGGCGGGTGGGCGTCCCCGGCCCGGATGCGCGCCATGAGCGCCGCGTGGCAGGTGCCGCACAGCTGCACCGGGGGCTGCTTGAGCAGCCGCGCGTTGGGGCTCTGGTGCGGCTCGTGGCACGCGGCGCAGTTGCCGGCCGCGGCCGGCGGGTGGCCGTGCGCCGCGGCGGCGTCCTGGATCTCCGGGGCGTGGCAGGACGCGCACAGCCGCCGCGGGCTCGCCACCAGCAGCCCCGGCTGGGCCGAGGCGTGCGGCGAGTGGCACAGCACGCACCGCCCGTCCCGGACCGGCGGGTGCACCCGCGCGCCGGGGGTCTTGGGCTGCCCCACGTCGTGGCAGTCGGCGCACAGCTGGGCCACCGGCTTGTTGAGCGCGGCGGGCCCCGGGGGCTTGCCCTGCGGGTGGCACTGCGAGCAGTCCTTCTCGCCGAACGGCGGGTGGATCTGCGCCGCCAGCAGCCCCGGGGTCTTGGAGGCGTGCGCCGCGTGGCAGTTCAGGCACTTGGCGGAGGTCAGGGCCGCGCCCCCGTGCTTGCCTCGCAGCTCCTGGCCCTCCAGGTCGTGGCAGTCCGCGCACAGCGCCGGGACGGCCTTGCGCAGCGCCGGTGGCTCGGCGCCGCCGTGCGGGTCGTGACAGGTGGTGCAATCCCCGGGGGCCACCGGGGCGTGCACCACCGGCCCCTCGCGGCCGATGTCGGCGTGGCAGCCGGAGCACAGCTGGTCGGGCTTGTTCCGCAGCAGCTTGTCCTCCTTGGAGCCGTGCGGGTCGTGGCACGCGGCGCACTGCCCGCGCGCCGCCGCGGTGTGGGCCGCCGCGGTGGTCAGCCGAGCGCCCACGTCGGCATGGCAGGTGGTGCAAAGGCCCGGGGGCCGGGAGGCCAGCAGGAAGCGGGTCTCTCCGCCGTGCGGGCCGTGGCACGCCAGGCACTCCCCGTCCCGGGCCGGCGGGTGCGGGTGCGCCGCGTTGCGGGCCAGCTCCGGCTCCTTGTGGCACTGGGCGCACAGCTCGCCGCCGCCCGCCTTGAGCAGCTTCCCCAGGGCCGACTGGTGCGGGTCGTGGCAGGCAGTGCAGTTCCCGGAGCGGAAGGGCGGGTGCATCTCCCGGCCGGCGAGGGCGCCCTCCAGCCCCGAGTGGCAGGAAGTGCACAGCTCCCGCTGGCCGTGCCGCAGCAGGTGCAGCTCGCTGGACGCGTGGGGGGCGTGGCAGCGCAGGCAGTCCCGGCGGGCGACCGGCGGGTGCACCCCGGCGGGCGCGCCCGCCGCGACCCGGGTGGTGTCGCGCCCCGCTCCGGCCGCCGCCCGGGAGGTGTCGCGCGGTGCGCCGGCCGCCCCGGGGCCCAGGCTGTCGGGGGCCGCGCCGATGCGCCGGGCCACGTCCCGGTGGCAGTTCAGGCACATGGTGCCGTCCGCGGTCCGGGTGAGGTGTTCGTGGTCCGAGCCGTGGGGCTCGTGGCACGCGGTGCACTGGCCCTGGTGGAACGGCGGGTGCACCACCGCCTGCTGCTCGGCCTTGGCCACCTCGTCGTGGCAGGTCCCGCACAGAGCCTCGGGGCGGTCCCTGAGCAGCGCGCCGCCCCCGCCCCGGTGCGGGTCGTGGCAGGTGAGGCACTCGCCGCCCGCCGCGGGCGGGTGCGGGTGGGCGCGCGAGCCCAGCCCCTGCATCTCCGAGTGGCAGGTGAAGCACAGGTCGGGGACGGCGCTCACCAGCTTGGGGGTGGGCTTGCCGCCGGCCATCTCGTGGCAGGCGTCGCACTGGCCCGCGGCCACCGGCGCGTGGCTGCCGGCCCGGATCAGCTTCGCCTCGGTGGAGGAGTGGGGGGCGTGGCAGTCCAGGCACGCCAGCGCGCCGCGAACGACGGTGGCGTGCTTCGCATCGACCGCGGCGGGGGCGTGGCACGGGGCGCACAGCGCGTCGCCGGCGGCGGTCAGGAGCCCCTTCTGGGCCCCGCCGTGGGTGCCGTGGCAGGCCTCGCACTGGCCGGACCGGAACGGCGCGTGCACGTGCGGCGCGAGCATCTCGGCCTTGGCCGCGGCGTGGCACCGGAAGCAGGTGGACTCGGGGCCGCCGTCGCGCACCAGGTGCGGCGTGTTGGAGCCGTGCGGGTCGTGGCACCCGAGGCACTGGCCCTTGGCGAACGCCTCGTGCTGGTGCGGGGGAGCGGGGGCCTTCTGGAGCGCGGCGTGGCACTGGAAGCACAGCTCGGGCACCGGCTTCTTGAGCACCAGGCGCTGGGCGAAGCCGTGGCTGTCGTGGCACGCGCCGCAGTCCTCGCGGGCCACCGGCGGGTGGGCGTACTTGCGGCCCTCGTAGCTCGCGCGGGCCTCCTTGTGGCAGTCGTAGCAGCTGCGGCTGGGGGCGCGGGCGGGGCGCGCGGCGCCCGCCAGGCGCGGGCCGGCGAGGGCGAAGGCCAGCGCGGCCAGCGCCACGCCCACCGCAGCGGCGGGCAGCAGCCGGACCGCGGCGCGCGCGCGGTTCACCGCTCCGGGCTCTTGGCGGACGGAGGAGTCGCGCCGGCCGCCGAGTCGGGGCCGCTCCGCCCCCCGGGGCCGGAGTGCCGGGCCGCGCCGGGCCCGTGCGGGGCCTCCGCGGCGGCGCTAGGGGCGGCCGAGGTGTCGGCGTTCACCAGCGGCGGGCGCCCGACGAAGTCGATGCGCGCCACCTTGAAGGCCAGCAGCGAGCGGCGGGTGAAGTGCGGCGGCATCTTGAGCATCGCCCAGGTGGTGTCCTGGGGCCGGCCCTTGAACCGCACCACGATCTTGAAGGCCGGGTTGTGGGGCTCGGGCGAGCGGCTGAAGACGCGGCCGTTCTGCATGGCCATGGCGAAGTCGGGCACGAACTCCACCACCGTGGCGGAGTAGTCGGTGTCCCCGATCTGGAAGCGCTGCTTGAGGCGCACCTTGTGGAGGTCCACGAACTCGTGGAACACCCGGTGGCGGATCCCCAGGGTGACCGTGTCCAGGCGGTAGGCGGCCGGGCGCGGGGCGGGCGCGCCGGAGCCGGCCGCCGCGGCCAGCAGGCCCAGCAGGGTCAGGGAGGCCAGCTTTCCGGATCTCATCTCGCACCCTCCTTGCGCCCGGCCGGCGCCCGCGTCAGGCGCGCCAGGTCGGCGAACATGCCCGCGGCCAGCTCCGCCGCCAGCCGCTGGGGATCGTACTCCCGGCCCCACCCGAATACCGTCTCGTGATCCTCGCCGGTCCGGAAGTCCATCGCCGCCCACACCGCGCGGGCGGTCCCCACCTCCAGCAGCCGCAGGCTGACCCCCACGCACGGCACGTCCGCGTCGGCGGTCCTCACGGTTCCGCTCTCAAGAACCGTGCCGAGGAGCACGTAATCCACCTTGAGCCGCTGGCCCAGGCCCTTCAGGTTCTCGGTGGACAGCGAGCCGGTGTTGCGGATCCCGAGGTCCGAGAGGGCGGCGTCCACCTCGCCCGGCTCCACCACCTCGCACTGGCCGGTGCGGACCAGCTCCAGGTGGAAGATGTGGCTCAGCGTCTCCGCGGCATCCGGCCGGTTGCTCAGGTTCTCGAGCGGCAGGAACGCCACCCGGGGGTGGGACCAGGCCAGGCTCTCCGCCTGGAACAGCCGCGGCCGGGTCCCGGCGCAGCCGGCCCCGCCGGCCGCCAGCCCCAGCGCGAGCAGGCCGCCCAGCGCGGGCCGCAGCCACCCCGGGGCCGCCCCGCGCCCGGGCCCGCGGCGCACCCCCGGGCTCAGAACGCCTCCTTCTCGAGCCGCCGCACCACCTCCGCACAGGCGTCCTCCACCAGGCTGCTGAACGACCGGGTGCCCGACCCACCCAGGATGGGGAAGCGGCCCCTGCCCTGGCGGGTGATGGAGGCGCGCCACACGATCGCCCCGGTGGCCACGTCCACCAGCTCCACGTCGAAGCTCAGCACCGGCGACTCGTCCGAGCCGCTGCGCTGCAGGCTGTACTCGTTCACCGCGCCGCGGACCAGGCCGGTGGCGCCGATCTGGGTCATGGCCAGCTTGACCTTCTCCGGGTCGTAGATGCCCTCGCTGCCCGGCAGGCCGCCCACCTTGTCGAGCGCGGCCGCGAAGTCCGCCGGCTCCACCACCTGGAAGCGGTCGGCCAGCACCAGCTCGGTGATGAACGCGCGGGTCACGCGCTCGCCCGCGAAGCGGTCCGGGCTGAGGTTCCCGAACGGAAGCACCGCCACCTTCTTGTAGAAGGACATGTCCGCCTGCGGGTTCACGAACACCCGCGGGCCGGCGGCGCAGCCGGACAGGCCGGCCGCCAGCAGCAGCGCCGCCCAGGTCCGGGGGGTCCCAGAGAGTCTCATGGCCCTCCTAGCGTCCGAAGCTCTTGGTGACGGTCATGTCCATCGCCCGCGACCGGGTGACCCGGTACGGGTCCACCGCGCTGATCCCCGCGGTGAGCCGGACCGTGCGGCTCAGCGCGGCCAGCACCCGGCCGCCGAACACCTCGCGCCCCACCAGCGGCTGGAGGCCCGGGGTGGTCTGCGTCTGGCTGCTGCTGGTGTAGCTCAGCACCAGCTGGAAGCTCTGCGAGCGCCGCCAGCCGACGTTGACCGTGGTGGTCGAGACCCGCGGATCGTTGCGCGGGAGCGCCCCGCTGCTGGTGTAGTTGAAGCTCACGTCGGCCGCCCCCGGCGTCCAGCGGACGTCCACGCTGGAGGAGTTGGAGCGCGTCAGGTTCTCGGTGAGCCCCGGCCCCGACCGGTACGCCCGCCCCGAGAGCCCCAGGTAGATCTTCGGCAGCGGGGTGGCCTGCGCCCCCAGCGTGGCCTGCGTCACCACCCGGGAGCTGCGCGCGGCGGTGTCGCCGTTGGCCGAGGTCTGCAGGTCCGCCAGCAGGTCGAGGCCCCGGGCCAGGGTGAAGCGCGAGCCGGCGTGGTACGTGTCCACCCAGAAGTTCTGGCCGCCGGGGAAGCGGTTCCAGGAGCGCGTCACATTGGCCGAGCCGGTCCAGCCCGGGCGGACCCGGCCGTCGGCGCTGGCCGAGACGAGCACATAGCCTAGCACATCCTGTTGCTCCGCGGTCCGCGTGGTGCGCACGCCGGTCCCGGAGAGGAGCGTGACCCCGGTCGTCGGGTGATAGGTGAACATCAGCGCCCCGTCATGGTCGTTCAGGTCGGAGGGCGCGGTGCCCCGCACCTCGGAGCGGCGGAACGAGTAGTTCAGGTTCCAGTCCAGCTTGGGGGACAGCTTCATGCCCCCCGAGATGCTGGCCGAGTGGTTGCGGTCGCGGTCGGTGGGGCCGCCCGCCGCGCCGCGCTGGTTGAAGGTGTAGTCGTACTGCAGCAGGAAGACCAGGTCCCGGCGGACCGCCAGGCGCAGGCTGGCGCCGGCGTCGTAGTTCTTCTGGGTGACCTGGGGCGCCGCCGGGCCGCCGCCCTCCTGGGTCTGGTCGCCGTAGCCGGCGCGCAGGCTGAGCGGGCCCAGGTCGTGGGTGGCGCGGACGTTGCGGGTCACCGAGGTGGCCTCGCTGAAGCGGTTGTTGGCGATCACGGTGGCCGCGGTGTCGCCGGGGCGCAGGTCGCGCGGGTCCTGGTGGCGCCGGATCCACGACAGCTCCAGGCGCGGCAGTCCGGCCCGGCCGAAGTAGCCGCTGAGCTGGGTCTCCTGCTGGCGCGTGGTGAGGCTGTCGGCCCCGCGCTGCGAGACCGGCCGGTAGGACGCGAACAGCCCAAACAGCGGGTGGACCAGGCGCACCGAGCCGAGGGGGGTGATGGTGCGCTCGGCGCTCCCCACGATCGAGGACTTGTTCACCTGGAGCTGCGAGGCCAGGTTCGCCCCCCCGCCCAGGTTCAGGGTGTGGTCCAGCTCGTACGTCTGCAGGAAGGAGCGCCGCACCTGGTTCCCCTGGGGCGTCACGTCCTCGAGCTGCTGGTACTGCACCTGCAACAGCCCCCGCAGCTCGCCCGCCCGGGCGCCGGCCGCGGCCAGGCACAGCATTCCCGCGGTGGGCGCCGCGATCCGGAGCCGGGCGAGTCGCATGCCGCCTCACCGCGCGTAGTTGATGCTGTAGGTCTGGGGTCCGTGGCAGGTGGGGGTGCACGTGCCGCCGGCCAGGGTCTCGGTGAAGGACACGATCCCCGGGCTGCGGCCGGTGGCCAGCAGGTGGGGCAGGGTGGTGGAGCCGTGGGTCACGTGGCAGGCGTAGCACGGCACCTGCTGGCCGCCCACGTGCTCCGCGTGGCCGCTGGCCGAGCCGGGCTTGTTGAAGCGGGAGGCCCTGCGCACCGCGTCGCTGGCGAACGGGTTGGCGTACACGTCGTAGGCGTGGCACTGGAAGCACAGCCCGTCCGGGGTCATCGCCTCGTGGGCGGACGTGGCGGTGTACGGCTGGCGCAGCAGGTACCGGAAGTTCGAGCCGTGGGGCCCGCGCACCGTGCCCAGGTCGCTGCCGTGGCAGCTCCCGCACGGGGTGACGCTGGTGGCGCTCCACCCCGGGGCGAACGCGCCCGGCTGCAGCGTGAGGTCCCGGCCCGGGGCCTCCACCGGGTGGTAGGAGGGGTTGTTGGGGTTCAGCACCACGCCGAAGTCGGTCTGCCCGGACGGCTGCGCCGTCCAGGACGAGTGGCATTTGAAGCACAGCTGGTACTCGGCGACCGGGGCGCTCACGGTGTCCGCGCCGGGGGTGAAGAAGTAGCTCGGGGTGCTGCCTGCGGGCCCGTTGAGCACCCGCACCCGGCTCACCCCCAGGACGCTCTTGGGGGCGTCCAGGGTGGGCGCCAGGGGCGGCGGGTCGGTGCGCGCCACGTGCGGGTCGTGGCAGTCCTCGCACTCGGCGTGGCGGTTGTTGACCGGCGAGAAGGCGAAGCTGGAGGGCTGCGACTCGTCGGCCCCGGTGTGCCGGCCGGTGTAGTCCTGGGCCGGGTGGCGGAACGGCTTCAGCTGGTCGGTCTGGACGTTGACCAGCGCCGGGCTGCCGCCGTGGCAGGCCAGGCACAGCTGCTCCTCGCGCCCCACCGCCAGGTGCGGGATGGTGCCGGTGGCGTCGTCCCACCCGTGCGGATCGTGGCAGTTCACGCACTTGCCGCCGGCCGGCATGTCGGTCCGGGCCGGCGGGCTGGGACCCGGCCACACCGTGGCCGGGTTGGAGCCGTGCGCCGAGCCGGCGTAGAGCCAGGTGCCGGGGTAGCTGCCGCCCTTCCAGGCCACCGTGTGGCAGCCGTCGCACAGCGCGTTGTCGTCGGGTCCCAGCAGCGCGTTGGGCTGCGGGGTGACCTCGCCCGCGTGGCTGGTGTGGCACTTGTCGCACAACCCCGCGTGCGGCCCGGTCTCCATCGCCTGGGTGATGTCGGCCGGGGTTCGGGGGCCGCGGTGGGGAGCGGGCGCCGCGAGGGCCGCGGCCGGCAGGCACAGCAACGCCGCGGTGCGGGCGGCCAGCGCCAGGAGGCGCCGGCCGCCCGGCCGCGGCGTTGTCTCTGTGGATGCGCGGTCAGCCTTGCCGCCGCCCGCCTGGAAGCGCATGGGAAGCTCCGCGCGACCGGAATTCAAGGGGAACGCGGGCCTAGCGGCCCGCGTCGCCCCCTGCGGCTGGACCGGGTATCCCCGCCCGGCACAGCCAGGCCGGGATTCCGGCTAGGAGCCCTCGGTGTGGCACTGACGGCACAGGTCGCGGTACGCGCCGCCGTCACCCTCTTCGGTGACGGTCCCCGTGCCGGCCATGAAGATTAGACCAAAGGCATTCTTGTCGCCATGGCTCTTGTGACAGCTGAAGCACGACGGCGTCACCGTGTTGTCGGCGGTGGTGCCGTTCCACAGGCCCTGCGAGTCCATCACCTTCACGCGGTTGGTGTGGCCGTTGAACTGCGCGAGGCTGGAGATGTAGGTCGCGGCCGTGTTGTTGCCGATGTTGACGTCGGCCGTCGGGTGGCGCAGCCACGGAGTGGTGTTCGGGGTGGCCTGGCTGGCCACGCCGCCGCTCACGCCGCCCATGTCGGTGGATCCGCCGGAGCCGTGGAAGTGGGTGTGACAGCCCGAGCACCAGGCGCCGTAGGAGCTCTTGGTGGGGTCGGGCTCGTTGTAGTCCACGTCCTGTTCGGAGTAGGAACGCGGGAAGCGCTCGAACACGTCCTTGGTGAGGTCGTTGGTGCCGACCGCGTAGGTGACGTTCTTGCCCGAGAAGCTGCCCCGGTTCAGCAGGTTGCGGTACTGGGTGGCGGTGCCGTGGGCCGCGTGGCAGTCGGTGCACTCCAGCCCGTCGGTGGCGTGGCTGAAGGTGCCGCCCGGCGCCGTGGCGGTGGACCACAGGGTGTGCCCGTCGCTGACGTCGTAGCCGGCGTCGTTGGAACGGTGCGCCGGGTCGGCGTTGAGCGCGCCGGCCAAGCGGTTCGGCCCGGTGTAGCTCTTGCCGGTGTTGCCGCCGAACACGTCGGGGGCCACGGAGTTGTTGTCATGACAGGTGAGACACAGGTCGTTGGGGTCGTTGCGCAGCAGGTTGTTGTACGGTGCTGCCGCGCCCAGCGGCGTGAACCCGCCGCCCACGCTGTAGCCATGCTGCTGGCTGGCGTGCATCACGTGGCAGTCGCTGCACACGAGGTTGAGGCCGACATGGTAGTCCCCTGCGGCGGCGACGCCGAACAGGGCGACCAGACCCACGGCCACGAGGCAAACGAAGCGCTTCATCCGATCGATCTCCTATTTCCGGGGTACGCGCGGTTGGGAAGTCCTGGATCGCCTGCCTGGGTTGGTCGGTGAGCGCCCCTCCTTTCGTCGGCCTGGCCGCACGCCAACGACCCTCCGCCGCTCAGCGGATGGTCAGAACCTGGAACCGGTCCCCCTCGCGCTCCGCCACGGCCAGACGGCTCCGCCCGTCCGTGGTCAGCGCGCTGGGGTACTGAAAGCTCCCGGGGGCCCGGCCCAGGCCGCCGAACATGGCCTGGAAGCCGCCCTCGGAGTCGAACACCTTGACCACCTGCCGGATCTCGTCGGTGACCCAGATCCGCCCGTCGTCGGTCACCGTCACCCCCGAGGGGAAGGAGAAGTTCTCCGGCCCGATGTCGTGCCGGCCGAACCCCTTGCGGTAGACGCCCCGGGAGTCGAAGATCTGCACCGCGAGCTGGGTGCCGGCGCACACCACCACCACGTCGCCGCCCGGGGTGAACGCCAGCGAGGTCACCTGACTGAGCTGGCCCGGCCCGGCGCCGGGCTCGCCCCAGGAGCCCTGCGGCCGGAAGTCCGGGCCGAATGCGAAGACGCGCCCGGAGTCGCCCCGGGTGGCCACCAGGATCCGGCCATCCCGGGCCACCGCCAGCGCGCCGGGCCAGTCGTTGCGCGATCCCGGGGGCGCGGGCCCGCCCGGCTGCAGGCGAGCCACGGAGCGCCCGCGGAAATCGAGCACGTCCACGTACGCGGCCAGGTTGTCGGTCACCAGCAGCCGGCCGGACGCGTCGGCGGCGATGCCCCGCGGCTGGCCGTCCAACGGGCTGCCGTCCGGGCCGGAGACCGGATGCATGTACCTGGCCTTGAGCCGGCCCTTGAAATCGAACACG
>DATKKS010000158.1:0-13675 GCA_035542815.1 Saccharimonadales bacterium (SeqCode) | reverse complement strand
CCATTCGGTGCGCCCGGCGCACAGTTGCGGGTGTCGCGAACAGCGGCATGGGGTATCTCCTTTCGGTTGGCAGACCTACTGGGGGGTACCCCTTCCTCTTGCCTCTTTGGCCCTCCTGACACAAGACCTGATACATCACCGCCGTGGTGCGCTCCGTTGCCCGGACGGCGCCGGTGGCGTACCATTCCGGCGGCTCATCCGTCGGCCGGCCGGCGTGCGCGGCGCGCCGGCCACGGGACCCACCAGGCCGCCCGGGGCGCCCGCCCCGGGACGGTGCCCCCACAAGGAACCCCATGGGACGCATTTTCGAGACCCGCAAAGCCACGATGTTCGCCCGCTGGGACAAGATGTCCAAGGCGTTCGCCCGGATCGGCAAGGAGATCACCATCGCGGTGCGGGCGGGCGGGCCCAACCCCGACAATAACCCGGCGCTGCGGCGGGTCATCCAGAACGGCCGCGCGGTGAACATGCCCAAGGACAAGATCGAGGCGGCCATCAAGCGCGCCTCGGGCCAGGGCGCCGCCGACCTGCACGAGGTCCTGTACGAGGGCTACGCCCCGCACGGGGTGGCGGTGATCGTGGAGACCGCCACCGACAACCCCACCCGCACCGTGGGCAACGTGCGGAACCTGTTCAACAAGGGCGGCGGCAACCTCGCGGCCGCCGGCAGCGTGAGCTTCAACTTCAAGCGCATGGGAGTGTTCCGCCTGAACCCGGCGGGGGTGGAGGCCGAGGGGCTGGAGCTGGATCTGATCGACCACGGCCTGGAGGAGATGGGGGAGAGCGCGGGCGAGAAGGGCGAGTCGCAGCTGCTGCTCCGCTGCGCGTTCCCGGACTTCGGGCGGCTGCAGAAAGCGCTCGAGGACCGCGGCATCACCCCGCTGTCCGCCGAGTCCGAGTACATCCCGCTGTCCCCGGTGGACCTGCCCGAGGCGCAGGCCACCGAGGTGCTCAATCTGATTGACCGCCTGGAGCAGGACGAGGACGTCCAGAAGGTCTTCCACAACCTGGGCTGAGCCGCCTCCGGGCCCGGGCGGCGCCCCGCGGGCGGCCGCCCGGGCCCGAGACGCCTAGCCGGCCATGGGCGCCGCGTCCTCGCGCCGCCGCGGGCGGCTGAGCAGCTGGTGGATCAGCCGGTCCACCAGCTGGTCCGGGTCCACGTCGTACAGCACCTGCGGCCGGGAGTAGCGCCGGGCCATCCCCGAGACCCGGGCTACCCCCGCGGCGGTGGTCGGCCCCGCCAGCAGCACCCCGACCGTGTGTCCCTCCGCGTAGCCCACCGGCACCACCCCGGGGTAGGACCAGTAGTCGTAGATTCCCACCAGGAGGTCGCACATGCCGCGGGCGGTCCGGGCGTCGGAAAAGCGGACCACGCAATCGAAGTCGTGGAACGCGGGCGTGCCGGGGTCGCGGGATTCCGCGTCGGCCAGGCCGGGGACGACCCCGATGATCCGGCCGGATCGGGACCGCGCCCCCTCGACCGCGGCGCGGGCCAGGCGCGCGCCCTTGCCGGCCACCAGCAGGGCGCCGCGTTCGGCCACCGCCCGGCCCACTTCGTACGCCATGCGGGCGGCATCGGTGGGGGCACCGTCGCCCAAGCCCGCGACTCCAATCGTCAGGTCCATGGGTCCTCCTTGCGGTCGCGAGCGGGGCCCCGCGGACCGGCCGGTCCGAGTGAGTGGTCGTCCCTGGAGTCGGAGGGTTGTGCACATTTGGACGCGCGCAGCGGGCCAGAAGTTTCCTGGTGATCTTCGGGCTGCCGGCGGCGCGGGCGTGCCGTGCCCCGCCGCCGGGGTGTAGGATCCGCCCGGGGGCGGCCGCGGGAACGGCCGGGCGGCCCGTCCCCGTCCACGGGACTTCCCATCGGCGGCGGCCCGGGGCTCTCTGCGGGCGGCGCCGCACTCACGGAGGTGCGACATGCGGTGGCAGGTGCTGGTTCGAACGCCGGCGGTGGCGCTGGCGCTGCTGGTGGGGGCGGGCCGCCTCGCCGGGGCGCCGCCCGCGGCCGCGGCCGAGGGCGAGTTCGTGCTGCGGGACTTTCAATTTCAATCCGGCGACACGCTGGGCGAGCTGCGGCTGCACTACCTCGCCTTCGGGACGCTGGCCCGCGACTCCCAGGGGCGCGACACCAACGCCGTCCTGATCCTGCACGGCACGGGGGGCTCCGGCTCCCAGTTCCTGGTGCCGCAGTTCGCGCGGGTGCTGTTCGGCCCGGGCCAGCCCCTGGACACCGCCCGCTACTTCGTCGTTCTGCCCGACGGCATCGGCCATGGCCGCTCCAGCAAGCCCAGCGACGGCCTGCACGCCCGCTTCCCGCACTACGACTACCTGGACATGGTGCGAGCGCATTACCGGCTGCTGACCGAGAAGCTGGGGGTGAACCACCTGCGCCTGGTGATGGGCACGTCCATGGGCGGCATGCACACCTGGGTGTGGGGGGAGACCTACCCCGACTTCATGGACGCGCTCATGCCGCTGGCCTGCCTGCCGGTGCCGATCGCCGGGCGGAACCGGATGTGGCGGCGGATGATCCAGGACGACATCCGCGGGGATCCCGAGTGGCACGGCGGGGAGTACGCTTCCGAGCCGCAGGCCGCGCTGCGTGCGGCCCTGGACCTGCTGCTCATCGCCGGCAGCGCGCCGCTGGCCTGGCAGCGGGCGTACCCCACGCGCGACTCCGCCGACGCCTTCCTGGAGGGGTACTTCCGCTCGCGGCTCCCGGCGCTGGACGCCAACGACCTGCTGTACCAGGTGGACGCCTCGCGGGACTACGACCCGTCGGGGGCGCTGGACCGGATCCAGGCGCCGCTGGTGCACGTCAACTCCGCGGACGACTTCATCAACCCGCCGGAGCTGGGCATCGCCGAGCGCGAGATCCAGAAGGTGAAGCGGGGCCGGTTCGTGTGCCTGCCCGCGAGCGAGCACACCCACGGGCACGGGACCCATACCTGGGCAGCGCTGTGGGAGGACCAGCTGCTGGAGTTGCTGCGGGAATCGGCCCGGTAGCTCCGGAAGAGGAAGCGGGACGTGGCGATTCCCCGATCGCATTCCGGGCCGGCCGGGCGCCCGAGGCGCCCGCGTGCTTCGCGGCCCTCGGCGCCTGGCCGGCCCGGCTCGTGACCGGCGGCCGCTAGGGCCGCCTGCGGTGCGCGGGCGCCCCCGCCGGCGCCCCGGCCGCGCCGGCCGGCCCGCCCAGCTCCTTCCACAGGAAGGTGTAAGCCAGGGCGGTCATGAACGCCTGCTGCCGGTTGTTGGCCCCGCTCCCGTGCCCGCCCTCCACGTTCTCGTAGTACCGCACGTTGTGGCCCTGGGCCTCCATCTTGGCGACCATCTTGCGCGCGTGGCCCGGGTGCACGCGGTCGTCCCGGGTGGTGCTGGTGAACAGCGTGGGGGGATACTTCACCTCCTTGGCCACGTTCTGGTACGGCGAGAAGGTGCGGATGAACTTCCAGTCCTTGGGGTCGTCCGGGTTGCCGTACTCGCCCATCCAGGAGGCGCCAGCCAGCAGCTTGTGGTAGCGCCGCATGTCCAGCAGCGGGGACTCGCACACGATCGCCCCGAACAGGTCCGGCCTGCGAATCAGCATGTTCCCCACCAGCAGCCCGCCGTTGGAGCCGCCGATGCAGCCCAGGTGCTTGGGGCTGGTCACCCGGCGCCGCACCAGGTCCTCGGCCACCGCGATGAAGTCCTCGTAGGCCCGCGGCCGGTTGGCCTTGATCGCGGCCTGGTGCCACTTGGGCCCGAACTCGCCGCCGCCGCGGATGTTCGCCACCGCCAGCACGCCGCCCTTCTCCAGCCAGCCGCTGCCGGTCGTCCCGCTGTAGTACGGCAGCTCCGGGATCTCGAAGCCGCCGTAGCCGGTGAGCACCGTCGGCGCGGTCCCGTCGTCCTTGAGGTTCTTCGGCCGCACTTCGAAGTAGGGGATCCGGGTGCCGTCCCTGGAGACCGCCTCGTGCTGGCTCACCACGTCCCGGCTGCCGTCGAAGAACGCCGGGGTCTGCTTGAGCTTCTCCGGCGCCCCGCCGGCGGCCGAGCCCAGGTACAGGCCGGTGGGAGTGAGGAAGTCGGTGAGGGTCAGCCAGTAGTCGTCGGAGTCGAGTTCGTCCACCGCCGAGGCCTCGAACGACCCGAACTCGGGCAGGTCCGGCACCGGGGTGCGCACCCACACGCTGTCGGGGTGGCGCAGCACGTACAGGCGGCTCCTCACGTTGTCGAGCTCGTTGACCAGGATCGCGCTGCGGGTGGCGGAGTAGCTGGCCAGGGACTTGCGCTCGGTGGGCTGGAACAGGACGTCGAACCGGCGCTGGCCGGCCAGGAAGTCCTCGAGCTTGGCGGCCAGCAGCGCCCCCGCGGGGTAGGTCTGCCCGCCGACGGTCCAGTCGGTGCGCAACTGCAGCAGCAGCCACTCGCGGTAGGCCCGGGCCTCCGCGTCGTCCGGCTTGTCGATCTTGATCAGCTGGCCGTCGCGGCGCAGGTACATCTCGTTGGTGTAGAAGGTCAGGCCGCGGACCACGAAGTCCCGCTCGAACCCGGGGGTGTGGTCGTGGTAGGCGAACACCGCCACGTCCCCCGGCTGGCCCTCGAACACCTTGGCGGCCTGCGACAGCGGAGTGCCGCGCTTCCACTCCGCCACCACCCGCGGGTAGCCCGAGGTGGTCATGGTGGTGGAATCGAACGCCAGCCCCACGTACAGCGCGTCCTTGCCGATCCAGGAAGTGCTGCTCTTGGACTCGGGCAGCGAGAACCCGTCCGCCACGAAGCTCCGGCTGGCCAGGTCGAACTCCCGCACCACCCCGGCGTCCCCGCCGCCGCGCGAGAAGGACAGCAGGCAGCGGGTGTAGTCGGGGGGCAGCATGTCGGCGCCCTGCCACACCCAGTTCTGCTTCTCGGCCTTGGCCAGCGAGTCCAGGTCCAGCACCGTCTCCCAGGCCGGCGAGGCCTTGCGGTACTCGTCGAGCGTGGTGCGGCGCCACAGCCCGCGCTCGTGCTGCCGGTCCCGCCAGAAGTTGTAGTAGTAGTCGCCGTGCTTCTGGACGTACGGGATCTTGGCCGCGGAGTTCAGGATGTCGAGGAACCGGGCGTCCATGGCCTTGAACTGCGGGGACTGCGCCAGCTCCCCGGTGCTTTCCCGGTTCTGGCGGGCCACCCAGGCCAGCGCCTTCTTGCCGGTCACGTTCTCCAGCCACAGCCACGGGTCGGCGCTGCGCTCGGCGGCCAGCAGCGGGAGCGGGAGCAGGGTCGCCATCAGAAGCAGCAGGGCGGCAACGGTCTTCATGGGGCCTCCGTTGGAATGTCCCGGCCCGCGCGCCGGCCGGCGCGCGGAGCTGGCGGGAGAAGTCTCGAGGGATCGGAGAAGCGGCGACTCATGGGCTGCGACGGGGGATCCGGAACGCCAGGTGGATCGCCAGCGCCAGCACCGTGCCCAGGGCGATGCCCGCGATGTTGGTCCCGCCGATGGTCACGCCCTTGACCCCCAGCCCGGTGGCCACGATCAGCGAGGCACCGGCCACCACCATGTTGCGATGGTCCGAGAAATCCACCCGGGCGTCCATCCAGATCTTCACCCCCATGAGCGCGATCAGCCCGTACAGGATCAGGGTGACCCCGCCCAGCACCGGGTTCGGGATGGAGCGGACGAGCGCGCCGAACTTGGGACACAGCCCCAGCGCCACCGCGATCAGCGCGGCCATGACGAAGTTGTAGGAGGAGAACACCCGGGTGATCGCCATCACCCCCATGTTCTCGGCGTAGGTCGTCTGCGGCGTGCCCCCGCCCATGGCGGAGACGAAGGTCGCGATCGCGTCGCCCAGGTAGGCCCGGCCCAGGTGGGGGTTGAGGTCGCGCTGCATGTAGCTGGAGATGGCCGCGATGTGGCCCTTGTTCTCGGCCACCAGCACCACGAAGACCGGCGCGATGGCCAGGATCGCCGGGGCGCTCCAGCGGGGCGCCTGGAACGGCGGCAGCCCCAGCCAGGGGGCGACCCGGACCGCTTCCAGGGCCCGGGGATCCAGGATGCCCGCCAGCGCCGCCGCGGCGTACCCGGCCACCACCCCGGTGAGGACCGGCAGCAGCCGCAGGAAGCCGCGGGTGTAGATGGCCACCAGCGCCGCGGTCAGAAATGTGACCAGCGCGACCGCCAGCGAGAGCTGGTCCCGGGAACTCCGGATCACGTAGTCGGCGTTGATCGCGTTGGCCACCGCCGAGGAGGCCAGGTTCAGGCCGATGATCGCGACCACCGAGCCGGTGACCACCGGGGGCATGAGCGCGTCGATCCAGCGCGAGCCCCAGCGCAGGGTGGCCGCGGCGGCGAGCGCGTACAGGACGGCCGCCGCGGCGATGCCGCACAGCGCGTCCGGGATGAGCGCGGCGGCCCCGCCGGTGACCGCCAGCACCGGGCCGATGAACGAGAAGCTGGAGCCCAGGTAGCTGGGGACCTTGAGGCGGGTGACGGCCAGGAAGATCAGGGTCCCGACCCCGGAGAAGAAGATGGCCAGCTGGGGATCGAACCCCATGACCACCGGCGCCAGCACCGTGGCGCCGAACATCGCCACCACGTGCTGCAGCCCCATCGGCACCAGCCGCTGCAGCGGGATCTTGTCCTCGGGGTAGAGAATCGGACCTTGGCTCATGCCGGCTCTCCTCGGGCGGGGGCGGGTCGCACGGACGGGAAGCATAGTACGCGCGCCGGGCGCCGTACACCTCGCGGGAATCCCCGGGGGTGCGGGGCGCGGCGAGAGCGCAACCCCCGGGCCCCGGGGGCGTGGGGCGCGAGCCGGGTCCGGGGGCCCGTGACGCCGCAACGGCGCGGCCTCCGGCCCGCGGCGCTGGTCCGGGCCCGCGGTTGTGGTAGAATCGCGTCCATGCACCGTTCCGTGAACGCGCTCCTGCCGGCCGCGCTGGCGTCGCTGGCGCTGCTGCTCGCCGGCTGCGGCGGCAGCGACGTCGCCGGGCCGAGGCCCGGCGCGGGGGCCATGCCCGACTTCTCGCTGACCGACGTGAACCCCGGCTCCGCGAGCTTCAACCGGCCGGTGTCGCCGCGGATGTACCTGGGCAAGGTCTCCGGCTGGTACTTCGGGCACTCCACCTGAGGCTACTGCCGGGTCCAGTTTGGACTCCTCGACTCGATGCAGGCAGAGATCAACGCGGCCCACCCGAGGATCCTGGTGCGGCTGCTGGGGGTGAACGCGGCCGGGCTGGAATCCGGCAACGCCGGGATGTGCCAGGGCCGGGTGCTGCCGTGGCTGCAGGACGAGACGACCACCAACGTGTGGGGGTTGTGGGCGGCGAACTGGCGAGACGTGGTGATCCTGGCTCCCGACAACACCCGCATCGCGGTCTACAACCTGACGGTGCACGATCTGTCCGACAGCGCCAACTACAACGAGCTGAAACGCACGCTGCTGGCCGCGGCGAAGTAGCGCCCGCGGCGCGCGCAAGGGCGGGCCGCCGGCCCCGGCGGCGGAGGAGAGGCATGCCTGACACCCTGCTGGAGCTGGAGTCCCTCGCCCACACGGCCGGCCGGATGCGCGCCGGCGGACCCGGTCCGGTGGCCCTCGCCGAGCACCTGCTGGAGCGCATCGGCGCGCTGGACCCGAGCCTGCAATCGTTCATCCTGGTGCTGCGGGAGCGCGCCCTGGCCCAGGCGCGCGCGGCCGAGGCCGCCCTCCGGAGCGGCCGCGACCTGGGCCCGCTGCACGGCATCCCGTACGCGGTCAAGGACCTCTTCGACGTCCAGGGCGCGCCCACCACCGCCGGGACGCGGGTGCTCGCCAAGAGCATCGCGCGCGAGGACAGCGCGGCGGTGCACCGGCTGGATGCCGCGGGCATGGTGCTGCTGGGCAAGACCCACACCATCCAGCTCGCCTTCGGCGTGATCGGGATCAACCACGACTACGGCACCCCGCACAATCCGTGGCGCCGGGAGCCGCACGCGCCGGGCGGCTCGTCCAGCGGGAGCGGGGTGGCGGTGGCGGCGGGACTGGTGCCGGTGGCGCTGGGGACGGACACCGGCGGCTCCATCCGGGTGCCGGCCTCGCTGTGCGGGGTGGTGGGGCTCAAGACCACCGTGGGGCGGGTGAGCCGCGCCGGGGTCCACCCCCTGAGCTGGACCCTGGACAGCGTCGGGACGCTCACCCGCACCGTGGAGGATGCCGCGCTGGTGCTCCAGGCGCTCCAGGGCGAGGACCCGCGGGACCCCAGCACCGCCGGGGTGGCGAGCCGGGACGTGCTCGGCCCGCTGCGGACCGGGGTGCGCGGGATGCGCCTGGCCTTCGGGGAGACGCTGTTCTTCGACGGCGTGGAGCCCGAGGTGGAGCAGGCGGTGCGGGCCGCCGGCGAGGTGCTGCGCGGGCTGGGTGCGCGGGTCGAGAGCCTGGCGGTGCCCGAGGCGGCCGCCGCGTGGAACGAGAAGAAGCGGCCGTACCTGGTGAACGCCGAGGCCTGCGTGGTGAACCGCGAGCTGCTGGACCACCACTTCGAGGAGCTGGACCCGGTGGTGGGCCCGCGCATGATCTCCGGGCGCAAGCTCTCGGCGGCCGACTACTTCCTGCTGCTGGAGCGGTTCAACGCGCTGCGCCAGCAGCTCCTCACCACGCTGCACGACGTGGACGCGCTGCTCGTCCCCACCACCTGCATGGCCGCGCCGGCGATGGCCACGATCAGCCCGGATGTCTACGTGGACCTGCACTTCAAGCTGCACCGCAACGTCGGCATCGGAAACCTGCTCAACCTGTGCGCGGTCTCGCTGCCCTGCGGCTTCACCTCGGCCGGCCTGCCCATCGGGCTGATGGTGTACGCCAAGCCGTTCCAGGAGGACGTGGCGCTGCGGGTGGCGCAGGCCTACGAGCAGGCCACCGAGTGGCACCGGCGGCGGCCCGACCTGGGCTGGGCGGCGGGGTAGGGCGCCCGATGCACTGCGGCAAGCAGGTCCGGTCCGCGCTGCGGGCCTCGCGCCCGGACCCGGTGGACGCGTTCGGCAGGCAGGCCCGCCCGCGGGCGGGCCTGGGAGGCGAGGGACGAAGGTGAAGCGGATCCCCGGACGGTTCTGGATGGCGCTGCTGGCGGCCGCCGCCCTGGGCGCGCGCCCGGCCGCGGCGGAGGACGTGAAGTTCCCCGACACCGAGCCGGGCCGGCACGCGCGCGAGTTCTTCGCCGCCTACAACGCCGACGAGGCGGCGATGCGCGCGTTCTACGCGGGGAACATCGCCGCGGAGGATCTCAAGGCCCGCACTCCCGGGCAGCGCCTGGAGGTGTGGCGCCAGCTGCGCGGCGAGCAGGGGCAGCTGACGCCCATGCGGGTGCTGGAGGCGGGGGAGGACTTCGTGGCGGTGCAGGCGCGCAACGCCCGGGGCGAGGCGCTGACGCTGCGCTTCCATTGCCGGGCCGAACCCCCGCACCCGCTGGTGGGGATCCAGGTGGAGGCGAGCGAGGACACCGGCGGGCCGCCCGCAGGCGCGGCTCCGGCCGGCCCGCCGCCCACCGACGCGCAGATCGTGGCCGCGCTGGCCGGCCAGCTCGACTCGCTCTCCCGCGCCGGCGCGTTCTCGGGCGTGGCGGTGCTGGACAAGAACGGCACCGCGCTCTTCGCCCGGGCCTACGGGATGGCCTCGCGGGAGGCCCGCCGGCCCAACACCCTGGACACCCGCTTCGACCTGGGGTCCATCAACAAGATCTTCACCACCGTCGCGGTCTACCAGCTGGCCCGCCAGGGCCGGCTGGGGCTGGACGACCCGATCGCGCGCCACCTGCCGGACTACCCGGCTGAGGCCGCCGGCAAGATCACCGTCCGCATGCTGCTGGAGCATCGCGCCGGCGTCCCCGACGTGCTGCGCTCCCCGGAGCTGTGGAAGGACCCGCTCCAGGTGCGCACCGCCGCGGACTGGTACCGCCTGGTGCGGGATCTCCCGCTGGAGTTCGAGCCGGGCACCCGCCAGCAGTACTCCAACGGCGGCTTCGTGCTGCTGGGGATGATCGTGCAGCGCGTCTCGGGCGAGGATTACTACGACTACATCCGGCGGCACGTCTACGGGCCGGCGGGCATGGCGCACACCGACCACTACGAGGGCGACCGGCTGCCCGAGGACGTGGCGGTCCGGTACTCGCGCAACGGCGGCGAGCCGGCTGCGGGCGCCGGGGAGGCGGCCGGGCCGCAGCCGGTGCGGGTGCAGCTGGGCCGCGGGAGCGCCGCGGGCGGCGGCCATTCCACCGCCGGGGACCTGGTGCGCTTCGCGCGGGCGCTGCGCGACCATCGGCTGCTCGATTCCACCGACACCGAGGCCCTCATCGGGCCGGGCGCCGGCCTGGGCATCGCCGGGGGCTCCCCCGGGGTCAACGCGCTGCTGGAGCTGAGCGGGCCGTACACCCTGGTGGTGCTCGCCAACCTGGATCCGCCGGCGGCGGAGGTGGTGGGGCGGGGCGCGGGGCGGTTGGTGCGGCGCGCGGGCGGCACCGGCCGGCCGGGCGGCCAGGTCCGCCGCGTGGGCGCCGGCCGGCCCTGAGGCCGGCGGCCGGCACGCCGCGCCCGAAGGACCCTCGCCGGGCCCGGGGCGCGCTACCGGAGCACCACCAGCTTCCGCACCAGGTGTCTTCCGGGAATCGAGAGCCGGAGCCAGTAGATCCCGCAGGGGAGAGGCTGGCCGGCGCCGCCGCGCAGCTCGAGGGCCACCTCGCGCGGGCCCGGTGAGGCCGCCCCGGACAGCAGCGTCCTCAGCCGCCGTCCCTCCGCGTCGAACAGCGCCAGCTCGGCCGGCCCCGCCCCGGGGAGCTCCAGGCGCACCTGGGCCCGCGCGCGGGCGGGGTTGGGCCAAGGGCGGCCCAGCGAGAATCCGGACGCCGCCGCGGGCGCCGGGACCGAGACGATCTCCGAGTCCAGGAGCAGCGCGCACGGGCCCTCGTTGCCGTGGATGTCGGTGGCCGACAGCTTGTAGCAGAACCGGCGCGCAGGGCGGTCGGCGAAGACCGTGTCGGGCTGGTTGCACACCCGGTTGGCGCGGTCGGGGACGAAGTCGGACGTGGCGCCCCGGTAGAGCCGGTACACCGCCACGTCGGGGTCCGGGTTCGGGTGCCAGCGCAGGGTCACGAAGCCGCCCGCGGCGATCCCCCGGAGGCCTTGGGGCGTGACCGGCGGCAGGTTGTCCACTGAGTAGCCGCTGTCCGGGGCCGAGGCCCAGAAGGCCTCGCCCAGAGTGTGGGCCTCCACCCGGAACAAGGTCAGCGGGTTCGGCCCCAGCATCGAGTCGCGGCCGGTGGGCACGGCCAACGTGTAGGACTCCTGCGCCGCCGCGGGGACGCTCGCGACCGGCTCCCAGTACCCGGCCAGCGCCCGGCCGGCGCGCCGCGCCGCGGCCGGCACCGCGGTGGGCGTGGGCGGCACCTTGCGCCACACCTCGTAGCTCTGCACCACCGCCCCGGGCAGCGTGTCGAGGTAGCTCCGCTCCCAGCTCAGCTCCGCCCAGCCGCCCTGGTCTGCGGGCACGTCGCGCACCCCGGTGGCGCACGGCTCGGGGTTGCCCAGGTACCCGAAGCGCTCCACCCGCTGGGCGTAGAGGTCGTTGCCCACCCAGCTGCGGCTGTCCACCCACACCGCGATGGCTCCGCCCGCGCCGTCCGAGGCCAGGCCCAGGCTCGACTGGCCCCCCTGGGCGGTGCACACCGCCACCCCGCCGGGCTGCCACTGCGGCGTGCCGGCGGAGTCCACGTGCTGCGCGTAGACGTCCCACGCGCCGCCGCGGCCGTCCTGCCAGGCCACCACCGCCCCGGAGGCGCCGTCCGACACTGCCACCGCGGCCTGGGAGCTGCCCGGCCCGCACAGGAGGATGCCGTCGGGCGTCCAGCGCGGCGCGCCGCCGGGGCTGATGCGCTGGGCGCGGATCTGGAGGCTGGCGGCCGACCGGTAGTCGTGCCAGGCCACCACTGCGCCTCCGGCGCGATCCGCCGCCACGGTCGGCCCGGCCTGGTCCTGCGCCGCCGTGCACACGCCGGCTCCGTCGGGGCCCCACCGCACGGCGCCCAGGGAGTCGAACCGCTGGCCCAGGATGTCATAGTCCTTGCCGTTCCGGAAATCCATCCACGCCGCCACCGCGCCGCCGGTCCCGTCGGCGTCCAGCACCGGGGGGCTCGCCGTGCCGGGGGTGGCCATCGCCGGCACCCCGGCGGCCGCCCAGCGGAGCGCTCCCGAGGGGCTCAGCCGCTGGGCGCAGATGAGGGTGTGCAGCTGCACCCGCCCGTCCTGCCAGGCCACGATCGCGCCGCCCGCGCCGTCCGGGACCACCGCGGGCCCCGACTGCGGGCCGGCGGCGCCGCACACCGCCATCCCGTTGGCGGTCCACTGGGGCGCCCCGTCCGGGCCGAGCCGCTGCGCGTAGACGTGCGACAAGCCCACCCCGCGGGCGTCGCCCCAGGCCACGATTGCGCCGCCCGCGCCGTCCGTGGCCAGCGCCGGGAGCCCCTGGTCGTTGCCGGCGGTGCACACCGCCACCCCGTTCGGGATCCAGCGGGGCGCCCCCAGGGAGTCCAGGCGCTGGGCGTAGATGTCGTACTGGCTCCCGCTGCGCTGGTCTTGCCATGCCACCACGATCCCGCCAGCGCCGTCGAGCACCGCCCGGGGCCGGAACTGGTTGAAGGGCGCGGCGCACACCGGCACCCCCCCGGCGGTCCAGCGGGCCCGGCCGTAGGCGTCGAGGTGCTGGGCGTAGATGTCGGTGCCGGCCCCCGAGCGGCCGTCGGTCCACACCAGGAAGGCCCCGCCGGCGCCGTCGGCGAGGGCCACGGGGTTCGGCTCCCCGCCGGCGCCGGAGCACACCCAGACGTTTTCAGTAGAGTCGTGCGGCCAGGCCGGGCAGGCGGCGAGCGCGGCGCCCGGGAAGCCGAGCGTCGCAGCGACGAGGATGAGAAGCAGTGCACGGCCCACGAAGCGGCTCCGGCTTCGGCCGCCCGGGGCGGCCTGGCCGGGTGGGCGGGAAGCGGCAGAGAGGCACCCGGCCGGGGCACTCCGCATGCGGCCGCACCGGGCGTTCCGCCGGACCTCTGAGCTACAATTCTCTCATAGCCCGCAGCCCGGGCCAAGGGCCGCGGGATCCGGGCCTACGCCTGCGGGCCGGCGCACGGTCCCCGCGCCGGCGGACCCGGCAGCGGACCGGCCGCTACTGGCCGCGGATGTGCTGCTCCCACAGCTCGCGGCTGTCGATGGCGGTCATCTGCTCGTTGTACTTGGGGTTCTTGCCGGTGTAGTTCACGTAGTTCACGTAGTCGAAGGGCTGGCCTTCCCAGCGCTCGTCGGTCGTGGTGTTCTGCGTGCCCCAGCTGTCGGTGTGGTACACCGTCCCGCCTTCCATGTCCGAGACCCAGTCCTGCTGGCCGCGGATGAAGTTGGTGCGCTGGTAGTCGAGGTAGTCCTGGCTGCGGCTGCGCTCGTCGCAGGCGGCCTGCATGGTGGCGTGGATCTCCTCGGCGTTCCGGGCGACCCGCTCGGCGGTCTGCTGCTGCATCTGGTGCAGCCGGGCCATGCCCTGCTGGATGTAGCTGCGGGCCCAGGCGCCGTTGATCCGATACGAGCCGAGCATGGCCGCGAAGGTGGGGGCGAAGCGCTCGAAGCCGCCGGCGGGGGCCAGCACCGTGAAGTGCCGGAAGCTCCAGTTGGCCCCGAGGCGCGAGCCGAAGCAGATGCCCAGGGTGTAGC
>DATKKS010000157.1:0-12535 GCA_035542815.1 Saccharimonadales bacterium (SeqCode) | reverse complement strand
GACCGACTTGGCGCGGGCGTCGTCCGGGTGGCGCCCCAGGTAGTCGTTCATCATGGCCTCGGCGTCGTTGATCTTGCCCATCTGGATGAGCAGGGTGAACTCGCTCAGCACCACGGTGGAGTTGTCGGGCTCGCTGCGGCGGGCCACCTCCAGCAGGTTCAGCCCCTCCTGGTAGCGGCCGCGCAGCGCGTACAGCACCCCCAGCCGGTAGTTCAGCTCGGTGTTGGTCCGGAAGCGCGGCAGCGCCGCCTCGAAGGCGCGGATGGCGCCCAGGGTGTCGCCCCGCTCCTGGTAGAACATCCCGCGCGCGATGGGGATGCCCACGAAGTCGGGGGAGATCTGTTCCGCGCGGCGCAGCTCGTCCATCGCCTGCGCCAGCTGGCCCTGATCGTGGTACACGAAGGCCAGCCGCATGTGGGCCGAGGCGTAGTTGCCCGCCAGGCGCACCGCGTTGTCGTCCTTGTACGGGACGGCGGTCAGGTTCCCGGCCGAGTCCAGGAGGCCCCGGAAGCGGAAGATGTGGTACAGGGCGTTGCGGGTGGCCGCCACGTTCACCGGGTCGTGCAGGGTGTCGGCCAGGATCCGGAACGCCAGCCCCTCGAGCGACAGCCGCCGCTCCAGGCCCATCTGCTCGGGCACCGTGACCGCCAGGTACACCGGCTTGCGGCTGTCGTTGGCCTGCACGATGTGGTGCACCATGATGTCCTTCACCAGGACGATGGTCCCGTCCTCGGTGCGGTAGGGCTCCAGGCGGTCCACCTCGTCGTCGTTCAGCAGGATCGGCACCTTCGGGTCCAGGTCCCGCATCTGCTTGATGTACCAGGGCGTGTTCAGCAGCGACAGGTTCACCACCCGCACGTCGCGGCGCACCCCCTCCACCTCCTGCAGGTACCACAGCGGGAAGGTGTCGTTGTCGCCGTTGGTGAAGATGATGGCATTGGGCGCCAGCGGGGCCAGCATGTTGTAGGCGTAGTCCCGGGCCACGTAGTTGCCCTCGTGGTCCTGCTCGAAGTAGAAGTGCGCGCAGGTCGCCACCGGCAGGCACAGGCTGGCCGCCGCCACCGCCGGCGCCAGCCAGCGGCGGTGGGCCTGGAGCTTCAGGGCCTGCAGCCCTTCGTGGATCGCGGCCACGATCCCGACGCCGATCCACGCCGAGAAGGCCTCGTAGCCCCACAGGAAGAAGTAGTCCCGCTCGCGCACCTGGGGGTCCTTGAAGTTCAGGTACAGCACCAGCCACAGGCTGCCCATCAGGAAGGCGGTCTGGATCAGGACGAACACCGGCCGCTGCCAGCGGACCGCCAGCGCCAGGTCGAACACGCACAGCGCGAAGAACACCGCGATGCCCAGCGCCCCGGGGTCGTAGGTCTGCCCCATGAACTCGCCCAGCGGCCGGCCGCGCGCGTGGTACAGCCCCACCACCACCACCCACACCGCCAGGTGCACCACCCACCAGCGGTCGCTCCGGGGCCGGCCCTTGAGCAGCTGGTACAGCCGCCCGAACTCCCCCAGCACCAGCGGCACGCCCACCGCCAGCAGCGCCAGGAGGCCGGTGAACGGCCGCGTGCCGGGCGCCGACTGCCGCGCCGGGCCCAGCGTGAACTCGTCCCGGAAGTAGCGCCAGAACATGGTGTCCAGCTGGTAGGTCCAGTTGCCGCTGCGCTCCAGCGGGCTGGGCGGGGCGTACTGCTCGCGGGTGAACTCCTTCCACAGCGCGTTCCAGGTGGACGGCGCGGCCTCGTTGATGATGGGGTCCTGGCGGGCCCGGATCACCAGGTAGCCGTGGACGCTGAGGCCCGCCACCAGCGCGCCCACCGACACCCACAGGAACGGCCGCAGCGGCTTGCGCAGGACGAAGTGCAGCACCAGGCAGATCACCACGAGCCCCAGCCCCGAGAGCAGCGCCGTCAGCAGGTCGTGGCTGAGCTCGTCGGCGCGGCGCATCAGGAGGCCGGTCCACTGCAGCCACAGCATCATGATCACCGCCCCGATGCCGATCCACCACGACCGCCGCCAGTCCACCACCAGCGAGAACAGCACCACCGCCGGCAGCACCAGGAAGCCGCCCAGGTGCCAGCCGATGCCCACGCACATCAGGTACCAGATCATCAGCAGGCGGCGCTCGTTGCCCGGCTGGCCCAGGCGCTCCCACCAGTTCACCGCGGTCCACATGGAGAAGAACATCACCGCGGAGGCCCCCACGTGCACGTGGGCGATCTCGGTGGAGGTGTTCCAGAAGCTGTGTGAGAACGCGGTGAACCAGGCCGCCGCCAGGCCCGCTGCGTAGGACAGCCAGCGCCGCTCCACCGGGTCGTCCTCGCAGAACGGCAGGTGGGTCACCGCCTTCTGCACCAGGAGGTAGGTGAAGGCGATGGTGATCATGCCGGTCACGACGGACACGAAGTTGATCCGCGAGGCGTAGTCGCGGAACAGCGGCAGAAGCCCGAACAGGTGGCCGGTCAGCACGAACAGCGGCGTGCCCGGGGGGTGCGGAATGCCGAGGATCTTCGACACCGAGATGAACTCGCCCGCGTCCCAGAAGGGCACGGTCCGGGCCATCGTCTTGATGTAGACCAGGAAAGGCACCAGGACGGCCAGCGCCGTCATCAACCGGTTGGTCCAGCGTTCGTTCATTCCCGCGAGGCTCCTTGGGGGCGGGCGGGCGCGCGGCGCCCGGAGTCCCCCCGCCCGGTCAGACGGCCGCCTTGCGCCAGGACACCACCCAGCGCAACGGCGTGCGCAGCACGAAGATCACGCCTCCCAGCAGGCTCACCAGGATGGCGAGCAGCCAGGTGAGATCCTGAAACACGATGGCCCGCCCCCCCGACAGCCCCACCATCGAGAACAGCAGCACCGAGGCCGATTCGCGCACCCCGATCCCGTTGAGCGAGATCGGGAGCATCACGATGGCCGCCAGGATGGGCACGAAGGTGAAGATCACCCCCGGCGGGATGCGGATCCCCAGGGCGCGCGCCACGAACAGGTGCACGCACACCCGCATCACCTGGATCAGCGCCCCCAGCACCAGCAGCGCCGCCAGCCGCGGGCCCTGCTCGCGGTAGGCGTTCAGCTGGTCCATGAGCTGGGCCATCCGCCGGCGCAGCCGGGGCAGCCGCAGCGCCCGGAAGGGCCACTCCAGCACCCGCAGCGCGTCCCGCCGGAACACTGCAAGATACATGACCAGGGACACGGCGAACAGCCCCGTCACCAGCGCGTCCACCCGCAGGTCGTGGAACCACGGCCAGGCGATGAGGACGCTGGCCATGGCCAGGCCGGCCACCGCCAGGCCGCCCATCATGCGGTCCATCAGGGTGGCCGAGAACACCGGCGCGGCGCGGTCGCTGTGGCTGCGGGCGGCGCTGATGCGGGCGAAGTCCCCGGCGATGTTCGCGGGCAGGAAGTTGTTGAAGAACAGCCCCACGAAGTAGTAGGCGGCCACCCGCGCGAACGGGATCTCCACCCCCTGCAACCGCAGCAGCCGCCCCCACAGCCACGAGCCCAGCAGGTTGCTGGTGAAGAACAGGGCCACCGCCGCCCACAGCCAGCCGGGCAGCGCCCCGCGGGTCTCGCGCACCGCCCCGAGCACGTCGTAGCGGTGGGTCAGCCACACGAACAGGGCCACGCTCAGGCCCATCTTGAGCACCACCAGGCCCCACTTGAGCACCCGGGAGGTGCTCATGCCCCCTCCTCCGCCGCCCGCACCGCCACCTGCCGGGCCTCCTGCGCGCAGCGGTCCCAGGTGAAGGTGCCGGCCCAGCGCACCGCCGCGCACCCCAGCCGCTCGCGCAGCTCGCGGTCGCCCAGCACCCGGGCCAGGGCTTCCGCCAGGCCCGCGGAGTCGCCGTGGTCCACCAGCAGGCCGGTCTCGCCGTCGCGCACCGACTCGCGCAGCCCCGGGCTGCGGCTGGACACGCTGGGGGTGCCGCAGGCGTTGGCCTCGATCACCGTGAGCCCCCAGCCCTCCTTGGGGCTGGGGTTCACCGTGACCCACGCCCGCCGCAGCCACCGCACCTTCTCGGCCATCGGAATGCTCCCGGTGAAGCTCACGTTGGGCGAGCCCAGGCGGGCCGCCTGGGCCTCCAGCGCCGCGCGGTGCGGGCCGTCCCCGACGATGACCACCCGCGCCGCCGGCACCTGGCGCCACAGCCGCGGCAGCGCCCCCAGCAGGTGCTGCACCCCCTTGTAGCGGCGGAGGCGCCCCAGGAACACCACCAGCGGCTCGGGGTCGCGCTCCCCGCCCGGCGCGTACAGCCCGTGGTCCATCCCGCAGTAGACCACTTCGATCCGGTCGCGCGCCAGCCCCCGCGCCACCAGGTCCTCGCGGGTGCTCTCGCTGATCGCCAGCAGCCGCGCCCGCCGGTACACCGCGGGGATGAACCGCTCGTAGGCCCACACGTACAGCGCCATCGGGGCGGCCGCCTCCTGGAACACCGTGGTGCCGAAGAGGTGCGGCACCACCGCCAGCACCGGCAGCCGGGTCCAGCCGGGGGCGAAGAACGGGATCTTGTTGACGTCGTCCACCACCAGGTCGTAGCGCCCGCGCGCCAGCTCCCGGCGGCCCAGGCGGGCCAGCGCCAGGTTGGCGTTCCACCAGTCCCCGGCGCGCAGCACCCGCACCCCGTCCTGGAGGTCCTCCGGGGCGCCCCCCGGGAAGCCCGAGCTGAGCAGCGTCACCTCGTCGCCGCCCGCCGCCCACCGCCGCAGGATCTCCTGCAGGTGCACCTCGGCGCCGCCGGCCTCGGGGTGCTTCAGGTCGCGCCAGTTGAGGGCCAGCACCCTCATGGGGACGGGACCGCCGGCTTGCGGGCGCGCACGCCCACGCACATCATGGTGTTGAGCGCCCAGCGGCGCCCGCGCAGCCGCTCGCGCAGCCCGCTCATCCAGCGGTCCCACCGCCCGCCGCGCCCCGGGTACAGCGGCAGCCGCGCGATGCGCAGCTGCCGCAGCACGTAGCGCAGGCCCCGGTAGAAGAGGCCGGGCACCATCCAGTCTCCGAACGCCGCCTCCACCCGGAACCCGCTGCGCTCCGCGACCCGCGTGAGGCTCCCGGCGCTGTACTGGGTCTCCCACCCGGCGAACCAGCGGTTCACCGCGATCAGCAGCTTCTTGAGCAGGGTGTACACGTGGTAGGTCTGCGGCACGTCCACCAGCGCCACCCCGCCGGGCCGGAGGATGCGGTAGTTCTCGTCCAGCAGCTCCGCCGGGCGGCGGAAGTGCTCCAGCACGCCCTGGTGGAACACCAGGTCGAAGCTGCCCTCGCGCACCGGCATCCGGGTGGCGTCAGCCTGGATGCACAGCAACTCCACCCCGGCCTCCCGGGACAGCCGCCGGCACACCTCCAGCGAGGACCGCACGTAGTCCACCACGAACACCCGCGCCCCGGCCCGCGCCAGCTCGATGCTGTCCCGCCCCGAGCCGGCTCCCACCTCCAGGGCCCGCTTGCCGGCGGGCGGCTCGCGGAGCAGCTCGCGGATCATCCGGTCGCCGTTGTCGTAGGTCTCCTCGACCACCGCGTGGGCCTTCCAGTAGCGGTCCCAGTGGCCGGGCGTGGATTCGCGCATGAATCTCCGTCGGAGGGTAGGGCGTGGAGGGCCGGCCCGGTCCGCCGGGCGGCCCTTGCATGTGGGACGCCGCGCGCGGCGTAAACGTTGGAATCACGCGGGCATCCAGCGGCAGCAGGCTAGCACCTCCCCCCAGCCGGGTCAATCGCTGGAACGGCTTGAGCTTGCACGCCCCCGGCCGGGTGTGCGAAGCTGGCGCGCCATGAGCCGCCGCCGGATGCTCTTCATCTACCCCTGGCCGGACACCACCTTCATCCTGAAGGACGAACGCATTCTCTCCCGGCACTTCGACTTGCGCGTGCTGCACTTCCGCCGCTCGGCGGCCTTCTACGGGGAGCTGTGGCGGATCCTCTCGCGGCGCGAGGTGGACCTGGCCTTCCTGTGGTTTCTGTTGCCAGATTATGCGGCGCTGACCCTATGGCTGTGCCGCCGGGCCGGGGTCCGCTTCGTACTGGTAACCGGCGGCTACGACGTGGCCTCGATCCCGGCCATCCGGTTCGGCAACATGCGCAAGCCCCACCACCGCTGGGTGGGCTCCTGGGTGCTGCGGCACGCCGACCTGATCCTGCCGTTCTCCGACTTCGCGGCCTCCGAGGTGCGGCGCTGGGCCCGGCCGGCGGGCCGCATGGAGACGGTCTACCCCGGGATCGACGCCGAGTTCTTCTCGCCCGCCCCGGGGGACGGCGGCGCGCGGCGCGCCGGGGTGCTCACCGTCGGCACGGTCAACCCGCTGTTCAACGTGCAGAAGGGGCTGCTCACGTTCGCCCGGGCCTCGCGGCTGCTGCCGGAGCTGGAGTTCGCGGTGGTGGGCCGGATCGCCTCGCCGGCGGCCTCGGAGGAGCTGCGCCGCGCCGGGGGGCCCAACCTCACCCTCACCGGGCGGCGGGTGTCGGACGAGGAGCTGCGGGACCTCTACCGCCGCGCCGCGGTGTACGCCCAGCTCAGCGCCCACGAGGGGTTCGGCATCGCGGTGGCCGAGGCCATGGCCTGCGGCTGCCTGCCGGTGGTGTGCGCCGGCACCTCCAGCCCCGAGGTGGTCGGCGGGTGCGGGCGGGTGGTGCCGTTCGGCGACGTCGAGGCCACCGCCGCCGCCATCCGCGCGGCGCACGCCGGCGGCCCGGCCGAGCGCGCCGCGGCGCGCGAGCGGGTGGTGCGGGAGTTTCCGGAGTCGCGGCGGGGGGAGCGGCTGATGGAGCTGCTGGGCGGCTAGCGCGGCCGCCCTACTCGCCCCACGCCAGGCGGCTGGCGAGGATCTCCGGCAGCTGGGCACCGCGGATGGCGGCCTGGGCCGCTCCCACGTCGTAGGCCACCCGGCGCACCTCCAGGGTGCCGGCCTGGGCGTCGAACAGGCACCACGCCGCGCGCGGATCCCCGTCCCGGGGCTGCCCCACGCTGCCGTCGTTGACCAGGTAGCGCGTGCCCGGCGCCAGGGTGCAGGCGGCGGTGCGCAGCACCCCCACCTCGCTCCCCGCCAGGGTGAAGATGCCCGGCGCGTGGGAGTGGCCCACAAAGATCAGCCGCTCGGTGCAGTGCTCGAACGCGGCGCGCGCGTCGTGCTCGGAGATGATGTAGTGCCAGTCGGCGGGGTGGTCGGGGGAGGCGTGGACCAGGAGCGCCTGGTGCTCGCCGGCCACCAGCGGGAAGGTCATGGGCGCCCGCTGCAGGTAGTCGCGGGTGGGCGCGTCCATCACCTTCATGGTCCACAGGGCAGCCATCTTGGCGACCGAGTTGAAGTACTCGAGGCTGCCCTGGCCCAGGGCGGCCTCGTCGTGGTTGCCCAGGACGCACGCCTCCGCCAGGTCGGCCACCCGGGCGCAGCACTCGTTGGGGTTGGCGCCGTAGCCCACTACGTCGCCCAGGCAGTACACCTGCTGCGCGCCGGCCGCGCGCATGTCGGCCAGCACCGCCTCCAGCGCCTGCAGGTTGCCGTGGATGTCGGAGAGGATCGCGACCTTCACGCTCGCCCCTTGGGTCCCGGTCCTGCGGCCCGGTCCGGCCCACGCGCCCCGGCCTGCGGCTCGGCCGGCATCAGTCCTTGGGCGTCTCCGGGTCCGGCGCCGAGTGGGGCAGCCGGTCCAGGATGCCGTTCACGAATTTTCCCGATTCCGGCCCGCTCAGCTCCTTGGCCAGCTCGATGGCCTCGTCCAGCACCACCGCGCGCGGCACGTCCGGGCGGAACCACAGCTCGGCCGCGGCCCACCGTAGCACATTGCGGTCGGTGGCGGCCATGCGTTTGAGACTCCAGTGCTCGGCCTGGCTCTCCAGGGCCGCGTCGATGGCCGGCTGGTGCTCCACGAAGCACTTCAGCACATGCTCGAGGTACTCGCGCCCGGCGGGCCGGACGGGCTTGGCGTGGGCCAGCACGTTCTCCAGGGCGTCCTGCACGTCCTCCCCCACCACCTCGGCCTGGTACAGGGCCCGCACCCCCAGCTCGCGCATCCGCCGCCGCTCGCGCCGCTCCACCACCGCCGACCTCCCTATCGCGCGGCCCGGTCCGGCTCGCCGCGCAGGGCCTGCGCCAGCCGCGCCATCTCCACCGCCGCCCGGGCCGCCTCGGCCCCCTTGTTGCGGCGCTCGGGATGGGCGCGCTCCAGCGCCTGCTCGTCGTTCTCGGTGGTGAGCACCCCGAAGGCCACCGGCACGCCGGTGCCGCGGCTCAGCTCGGCCAGGCCCCGGGCGCACTCCCGGGCGACCAGCTCGTGGTGGCTGGTCTCGCCGCGGATCACCGCGCCCAGCGCCACCAGCGCGTCGGGCGCCGGCTCGCGCGCCAGGCGCAGCGCCGCCGCCGGGGGCAGCTCCAGCGCCCCGGGCACCGAGATCACCTCGAGGTCCGCCTCGGCCACCCCCAGCCGGAGCAGCTCGGCCATCGCCCCCTGGATCAGCAGCAGCCCGTATTCCTCGTTGAAGCGGCTCACCAGCAGCGTGACCCGCAGCCCATGGCCGTCCAGCTCGCCCCGGAACTCATTCATGACCGCCTCCTCCCGGCGGCCGGCCGGCCGGCCCGCCGCGCCCGCGCCGGCTTGCGGCCCGCCGCGCGGCCCGCGGGCCGGACCGGCGCCCGGGCGCCGCGGGCCGCCCCGTTGGGTTCCAGCAGGTGCCCCAGCTTCTCGCGCTTGGTCTCCAGGTATTGGATGTTGGTGGGGCGGGGCCGCATCTGGATCGGCACGCGGTCCACCACCTTGAGGCCGTAGGCCGCCAGGCCCACCACCTTGCGCGGGTTGTTGGTCATCAGGCGGATGTTCTTCAACCCCAGGTCGCACAGGATCTGGGCTCCGATGCCATAGTCGCGCAGGTCGGCCGGGAAACCCAGCTTGAGGTTGGCCTCCACCGTGTCGTAGCCCCGGTCCTGCAGCGCGTAGGCCTTGAGCTTGTTGGCCAGCCCGATGCCCCGGCCCTCCTGGCGCATGTACAGGAACACCCCGCGCCCGGCGCGCGCGATCCGGCGCATGGCCTCGTCGCGCTGCTCGCCGCAGTCGCAGCGCATGGAGTGGAGGACGTCGCCGGTCAGGCACTGGGAGTGCACCCGCACCAGCACCGGCTCGGCGGAGCGCACCTCGCCCCGCACCAGCGCCACGTGGTGGTCGCCGTCCAGCTTGCTCTCGTACAGGTGCAGCGCGAAGTCGCCCCACGGGGTCGGGATGTGGGTGCGCACCACGCACTCCACCAGGCGCTCCTTGCGCCGCCGCCAGGCGATCAGCTCCTCCACCGTGAGCACCCGCAGGTGGTGCCGGGCGGCCATTTCCAGGAGCTGCGGCAGCCGCGCCATCTCGCCGTTGGGGGCCATGATCTCGCACACCACCCCCACCGGGCGCAGCCCCGCCAGGCGCAGCAGGTCCACCGCGGCCTCGGTGTGGCCGGCGCGCCGCAGCACCCCGCCGTCCTCGGCCCGGATGGGGAAGATGTGGCCCGGCCGGGCGAACTGCTCGGGGTGCGCCCGGGGCGCGGCCAGGTGGCGCAGCGTGGCCGCCCGGTCGTGCGCGGAGATGCCGGTGGTCACGCCCTTGAGCCGGGCGTCCACGGACACGGTGTACTTGGTCCCGCCCAGGGCGGTGTTCTCCGCGGCCATCGGCTTCAGGCTCAGCCGGTCCACCCACGCCCCGGCCATGGGCGCGCACATCAGGCCGCGGGCGTGCATGGTGATGAAGTTCACCGCGTCCGGGGTGACCTTCTCGGCGGCCATCACCAGGTCGCCCTCGTTCTCCCGGTCGGCGTCGTCCACCACGATGATCATGCGCCCGCGGCGCAGCTCGTGGACCGCCTCCTCCACCGTGCAGAAGCCCTTCGTCCGGGCCGCGTGCTGGGTCCTCGCTGCCATGCCCAACCTCTCCGGGGCCGGCGCCGCGCCGGCACCCTCCATCAGACCTTGAACTCCAACAGCCTCGCCACGTACCGCGCCACCAGGTCCACCTCCAGGTTGACCCGCGTGCCGGTCCGGTAGGCGTCCGCCACCGTGTGCTCCAGCGTGTACGGGATGAGGTACACGTTCGCCCGGCTGCCGCTCACTTCGCCCACCGTGAGGCTCACGCCGTCCACGCACAGCGAGCCCTTCTCGGCCACGAACCGGGCCAGCTCCGGCGGCACCCGCACCGCGACCCGGGTCTCGGTGGCCGAGGCCTCGACCTCCTCCACCGTGCCCACGCCGTCGATGTGCCCGGCCACCAGGTGCCCGCCCAGCTCCGCGCCGATGCGCAGCGACCGCTCCAGGTTGACCCGCGAGCCCACCTTCAGGTCCCCCAGCACCGTGCGCCGCAGGGTCTCGTCCATGGAGCGCACCCGGAAGCGCGCCCCTTCGGCCGCGATCACCGTGTGGCAGCAGCCCAGCACGCTCACGCTGGCGCCGGTCCCCAGTTCCGGGAACTCCCGCGCCTCGATCTCGAACAGCAGCCCGTTCGCCTCGCGGTCCGCGCGGGTCACACGGCCCACCGCCTCCACCAACCCGGTGAACATCAGAGCACCCACCCTTCCAAGAGGTCCGAGGGATCCGTGAGGTAGCCGGTGAACAGGGCCTCGGTGCCCATCTCCCGCACCTCCGGGAACAGCAGGGGACGGATGTGGCGCATGGTCCGCACCCGGATGTCCCCCAGCCAGTCGCGGTTCCCCTGTCCCAGCAGCCGGGGCGCCACCGCCACCATCACGCGGTCCACCAGCCCCGCGTTCAGAAACGCCGTCAGCACCTCCGAGCCCCCCTCCACCAGGAGGCTCTGCAGCCCGCGGCGGCTCAGCTCGCGCAGCACCCGCCGCAGGTCCAGGCCGCCGCTCCGCGCCCGCGGCACCTCCACGTGCTCCACCCCGCGCGCCACCACCGGCTCCCGGCGCGCCCGGGGAACCCCCGGGCCGGTGACCCACAGCGCCGGCGCCTCGCGCACGTCGAACACCCGCAGCGTGGGCCGCAGCCGCCCGCGGCCGTCCAGCACCACCTTCACCGGGCTGGTGCCGGCCACCAGGCGCGCGTTGAGCTGCGGGTCGTCCGCCTCCACCGTGCCGCGCCCCACCAGGATGGCGTGGTACTCGGTGCGCAGGCGGTGGGCCAGGCGCAGCGTGTCCGGCCCGCTGATGTAGCGCGAGGTGCCGTCCGCGGCGGCCAGCTTCCCGTCCAGGGTGCAGGCCACCTTGAGCGTCACCCACGGGCGCCCGCGCACGTGGGTGGAGAAGTAGCCCTCGTTGAGGCCCAGCGCCGCGGCCGCGCCGCAGCCCACCTGCACCGACACGCCGCCCCGCCGCAGGCGCGCCAGGCCCCGCCCGGCCACCAGCGGGTTGGGGTCCAGCGTGGCGGCCACCACCCGCCGCACGCCGGCCTGGAGGATGGCCTCGGTGCACGGCGGCGTCTTGCCGTAGTGGGCGCACGGCTCCAGCGTGACCACCAGGGTGGCGCCGCGCGCGGCGCGCCCGGCGTCCTCCAGGGCCATCGCTTCGGCGTGCGGGCCGCCGAAGCGGGTGTGCCACCCGCGGCCCACCAGCCGGCCGTCCCGCAGCACCGCGGCGCCCACCAGCGGGTTGGGGCGGGCCCGCGCCAGCCCGCGGCGGGCCCAGCGCAGCGCCTGGTCCATGGCGGCTTCCACATCCAACCGGCGCGCGCGCCGCGCAGCGGGCATGCGAGCGGATCCCCCGTGCCGGCCCGCGGGCCGGCGGTCTGGCCCCCGGAGAACAGAAGGCCCCGGAGGCGGTGACCTCCGGGGCGCGCAGCCCGGCGCCCGGCGGCGGCGCTCGGCCGCCCGGGGTCCGGACCACCTTCTTCCATCCCGACTGTCACGGTCGGCCCCGGAATCGCACCGGGTCTGCGGGCTCCGCCGCGGCTGCCGCCTCACACGGGAGACGGCGCCGGGCCGCGGATCCGCTCGCGGGCTGTACCGCCGGTGGGGACTTGCGCCCCGCCCCGAAGGTGTATGGTGATGGACGCAGCATACCGGCCGCCGCGGACGGGGTCAAGGGAGAGCCCCGGCCGCCGGGGCCCGCGATGCCGTCACGTCCCGGCGGCGGGCGGTGCGGCGCGCAGCGCCCGCGCCAGCCCCGGCCGCCCGGGCCCGCGACACCGCCCCGTGCCGGCGGCGGGCGGCGCGGCGCGTAGCGCCCGCGCCAGCCCCGGCCGCCGGGGCCCGCGATGCCGTCACGTCCCGGCGGCGGGCGGCGCGGCGCTTGTCGGAGCCGGTCCCAGACCTCGCAGGCCGGCGTCACGCGGCCGAGCGAAGACAGGATGTTGCAGCCGGCCGCGTGCCCGAGTGAGGCGAAGCGCACGAAGCGCGCAGCCGAGCGTCCGGCCGAGAGGTGCTGGGACCGGCTCCGCTCCTCGCCCCGCCGCCTAGTCCCTCAGCACGCGGCCGGTCAACTTCAGAAACACATCCTCGAGCGTGGCGCTCCGCAAGAGCCGCCCCTGGTGCGGGAAGCGCGCCTCGAACTCCGGCAGCGCGCCGTCGTCCTCGCCGGGGTAGATGAACATCCGGCCGGCGCTCTCCTCGTGCCGCACGCCGCGGGCCGCGGCC
>DATKKS010000156.1:0-2647 GCA_035542815.1 Saccharimonadales bacterium (SeqCode) | reverse complement strand
GGGCAGGCCTCCTGCACGTCGAAGCACAGGGCGTCGTTGTCGAGGCCGAGGCGCTTCTTGGTCAGGTCGGCGTGGCTGGGGTAGCCGTACGGGCGGGTGTTCGAAGCGAACACGATGGCCCCGATGCCCTGTTCGTCCAGGCCGCTGTCCCGGATCGCCATCCGCGCGGCCATCGAGCCCAGTTCGTCCAGCGGGCCGGGAAAGATGTAGCGCGTCTCGATGCCGGTGGCTTCGATGAACTTGGCCACCGCGCGCTGGGTCAGCTCCTCCTTGCCCATGCCCGGCTGGCCGACCTCCTGGAACAGCGTCGCGCGCCCGCTGGGGGAGAGGATTTCCCAGATGAAGCGGGCGTTGTCGTACCGGCATTCCTCGGGCAGGAGGGTGTGGCCGTAGCCCCCGATGCACACCGGCTGGCCGTCCGGGAGTTTGCGCACATCACAGAACATGTCCGTCCGCTCCTTCGTCGGCTGGAGAAGTCATGCGACTCGCACAACCGTGGCGTGCCTGGACCGACCTCACCGGGAGCCTCGGCGGCAGGAGGCGGACAATGGATGGCGGCACGGGGCCTGCGGCTGGAATGCTCCGCCGCGGGGCGCCGCGCGAATCCCGTCGAGGGCCCGCGAGGATGACGCGTCCTCGAGATCCATGGTGAGCGTTATCCTGGACGTCGCGTGACGGTAGTCTAGCACGTCGGGGCGCCGGTGAGGCGACTTCCGCCCCGGCGGATGCCGGCCCCGGCGGGGCGGTGCCGCGGGCCCGCCCAGCGTGAGAATCCGCTGGCAGCGGGGGTTTCCGGGCAGTAGGGTGGCACGGGGAGCCGGGGGCGCGCCGGCGTGAGGCGGGCGCGGCCGAGCCGCGGCGGCGCGGGCTCCGGGGCGCGCGGCCGGTGCCGGGAGCGGTGACATGAACGACCTGTGGAAGACTTCTCTGGGGTCCCAGTTCGGGGCGGCCCTCGACATGCTCGAGAACGCCGTGACCGCCTGCCCCGCCGCGCTGTGGGGCGACCGGACGCAGCAGCCGGAGTTCTGGTACACCGTCTACCACACCCTCTTCTGGCTGGACTTCTATCTCTCCGACTCCGCCGCGGGCTTCGCTCCGCCGGCGCCGTACACGCTGGACGAGATGGACCCGGCGGGGCTGCTGCCGGCCCGCGTGTACACCCGGGAGGAGATGCTGGAGTACCTCCGGCACGGGCGGGCCAAGTGCCGGGTCCGGATCGAGGGGCTCACCGGGGAGCTGGCCGCGCGCCGCTGGGTGTTCGGCCGGCGGGATTTCAGCGTCGCCGAACTGTTGCTCTACACGATGCGCCACGTGCAGCACCACGCCGGGCAGCTGAACGCGCTCCTGCGCCGGCACACCGGCTCGGCTCCGCGCTGGGTCGGGCGGGCGCAGGCGGGGCGCGCCTGACGCCGGCGCCGCGCGGCGCGAGCGGGGGAGTTGACGATGGCCATTCCAGGCGGGACAGCCTACCGGAACGTCCGAGGCCAGCTCGGGTACTGCGGGATCTGGTGCGGGAGCTGCGTGGTGGGGAATCGCGCGCTCCAGGAGCTGGCGGAGGGGCTCGGCCGGGTGGTCGGGGCCTACGGGGTGAAGAAGTGGGGCCCCAAGGAACTCGACGGAGAGCAGCTGGACCGGGCGCTGGGGGCGCTCCGGGGGGTCCCGGTGTGCGCCGGGTGCCGGAAGGGCGGCGGGCGCGAGAACTGCGGGATCCGCGCCTGCGCCACCGCCAGGGGGCTCGCGGACTGCACCGCGTGCCGCGACACCGCCGGCTGCCCCCATGCGGAGCTGCTCGAGCACATGCGCTCAGGGTCCAAGGCGGCGGGGATGTGCGTCAAGACCGGGCCCGGACCCACGCGCCCGCTGCTGGCGGAGTGGGAGGCGCGGCTCAAGACGTCCTGGCCCTGTTGCGTGCTCTTCCACGGGGACGGCCCCCGGCGGTGAGCGTGCCCCAGGGGCCGGCGCCGCGGCCCTGACCTCCGGAGGAACCATGTCCGACGCCTTCCTCGTCCGCCGGGCCACCCGCGTGGACATCCCGGTGATCGCGCGGCAGCGCGCAGAGATGTTCGCCGACATGGGGGTGCTGCCGCCGGAGCAGTACGACGCGCTGGTCGCGGAGTCCCGGCGACACCTGGAGGCGGCCCTCCCGTCCGGGGAGTACCTGGCGTGGCTGGTGGCCCCGCGGGAGGCGCCGGACCAGATCGTCGCCGGGGCGGGCGTGCTGCGGCGCCGGGTCCCGCCCCATCCGCTGCGCACCGCCGAGGGCGCGCGGGTGGCCCGGGGCGACCAGGCGATCGTGCTCAACGTGTTCACCGAGCGCGCCTGGCGCCGGCGCGGGCTGGCCCGGCTGCTCATGGAGCACGTGCTGCGCTGGGCGGGCGATGCCGGGATCGAGACCCTGGTACTGCACGCCTCCGACGACGGCCGGCCGCTCTACCAGGCCCTCGGCTTCGTGCCGACCAACGAGATGCGCTTCCAGGGGACGCTCCCGAAGGGCGGGCCGGGGTGACGGTAACGTCAAGAGTTGTGTGTCAGGAGCGGGAAGGGGGTCCCGGTTCCCTGCTTGTGGTTCTCGTAGGTGAAGATGGCGAACAGGATGCGCTCCATGCTGGTGCGGTCGCTGAAGACCCCCATGGGGCGCGTTCTTCTT
>DATKKS010000155.1:0-5974 GCA_035542815.1 Saccharimonadales bacterium (SeqCode) | reverse complement strand
GGCGCCGCGCACCTGCGCGGTGATGGTCACGTCCTCCCCCGGGTGCACGGTCTGGTCGCCCGGGCTCACCCGCAGCCCGAAGGGCGGGCGGCCCTGGCGCGGGTGCAGCAGGCGGCGCGCGGAGGCGCCGAACTGGTTGGGGGAGAGCGCCAGCAGCGCCCCGGTGAGGGCGGCCACCCCGGCCAGCGTCCCGGCCCAGCGGCCCAGGCCGCGCGGGGCCAGCGCCGGCCGCACGGCCAGCGCGGCGGTGCGGGTGCGGGCGTCATCCACCAGCGCCGCCACGAAGGCCGGCTCGTAGCGGAGCACCGGCGCGGTGGCGCCCGGCGCGGCGGACGCCCCCGCCGGCGCGGCCGGGCGGGCCCGGGTGTCCCGCTCCAGCTGCCCGCCCAGCTCCAGCGCGCTGATGGTGCGGTCCTTGAGGTCCGGGAAGGCCCGGTCCACCAGGTGGGCGAAACCCCGCAGGCCCGGCGCGCGCAGCAGCGGCAGCGCCAGGTAGAACAGGAGCGCCGCGGCGGTGAAGGCCAGCGCGGCGACCAGCAGCGGCGCGGCGGGCAGGGGCGAGAGCCCCAGCGTGATGGCCGCGAGCCACCCCAGGCCGGCGGCGGCCAGAAAGCGCACCAGCCCGTACAGGGCGAGCCCGGCCAGGTGCCGGGCCCGCTCCCGCCGGAGCCAGCCCAGGAAGAGACGGTAGCTGTCGGAGAATCCCATGCGGATAAGCCTCTTCCCTTGGACGCTCGCACGCGCGAGGCGGTTGCTGGGGTCCCGGGCCCGAAAAGGCCCGGGGGATGCGGCTCGGCCCCGGCGGCCCGAGGGTGGTGGGCCGGCCGGCCCGCGTTGGGGGCATTATACATTGGAACCCCGCCCCGGCGCAGGATACCCTGGGGCCATGGTCGGCCGGGTGGTATCCCACTATCGCATCCTCGAGCCGCTGGGCGCCGGCGGCATGGGCGAGGTCTACCGGGCCCGGGACGAGCACCTGGAGCGCGAGGTGGCCCTCAAGGTGCTGCCCAAGGCCGCCCTGGAGGACGAATCGGCCCGCCGGCGCTTCCGGCAGGAGGCCCTGGCCCTCTCCCGCCTCAGCCACCCGCACATCGCCACGGTGTTCGAGTTCGACTCGGCCGGCGGGGCCGACTTCCTGGTGATGGAACTGGTGCCCGGGCAGCCGCTTACCGAGCACATCGCCGCCGGCCCGGTGGCGGAGGCGGAGATCGCCGCCCTCGGCGCGCAGATCGCCGCCGCGCTGCAGGCGGCCCACGAGCGCGGGGTGGTCCACCGCGACCTCAAGCCGGCCAACATCCAGGTCACCCCCGGCGGCCAGGTCAAGGTGCTGGACTTCGGCGTGGCCCGGCTGCTGCAGCCGGAGGACCCCGGCGCCCAGGCCGTCACCCGCACCCAGGCCGGGGACCTCGTCGGCACGCTGCCGTACATGGCGCCGGAGCAGCTGCTGGGCCGGCCGGCCGACGAGCGCACCGACATCTACGCCCTGGGCGTGGTGCTGTACGAGATGGCGGCCGGGCAGCGGCCGTTCCGGGCGAGCCTGTCCACCGCGCTGGTGTACGAGATCATCAACGACCCGCCGCCGCGGCCGCGGGAGCGCCGCCCGGCGCTCGCGGCGTGGCTGGAAGAGGCCATCCTCCGCTGCCTGGAGAAGAGCCCCGAGAAGCGCTTCGCCTCCGCCGGGGAGCTGGCGGAGCTGCTCGGAAGCGCGGGCGCTTCGGGGGCCGCGGCCGCCGGGACGCCGCGCGGCGCCGCGGCCGGCGCCGCACCCGCGGGCGCGCACCCCGCCATCCACTCGCTGGCGGTGCTGCCGCTGCGCAACCTCTCCGGCGACCCGGAGCAGGAGTTCTTCGCCGACGGCATGACCGAGGCCCTCATCGCGGACCTGGCGCAGATCAGCGCGCTGCGCGTGATCTCGCGCACCTCGGCGATGCAGTACAAGGGCGTCAGCCGGCCCATCCCGGAGATCGCCCGGGCGCTGGGCGTGGACGCCGTGGTGGAAGGCTCGGTCATGCGCTCCGGCGGGCGGGTGCGGATCACCGCGCAGCTCATCGAGGGCGCCAGCGACCGCACCCTGTGGGCGCGCAGCTACGAGCGCGACGTGGTGGACACCCTGGCGCTGCAGGGCGAGGTGGGCCAGGCCATCGCCCGCGAGATCCACGTGCACATCACCCCGCAGGAGGCGGTGCGGCTGGCGCGCGAGCGGGCCGTGCACCCCGACGCGCACGTGGCCTACCTCAAGGGCCGGTTCCTGTGGAACCAGTGGACCGCCGAGAACCTCCAGGCGGGCGTCCGGTTCTTCGAGCAGGCCATCGCCCTCGACCCCGGCTACGCGCTGGCCTACGCCGGGCTGGCCGACTGCTACGCGGTGCTGGGCAACACCAACGCGCTGCCGCCGGCCGAGGCGTACGGCAAGTCGGCGGCCGCGGCCCGCGCGGGGCTGGCCCTCGACGAGACGGTGGCCGAGCTGCACGCCTCCCTCGGCTACTCCCTGTGGTTCCACGCCTGGGACTGGGCGGCCGCGGAGCAGGAGTTCCGCCGCGCCGTGGAGCTGAACCCCGGCTACGCCACGGCCCAGCGGTGGTACGCGCAGTTCCTCTCGAACCTCGGGCGCCACGAGCAGGCCATCGCCAAGGCGCGCGTGGCGCAGCAGCTGGACCCGCTCTCGCTCATCATCTACACCGCCGTGGGCGACGTGCTCTTCTACGCGCGGCTGTACGACCAGGCCATCGAGCAGTACCGCCGGTGCCTGGAGATGAACCCGCGGTTCCTGCCCGGGCGCACCGACCTGGCGCGGGCCTACGAGCTGAGCGGGCGGTACGAGGAGGCCGAGGCCGAGTTCCTCACCGCCGCCCAGATCGCGGGCAGCCCGCCCGAGACCTTCTCCGGCCTGGCCAACGTGTACGCGCGGTGGGGCCGGCGCGAGGAGGCCCGGCGCATCCTCGACCAGCTGATCGAGCGGGCGCGCCGCCAGTTCGTCTCCCCCTACGCCATCGCCTCGATCTACGCCTCGCTGGACGAGCCGGACGCGGCCTTCGAGTGGCTGGAGCGGGCGTGGCAGGAGCGCGACGGGGCGCTGGTGCTGCTCAAGGTCCACCCGCGCCTGGACCGGCTGCGGGGGGATCCGCGGTACGCCGATCTCCTGCGGCGCATGCGGCTCGGCGGCTGAAACTGCATCCAAATAGACAATTGAGAGGCGGGATCACGGCCGGGGGCTGCTCCTGTCCCCGGCCGCGCGCATCCGTAAGTACTTCTCCCCGAACAGACTATCGGACCTGACGGTCCTGGCAGGAGGCGACCCTGATGAGCAGCACCGAGCAGCAGCCCCTCGACGACCCGAAGCCCGACCTGCGGCCCGTGCCCGGGCGGGCGGCGTCCGGCGCCGCGGGCGCCGGGCCCACCCACCGCCCCGCGGAGCCGGCCGAGCCCGGGCCCGAGCCCATGCCGCCGGCGCGGCGGGCCGGCCCGGGCCGCGTGATCGTGCCGGTGGTTCTGGGGCTCCTGGTGGCCACCGGGGCGGCGTACGGCGTCCGCACCATGAGCTTCTTCGACCACCACGCGGCCACCGACGACGCGCAGATTGACGGCCACGTGGACCCGGTGATCCCGCAGGTGGGCGGGTACGTGACCCGGGTGCTGGTCAAGGACAACGAGCCGGTGCGCGCCGGGCAGGTGCTGGTGAAGATCGAGCCCGGCGACTACCAGGCCCGCATGGAGATGGCGAACGCGTCGCTGGCCTCCGCCGTGGCCTCGCTCGCGGCGGCCCGGGCGGACGAGGAAGTGTCCCGCACCGCCGACCGCAAGGCCGCCACAGACCTGGCGCGCTACCGTCCGCTGCGCGCCGAGGGCGGCATCAGCCAGCAGCAGTTCGACGACGCGCAGGCCGCCGCCGAGGAGGCCCACGCCCGGCTGGACGCCGCGTCCAAGCAGGTGGCCGCGGCCGCCGCCCAGGTGGCGCAGAAGCGCGCCGACCTGGATCTGGCCCGGCTGCAGCTCTCCTACACCACCGTGACCGCGCCGGTCGCGGGCACCGTGTCCAAGAAGTCCGTCGAGCCGGGCCAGATGGTGGAGGCGGGCCAGGCGCTCCTCTCCATCGTGCAGGACCGCGACGTGTGGGTGGTGGCCAACTACAAGGAGACCCAGCTCACCCACATGCGCCCGGGGCAGCCGGTCGAGGTCGAGGTGGACGCCTACCCCGGCGTGCGCTTCCAGGGGCGGGTGGAGTCCATCGCCTCGGCCACCGGGGCCCGCTTCGCGCTGCTGCCGCCCGACAACGCCACCGGCAACTTCACCAAGGTGGTGCAACGGGTGCCGGTGAAGATCGTGCTCACCGGCCCGCCCGACCCGGCCCACCCGCTGCGCGTGGGGATGAGCGTGAAAGCCCTGGTGGCCACCGGCTAGCCCCGCCATGTCCGAGAGCGGCGCGACCAAGTGGATCATCGCCGGGACGGTGGTCCTGGCCTCGATGATCGAGCTGATTGACACCTCGATCGTCAACGTCGCCCTGACCCAGATGATGGGCAACCTGGGCGCCACCCTGGACGAGATCGCCTGGGTGGTGACCGCCTACGTCGTGGGCAACGTGATCGTGGTGCCCATGACCGGCTGGCTCAGCGCCTATTTCGGCCGCCGCAACTACTTCGCCGCCTCCATCGCGCTGTTCACCGTGGCCTCGGTCCTGTGCGGGCACGCCTCGAGCCTGTGGGAGCTGGTGTTCTTCCGCTTCGTGCAGGGTCTGGGCGGCGGCGCGCTCTTGTCCACCTCGCAGGCCATCCTGGTGGAGACCTTTCCACCCGCCCAGATCGGGCTCGCCACCGCGCTGTTCGGCATGGGCGTGGTCACCGGGCCCACGCTGGGGCCGGTGCTGGGCGGCTGGATCACTGACAACCTCTCCTGGCCGTGGATCTTCTACGTCAACATCCCCATCGGGATCGTGGCCGCGCTCTTGACCCTGACCTTCATCCAGAACTCCCGCTACGAGCACAACACCTCGGTGGTGGACTGGTGGGGCATCGGGCTCCTGGCCGCCGGCGTGGGCTCGCTGCAGGTGGTGCTGGAGCGCGGGGAGCGCGAGGACTGGTTCTCCTCGCGGTTCATCGTGACCCTGGCGATCGTCGCGGCCGTGGGGCTGGTGGCGTTCGTGTGGCGCGAGCTCACCACCGCGCATCCGGTGGTGAATCTGCGCGTGCTGCGCAACCGGGCGCTGGCCACCGGCACGCTGCTGACCTTCGTCCTCGGTTTCGGCCTCTTCGGCTCGGTGTTCCTGTTCCCGGTGTTCGCCCAGACGCTGCTGGGGTTCACCGCCATGCAGACCGGCATGACGCTCCTGCCCAGCGGCATCATGACCGCGCTCATGATGCCGTTCGTGGGGCGCCTGGTGCGCCGCCACAACGCCGCGCCGATCATGGTGGCCGTCGGCTTCACGCTGTTCGCGGTGTTCTGCTGGATGGTCTCCCACTCCACGCTGCAGAGCGGCGAGATGGACTTCTTCAACCCGCTGCTGATCCGCGGCCTGGGGCTGTCGCTGGTGTTCGTGCCCATCACCACCCGCGCGCTGCGCAGCCTCCGGGGCACCGAGATCGCCCAGGGCGCGGGGCTCACCAACATGATGCGCCAGCTCGGGGGCTCGGTGGGCGTGGCGGTGATGGCCACCTACGTGCAGCAGCGCGGCTGGGTCCACCGCGAGTACCTCCTGGAGCACCTGTCCGGCTCCGACCCGGCGGTGCGCGCGCGCCTGGACGCCATGATCCACGGCTTCATGGCCCACGGCGTCACGTTCTTCGACGCCCAGGCCAAGGCCTACGCCGCGCTGGAGGCCACCCTCTCGCGCCAGACCTTCCTGCTGAGCTGCATGGACGCGTTCCGCACCGTGGGCGTGGGGTTCCTCCTGTGCCTGCCGCTGCTGCTGCTGTTCGTCGAGCGGCGCAAGCAGGCCGAGGCCGAGCCGGTGAGGGTGCACCTGGAGTAGGGGCGGGGG
>DATKKS010000154.1:0-2145 GCA_035542815.1 Saccharimonadales bacterium (SeqCode) | reverse complement strand
GGAATCAGGAGAAACCCGGTTCGACTCCGGGGGTCCCGACTTGCGGTTCCTTGGTGAAATCGGAATCACGCGCGGTTGAAGCCCGCGAGGTCCCTGGTCGGTTCGGGGGGGGAACCACCGCGCCCTACTGGCGTAACGGCTAGCGCATCTGGCTTCCAACCAGAGGATGCCGGTTCGATTCCGGCGTGGGGCTCCAGTGTCAGCATCGCGACAGGCGCCGCTAGCTCAATGGTTAGAGCAGCGGACTCTTAATCCGAAGGTTCGGGGTTCAAGTCCCTGGCGGCGCACCATGAGGTATTCACACTTCGGCAGCGTTCATGTTCACATTTGGGTCTGACATTCCTGCTGCGGGGACTGAGATGATCTTGTGCGCGGTGCGGCGCGGGCGTGGTCTGGCTTTCCGGTTCGGGTGAGAGCATGCGTGACCGTCGTGGTGGCGGTGCCGGGGTGAGAATCGCCAGGTCGTGGCGTGCCGGGGTATCCAGGGCTGCCTGGCTATGGCGGGGCGGCGAGGCTGGCCAGGGTGGTGCGCCGGCGCTTGCGGGTTCTGGGCGGGAGCCCGGCGGCGGCGCGGCGGGCGTTGTCTTGCTGGCGGGCGGTGAATGCGGCGAGGATGCGCTGGTTGCGGACGGCGAGCAGGCAGGCCAGCCAGAGCGCGAGCGGGGTCAGGCCCATCAGCCGGCACCAGCCGCGGGCGATGTCGTTGCTGGCGGTGTCTTTGATGGTGGAGAAGGTGCGCTCGGAGCCGGTGCGCCGGGTGTAGGAGCGGCGCCAGCCCGGCGAGGGGTAGTCGTGTTTTTGTCTTGTCTTGGCCGCGACCTGCGGCGGGACGGTGACGGTGTGCTGGGTGCAGCAGGTGGGCGGGTGCTGTGGCGGGGTGAGGATCTCGGGCCGGTCCCTGGGCAGTTTCATTGACTCGGGGCGGAGCGGGCAGCGGATCTTGCCCGCGGTGGCGGGGCAGATGACGCGGTGGTAGCCGTCAGCGTCGTCGCTGGTGAGCCGGCCGAGCTTGTGCCGGGACAGCTCGGCGGCCTGCTGGTCGTGCGCGGCGGTTTCGGTGGCGGTGGCGGCGGGCGGCAGCGGGGCGAGCTCGAGCAGCGTGCGCGGGGTTGCCGGGCAGTACAGACTGCCGTTGGCGATGATGGCGCCCTGGTGGGTGCCGCGGGGCCCGCGGTCACTGGGATGGAGGTCCTGGACGAGCTGCGCGCCGGCTGCGCGCAGCGGGACGGCCCAGGCTTGGGCGGCGCGGTGGGCGTAGCCGGAGTCGTCGATGATGTCGCCGAGCGCGATCCCGGCCGCGGCCATGGCCAGCAGCACCGCGGCCAGGGCCCGGGCGGGGTCGAGGTGACAGGTGCACAGGGTCATCCGGCGGGCCAGCTCGGGGACGGGCGGGCCGTGCTCCTCGGCCACCATGGTGGCCGCCGACAGGTAGAACCCGAAGAACATCTCGCCCTTGGGCCCGGGGAGGTTCGAGTTGCGGTGCCCCCAGGAGGCTTCGGGGCCGGCGCATTCGGTGGTGCCGTGCCGGGGCGGCCGGGACCAGGTTTCCACGTCGGTCCAGTCGGCGGCCAGCGCGGTGGTGGCGTCCTTGACCCAGGCGGGGATGCTGGCCTCCAGCAGGCCGCTGCAGGTCCGGATCAGGATCTGGGTGGGGGCGCCGTCGGGCTGGTCCTTGCCCAGCGCCACCGTCACCAGGTGAAAGGTGTGCTCGACTTGCCGGTAGGTGAGCTGGTGCGGGCCCTGCTTCCAGTCCTCGGACACGCCGAGCCGTGCCTGGTCACCGGCGGGCAGCGCGGTCAGCGCGGCGTGCACCCGGGTCAGCTGTGCGGGCCGGCCGTCGTCCAGGGCTAGCAGCATGCCCAGGATCAGCGTGCGGACGGCCAGCTGCCGGTGCCGCACCCCGGCGGGCAGGAGCACCTCGATTTCCGGCGCGATGCCGGAGCCGTCGACGAGGTCCTCGAGCTGGGCCAGCGGGATGCTCACCGGGCGCTCGCGCCCAGCAGGGCCACCGCGGTGGCCTCATCGGCCGGCTCCAGGGTGGCGATGATGTCGCCCAGCCGCTGGCTGCAGGTGATCCCGGCCGCGCGCATGAAGGCGGGCAGGCCGATCAGGGTGGCGCAGTCGGCCAGCCAGGTGGCCCGCAGC
>DATKKS010000153.1:0-3842 GCA_035542815.1 Saccharimonadales bacterium (SeqCode) | reverse complement strand
CCCAGCACCACGTCCTTCAGCACATGGTAGCCGGGATTGGCCTGGACCGGCCCGGCCGCCACGGCCGCGACGAGCGCGGCCGCGCTGACGATGCGACGCCCACACCTGATCATCGGATCCTCCCTTCGAGTTGGCTCGGATACTCCCTTGGACTCCGGCCTGGCCCGCCCGGGGCCCGGGCAGGCGTCACAGCCACACCACGACTTGCGGCGCGCCCCCCGGGCGCGCCGGCTCAAGAGATCTTCAGCACCGCCGCCCCGCGCAGCCGGCCCTCCCGGAGCGCCTGGAGCGCCTCGTTGGCGCGCTCCAGCGGGTAGGGCACCACCTCGGTGCGCACCGGCACCCGCGGCGCCAGGGCCAGGAACTCCTCGCCGTCCCGCCGGGTGAGGTTGGCCACCGAGCGCACCTCGCGCTCGCCCCACAGGATGGAGTACGGGAATGCGGGGATGTCGCTCATGTGGATCCCCGCGCACACCACCCTGCCGCCGCGCCGGACCGCGCGCAGCGCCGCCGGCACCAGCGCCCCCACCGGCGCGAACAGGATGGCCGCGTCCAGCTCCTCCGGCGCGGCCGCCTCCGAGTCGCCGGCCCACTCCGCCCCCAGCCGGCGCGCGAACTGCTGCGCCTCCTGGTCGCCCCTGCGGGTGAACGCGAACACCCTGCGCCCCTGGTGGCGCGCCACCTGGGCCACGATGTGCGCCGCCGCCCCGAAGCCATACAGGCCCAGGCGCTCCGCGGCGCCCGCCGCCACCAGCGCCCGGTACCCGATGAGCCCCGCGCACAGCAGCGGGGCGGCCTCCAGGTCCGGGTAGGCGTCCGGCAGGCGGAAGCAGTAGCGGGCGTCGGCGACCGTGAACTCCGCGAACCCGCCGTCAATCTGGTAGCCGGTGAAGCGGGCCTCGCCGCACAGGTTCTCGCGCCCCTCGCGGCAGTAGCGGCACTCCCCGCAGCTCCAGCCCAGCCACGGCACCCCCACCCGCTCCCCGGCGCGCCAGCCGCTCACCCCCGGCCCCGGCTGCACCACCTCGGCCACGATCTCGTGGCCCAGCACCAGCGGCAGGCGCGGGTCGGGCAGCTCGCCGTCCAGCACGTGCAGGTCGGTGCGGCACACCGCGCACGCGCGGACCCGCAGCAGCAGCTGCCCCGGCCCCGGCTCGGGCCGCGGGCGCTCCGCCAGCCGCAGCGGGCGCCGCGGCGCCTCCAGCAGCATGGCACGCATGGTCTGGCTCACGGGCTCGGCTCTGCGCGGCGCTTCGGGCCGCCCCTAGGCGGCCGGCTTGCGCGGCTTGAGGTAGCGGGCCAGGAACTTCCAGATGTCGCGCCGGGCGTCCTTGGCGAAGATCGTGTCCATGCGGTCCATGCTGTGCCCGCCGGGGGCGTTCTGGTACACCTTGTACTCGAACTCCTTGCCCGCCGCCTTGAGCGCCTGGATCAGGTGCTCCACCTCGAGGTAGTTCACGTCCTCGTCGTTGGTGTTGGTGTGGATGCGCAGCGGGATCTCGAGCTGCTCCGCGTGCCACACCGGGGAGCGGCGCTTGTACTCCTCGATGTCCTGGCGCACGGTCTTGCCGATGTGGTAGGGCGCGGAGAAGTCGGCCCGGTACTCCTCGTCCTCGTAGCCCAGGCGCGCCACCAGGTCCGAGACCGGGTTCCCCGCGAACACGCAGGCGTAGTCCTTGGGGTGGGCGAAGGCCTCCATCAGCACGATCAGCCCGCCGTGGCTCCAGCCCAGGAGCCCCACCCGGCCGGGGTCGAGGAAGTCGAAGTTGGCCAGCGCCCACTCCCGGGTGGCGTGGATGTCCTCCGACTCCAGTCCGCCGTAGTCAATCTGCTCGTAGAAGCCGCGGCCGTAGCCGGTGGAGCCGCGGTAGTCGGGGGCCACGATGACGTAGCCCTGCGCGATCAGCTCGTGCAGGATGTGCACGTGGTAGGGGCTGTCGAAGTCGGCGTGCACCCCGCCGTGCGGCAGGATGATCAGCGGCAGCTTCTCCCCCGGCTTGCGGTCCTTGGGCACGAAGGTGTAGGTGAAGAACTTGATCGGGTTCACCGCCCCGGGCGCCTTGGGGTTCTTGGGGTGGGCCGGCGGCGGGCCGCAGATGCGCCACTTGTCCACCACCGCGACGTCGCCCATGCGCTGGAACCAGGACACGTCGTCAATGGCCTTGGCCAGCTCGTCCAGGCGGTGCTGCAGATCCACGTTGGCTTCCTGGAGCGACTTCACCTGCTCGGCGAGGCCCGGAGGCGGATCCCCTTCGGCCCGCGCCGGGCCGGCGGCCCAGACCGAGAGCGCGGCGGCCAGCAGCGCCGCGGGCAGGAACATCGAGGCGGCCAGGCGCGCCGCGCGCGATTCGAGACGCATCTCTCTCCCTCCGGGTGCGTGCTTCCCTTGTGTTGGCCGGGGTGTTCGCAGTGGATTCGACGCCCGCGGCCGCGGCGCTGTCAACCCCTTCCGTCCGCGCCTCACACCAGCGCCGGCACGGACTGCGCGTCCGCGGCCCGGGAGTCCCCGCTCACCGCGCGGCGGTGGTAGTCCAGCTGGCCCAGGTGATAGGCCAGGTGGGTGCACAGGTGCAGCATGAACAGGCGCGCCGGCAGCGTGTGGCCGGCCACCGGAACCGGGAAGTCCGCGTCCAGCACCGCGGCGTGCAGCCCCTCGAGCGCCGGGCGCACCTCGCGCTCGGCGGCCGCCACCAGCTCCCGCAGCCGGGCGCGCGGCACCCCGCGCAGGGCGAACTCCGCCTCGCGGTTCCGGACGTAGCCGCTGCCGCCGAGCTGCGCGCCGACGAAGTGGCGCAGGTTCCCGCACAGGTGCAGCACCAGCGCCCCGCCGGTGTTCGGGAGCCCCGGCAGCTCCTTCCACAGCGCGGCGTCGTCGGGGTAGAGTTCCACTTCGCGGCCCAGGGTCCCGAGGTCCCGCAGCAGGATCTTTCGTAATTCGCTCAGCATGCGCCCCTCCCGGGCGTCGGCGCGACGCCCCTCGGCTCCGGCATGGTGGAACAGGCGCCGGGGGCGCGCAAGCGCGGGGCGCGCCGGGCTCGTTCCGCGACCCTTCGATCAGCGAGGTGGCCCATTCCACGTTCAGCTGGAGCCGGCGCGCCGTGGGCGGCGCTCAACCGGCGCATCGTGCGCTGCGCGCGCTGCCCCCGGCTGCGCGAGCACTGCGCGCGGGTGGCCCGCGAGAAGCGGGCGGCCTTCCGGGGCTGGAAGTACTGGGGCCGGCCGGTGCCCAACTTCGGGGACCCGGCCGCGGCCATCCTGGTGGTGGGGCTCGCGCCGGCGGCCCACGGGGCCAACCGCACCGGGCGCATGTTCACCGGCGACCGCAGCGGCGAGTGGCTGTACCGCGCCCTGCACCGGGCCGGCTTCGCCACCGCCCCGGCCTCGCTCTCCGCCGACGACGGCCTCGAGCTGCGGGGCTGCGCCATCACCGCCGCCTGCCACTGCGCCCCGCCGGACAACCGCCCCACGCCGGAGGAGCTGCGGCGCTGCGGGCCGTGGCTCGCGCGCACCCTGGACCTGCTGCCGGCGAAGGTGTTCCTGGCCCTGGGCGGGATCGCCTGGCGCGCCCTGGCCCTCGAGCTGCGGAGCCGCGGGTGGCACTCCGGGCCGCTGCCGCGGTTCGCCCACGGCGCCGAGGTCGCCCTGGCCGGCGGGCGCCGGCTCCTGGGCAGCTACCACCCCAGCCAGCAGAACACCTTCACCGGCCGGCTCACCGAGCCGATGTTCGACGCGGTGTTCGCGCGGGCGCGGGAGTTGCTGGGCCCTACTTCTTGAACCCGAGGGAGAAGGCCGCTTCCAAGTCGTGGCGCGAATAGGCCCGGAACGCGGTCAGCGTCTCGGTC
>DATKKS010000152.1:0-2893 GCA_035542815.1 Saccharimonadales bacterium (SeqCode) | reverse complement strand
GTCCGCCCCCGGGCCGCAGCCGCGGTGGCCGCCGGCCGCGGCGCGGCGGCGCCCGAAGCGCGAGCCGGGCCGGCCGACGCGCACCATCCCGCCGCCGGCCCCCCGCCGAGGGCCAGCGCCAGGCACGCCGCCGCCAGCTGTCTGCCCCGCCCCACGCGCCGGCCGGCCGTCAGCGCACGGCCTTGAGGTTGTAGTGCGTCGCGAACTTCACCATGAGGTCCCGGGCCGGGGCGAACTGGTCCACCGCCCGGCTGAGCTGCGTGTCGCGCTGGACCAGCACCCGCATCAGGGTGTTGCGGTCCCACAGCACGCCGCCGATCTCGGCCTTGAGGTAGTTCTCGATGTTGGGCATGTCCGCGGCCCACTCCGCAGGCGTGAACTCCTCCTTCGAGTCCTTGGCCACCTGGGCCTTGGCGAAGATCAGGAACTCGTCCATCGCCGGCGCGGGCACCTTCCAGGTCTGCACGAAGGCGTCGGGGTCGGCCCGGTTGACGTCGTTGGGGTGCTTGGGCACCCAGTGGGAGGCGAACTCGAAGAACTGGCGCTGCCCCACCAGGGCCACCATGAGCTTGGTGTAGCGGGGCGGCGGCGGGTCGAACACGTCCGGGGTGATGCCGCCCCCGCCGTACACGGTGCGCCCGGAGACGGTCTTGAACTTGGGCCGCTTGGCCAGCTGGGTGTCGGCCGGCGCGGCGGAGTCCTCCATCGCCGCGTGCAGGTAGGCCTGGCGGTCGCTGTAGTCGCGCTGGATCAGGCGTCCGCTGGGCGTGTAGTAGCGCGCCACGGTGAGCAGGATGGCCGAGGAGTCGGGGAGCTGGAGCTGGTTCTGCACCAGGCCCTTCCCGAAGGTGGGCAGCCCCACCACCAGGGCCCGGTCCAGGTCCTGCAGTGCGCCCGAGACCACCTCCGAGGCGCTGGCACTCCCGTGGTCCACCAGCACCACCATCGGGAAGTCGAGGAACTTGTTGCCCTCGCCCGAGAAGTAGTCGCTGTTGGAGTCGCGGGTGCGGCCCCGGGTGTACACGGTGCGCTCGCCGGCGGGCACGAACTTCTCCACCACGTCCGCCGCCTGGTTGAGCAGCCCGCCGCCGTTGCCGCGCAGGTCCAGCACCAGCCGCTTCATGCCCTGCCCCTGCAGCTCCTCGAGGGCGTGGTCCAGCTCCCGCTCGGTGGTGTTGGAGAAGCGGATCATCCGGATGTAGCCGGTGCCGGGCTCCACCATGAAGTGGTAGGGCACGCTGTAGATCGGCACCCGCTCCCGGACGATGTCCAGCTCGATGGGGTCGTCCTCGCCCTCGCGCCCCAGGGTGACGTGCACCTTGCTGCCGTCCGGCCCGCGCAGCTTGCCGAACACCTCCTCGGTGGTCAGCCCGTACGCCGACTGGCCGTCGATCTTGAGGATGCGGTCTCCGGGCCGCACCCCCAGGCGGTACGACGGCGAGCCCTCGATGGGGGCGATCACCGTGATGTACTTGTCGCGGATCTCGAACTCGATCCCGATGCCCGAGTAGTTCCCGCGGAAGTCCTCGGAGAAGCGGGCGTACCGCTGCTTGGGCATGTAGGTGCTGTGCGGATCCAGGCTCTCCATCATGCCGGAGATGGCGCCCTCCACCAGCTTGTGCGGGTCCACGTCGTCCACGTAGCGGCTCTTGATGAGGCTCACCACCTGGCTGAAGAGCTGCATCTGGGAGTAGAAGTCCTCGCTGGCGGCGCGCACCCGGCCCCAGCTGAGCCACAGGGCGGCGGCGGCGACGGACATCCCCAGCAGGAGGCCGGGGAGCTTGCGGTGGCGACGGAACAAGTTCATGTGCCTTCCTCGGTTGCGTCGGGCCGGCGGCGGCGGCCCGGAATGGGGCCGGGTTGGGCGCCGGGCCAGGCCCAAGTGAGTCTCTCGTCAGTCTCTAAGATGCGTGCCCACCACGTGCCGTTGCCAGGGCCTGCCGGGCGCGCTCCGGCAGCCTCCCCAGCCGTTCGGCGGCGGTGGCCAGGGTAGCCTCTTTCTTGCAGAAACAGAACCGCACCCGCTGGCGGCCGCCGGGCGGGAGATAGAAGCTCGATCCGGGCACCGCCGCCACCCCCACCTCGCGCATCAGGAAGTGGTTGAAGGCCACGTCGTCCGGGAACCCGAACTGGGAGATGTCGGCCCAGATGTAGTAGGCCCCTTGCGGCTTGCGGCACTCCAGGCCGGCCGCGGCGAGGGCGGCGTGGAGCGTGTCGCGCCGCCGCTGGTAGGCCGCCAGCAGCTCCGGGTAGTAGCGGTCGCCCTGCTCCAGGGCCGCGGCGCAGGCGTCCTGCAGCGGGGCCGGAGCGCACACGGTCAGGAAATCGTGCACCTTGCGGATGGCCGCGGTGATCTCGGGCGGGGCGATACAGTAGCCGATGCGCCAGCCGGTCACGCTGAAGGTCTTGGACGGCCCCCCGATGGTCACGGTGCGCCCGCGCATGCCGGGCAGCGTGGCCATGGACACGTGCTCCAGCCCGTCGTACACCAGGTGCTCGTAGATCTCGTCGGTGATCACCACCGCGTCGTGCTCGATGGCCAGGGCCGCGATGCCGGTCAACTCCGCGCGGGTGAACACCTTGCCCGAGGGATTGCCCGGGGTGTTGAGGACCACCGCCTTGGTGCGCGCGGAGAAGGCCGCGCGCAGCTCGTCGAAGTCGAGGTGCCAGTCGGGCTCGTGCAGCGGCACGTACCGGGGCACCGCCCCCGACAGCACCGCGTCCGGCCCGTAGTTCTCGTAGAACGGCTCGAAGACGATCGCCTCGTCGCCCGGGTCCAGCACCGCCAGCAGCGCGGCCAGCATGCACTCGGTGGTCCCGCAGCCCACGGTGATCTCGGTCTCGGGGTCGGCGGACAGGTGGTTGAACGCCGCCGCCTTCGCCGCGATCGCCC
>DATKKS010000151.1:0-4250 GCA_035542815.1 Saccharimonadales bacterium (SeqCode) | reverse complement strand
TCTTCGCCGACCTGTGCTCCAACCAGGTGTGGAGCCTCCGGATCGCGGGCGGCGCGGTGACCCAGTTCACCGACCGCACCGCCGAGCTGGCCCCGGTGGGCGGCGGGAGCCTCTCCACCATCACCTCCTTCGGGGAAGACGGGCGCGGGGAGCTGTACATCATCACCCAGGGCTCGGGCGGGCCCGACGGCGCGGCGTACAAGATGGTGCCCGCCGGCCCGGCCGGGGTCGCGGGCGGCGCCGGCGGAGCGGCGGCGCTGTTCCTGGGGCGCGCGCAGCCCAACCCGGCCGCCCGCGGCGTGGCGTTCCGGGTGGACCTGCCGCGCGCGGCGCGGGTGCAGGCGGCGGTGTTCGACACCCGTGGGCGCCTGGTGCGCCAACTGCTGGACGCGCCGTGGGGCGCCGGCCAGCAGATGCTCGCCTGGGACGGCCGCGACCAGCGCGGGGCGCCGGTGCCGAGCGGGGTGTACGTGGTGAACGTCGCGGCCGGCGGGGAGCAGCGGTCGGGCAAGGTGGCCTGGGTGAGGTAGGGGCGCCGCGGCGGTCCCGCGGGCGCGGGCGGGATCGGGGGGGCGCGGGTCCGCGACGGGGTGCGGGCAATTTGCTATCCTCCGTGGGCCCTGGGCCCGGAGGCGCAGCCGCCGAGCCTCCGATGCGCCCCAACCCGCCGAGGACCGCCGAACGTGAAGGACTCGCCCCGCGACTACGCCTCCGGCCGGCGCCGGCCGGGCTTTCTCCGGCTGGGCTTCCGGATGCGCTCGCGGATGGTGCTGCGCCACCTGCGCGACGGCGCGCGGGTGCTGGACGTGGGCGCCGCCGACGGCGCCATGGTGGAGGAGCTGTCGCGCCACCTGCGCTTCCCGCTGGCGGTGAGCGTGGAGCGCGACCCCGAGCTGGCGGCCTGCATCCCGCGCGGCGGGGTGTGCGCCAACGGGCTGGCCCTCCCCTTCCCGGACGCCACCTTCGACTTCGCCGTGTGCTGCGCCACGCGCAAACACGTGCGCGACTCCGGGGCGCTGATGCGCGAGATCGCCCGGGTGCTGCGGCCGGGCGGAACGGTGGTGGTGGTGGACCCGCACCCGTGGGTGCTGCGGCTGGGCCGGCGCCTGGGGAAGTTCGACCCCCGCTAACTGCACCACTTCTCGCTCGCCGGCGAGATGGCGCGGGAGCTGGAACAGGCCGGATTCACCCCGGAGTGGCGGCACAACGGCTTCTTCGTGGGCTGCGCGGGGAGAAAGGCCTAGCCCGCGCGCCGCGAACTCGCCGGCGCAGACGCGCCGCTGCGAGCCCGGCGCAATCCCGGCGGGGCCGCGCGCCCCGCGATTCTCGAGGTGTCATGAGCACGTCCCCGACTCCCTCCCACACCATCTCCCACTACCGCCTGGTGGAGCTGCTGGGCCGCGGCGGCATGGGCGAGGTGTGGCTGGCCGAGGACGCGCAGCTGCCGCGCAAGGTGGCGGTGAAGCTGCTGGCGGAGCACCTGTGCCGGGATCCGGAGGCGGTGGAGCGGCTGCTGCGCGAGGCGCAGGCCGCGGCCCGGGTGGACCACCCCGGGGTGGTGACCATCTACGAGGCCGGCATCGAGGGCGGCACGCCCTACCTGGTCATGCAGCGGGTGGAGGGCCCCACGCTCGAGGAGCGGCTGCACTCCGGGCCGCTGCCGGTGGCCGAGGCGGTGCAGCTGGCCACGCGGGTGGCCGACGCCCTGGCGGAGGTGCACGCCCTGGGCATCGTGCACCGCGACCTCAAGCCCGGCAACATCGTGCTCAGCTCGCGCGGGCCCAAGATTCTCGACTTCGGCATCGCCAGCGTGACCGGCGCGCCGCACCTCACCGTCACCGGCGCCGCGCCCGGCACGCCCTTCGCCATGAGCCCCGAGCAGCTCCGCGGGGCCGCGCCCGACAACCGCGCCGACCTGTGGGCGCTGGGCGTGATCCTGTACCAGTCCCTCACCGGCCGGCGGCCGTTCGACGGCGCGAACTTCGAGGCGGTGGCCTACCAGGTGGTGAACCACGAGCCCCCCGCGCCGAGCAGCCTGCGCCCCGGCGTGACCCACGACCTCGACTACCTGGTGATGAAGCTGCTGCGCAAGGACCCCGCGCGCCGCTACGCGCGCGCCGAGGACCTGCTCGCAGATCTGAGCGGATGCTGCCTGGTGGACGCCCCGCCGGAAGCCGCGGAGGCGTCCGTGCCGCGCCTGGCGGTTCTGCCCTTCGAGGTGATGAGCCCCGAGGGAGACGACGCCTTCCTGGCCGCCGGGCTGGTGGAGGACCTGATCGTGGACCTGGCGCGGGTGGAGGGCCTGCGGGTGGTGCCCCGCGCCGAACTCGCGGCGTACCGGGAGCGCGCGGTGCCCCCGCGCACGCTGGCGCGCGAGCTGGACGTGGACCACGTGCTCACCGGCAGCGTGCGCCGCGCCGGCAACCGCGCGCGCATCAGCGCCCAGCTGGTGCGCGCCGCCGACGGCCACACCCTGTGGGCGGAGCGCTTCGACCGCACCCTGGAGGATCTCTTCGACGTCCAGGCGGAGGTGTCGAGCCGGATCGTCGAAGCGCTGCAGGTGCGCCTCAAGCCCGAAGAGCGGCACATGCTGGAGCGCGCTCCCACGCATGACCCCGAGGCCTACTCCATGTACCTGAAGGCCCGGATTCGAAGCGACGCGAGCACCCTCGAGGGCAACCGCGAGGCGGAGGCGCTGCTGAAGCGCGCCCTGGAGCTGGACCCGGCGTTCGCCCTGGCCGCGGCCGCGCTTGCCGAAACGTACGCCCAGCGCGCCTGGCAGTTCCGCGACCACCGGGAGTCCCCCGAGCTGGCGCTCGAGTACGCGGGCCGCGCGCTGTCGGCGGAACCGCGGCTGGTGGACGCGCTCTACGCCCGTGCCATGGTCTACTTCGTGCTCCAGCAGCCGCAGAAGCTGATGGAGACCCTCCCGGAGCTGCTGGCCCTGGACCCCGACCGTCCGCAGCCGCTGGAGTGGGCGGGGTTCAGCTACCTGGCGCTGGGCCAGCCGGAGGCCGCGATGCCGATCTACGAGCGGCTCATGGAGCGCTACCCCGACCGGTACGCGGCGGGGACGTTCCTGACGACCTGCTACGAGCAGATGAAACGCCCCGAGGACGCCGCGAGGGCGGCGAGGCTGGCGCGGGAGCACCTGCTGGAGTATGTGCGCCGTCACCCGGACGCGGGGCACGCGCGCTCGCTGCTCGCGGTGCAGCTGGCGCGGGCCGGGGAGCGGAAGGAAGCGGTCCGGCAAGTGGACCTGGCAGCGCGCTCGTCTCCCGACGACTCGCGGGTCACCTACAACCGTGTATGCACGCTCGCGCGAGCCGGGGAAACCGAGCGCGCCCTGGACGCCCTGAGCGAGTTCCTCAGCGAGACCTTCCGCTTTCCCGCCCACTTCTGGTTCGAGCGTGACCCGGACTTGGAGAGCCTGCGGGCGCACCCGAGGTTCCGCCAGATCGTCCCGAAGCCTGTGGAGTAGCAGGGCTGCGCGAGCGAACTGCCGGTCGCCCCTACCGCGCCGTCTCGATCCGCTTCAGATCCTCGATGTACAGCTCGGGCAGCTTCCAGTGGTCGGCGCCGTCGAGGAGGGCCTTCATGTAGGCGGCGCTGGGGGCGAAGTGCTGGCCCTGGGGCACGGCGCGGTACACCTGGACGTCCAGGGGCTTCTTCATCCGGCCGCGGTCGTACACCCGGATGGTCTCGCGGTTGTAGTTGTTGTCCGAGGCGCCGGGCTGGCAGCCCTCGAACCCATCGAGGCTGTCCAGATCCGCCGGCGTGATCTCGTATACCACGCCCCAGACCACCTGGCCCGAGTCGGGCGTGACGCTCGCCACGCCCCCGCCCTGCCAGCGGTCGGAAGTGCGCGGGAAGATCAGCCGGTGGTCGGGCAGCTTCGCCACGCAGCGGAACTGCGCGTCGGGGCAGCGCCGCTGCATCTGCGCCCAGTCCAGGTTCGAGCCGTAGGCGAAGTAGAGCACCAGTAACACCGCCTGCAGAAACGCCGCACGGGCCTTCATCGCGACAATGCTCCTTCGCTGCCCCCACCGGCCGGGGGCCAGCACACACTGCCCCGGCGGCGAGCGGCGAGCGACGCAAAGCGGGCGCTCGCCAGCTCCGGCCACCGGGGCCAGCGAGCGCGCTACGGCTTCGCGTCCGGGACCTGCGCCGGCACCCGGTGCGGCGCGAAGCTCCGCTGCCCCACCGTCACCGCCGCCCCGTGATCGTACACCATCTTACCGCCCAGGTGC
>DATKKS010000150.1:0-2786 GCA_035542815.1 Saccharimonadales bacterium (SeqCode) | reverse complement strand
ATGGGCCTCACCCCGCTCGAGGGGGTGATGATGGGGACGCGCAGCGGCTCGGTGGACCCGGCCATCATCGGCCACGTTGCCGCCGCCACCGGCCAGCCCGAGCAGAAGATCCTCGACGCCCTGAACAAGCAATCGGGGCTGCTGGGCGTGTCCGGCCTCTCCAACGACATGCGCACGGTGGAGGAAGCGGCCGCGCACGGCAACGAGCGGGCCAGGCTGGCCCTGGACATCTTCTGCTACGTGCTGGCCAAGGCGCTGGCGGCGCTGGTGGTGCCCCTGGGGCGGCTCGACGCGCTGGTCTTCACCGGCGGCATCGGCGAGAACTCCACGCTGGTCCGGGCCCGGGTGGTGGAGCAGCTCCGATTCCTGGGGCTGGACCTCGACCCCGCCCTGAACGCCAGGCACGGCCGGGACTCCCGCGGGCGCATCACCGTCGGCGCCCGCCCCCAGGCGCTGGTGGTCCCCACCAACGAGGAGCTGATGATCGCCATGGACACCGCGGAGATCGCCCAGGCGCAAGGGTCCTAGCCTCAGGAGGCCGCCATGCCCACCACGCTGCTCGTCGCCCCCGCCGGCCGCCAGGTCGGCCTCACCACCGCCTGCCTCGGCATCGTCCGCGCCCTCGACCGCCAGGGCCTGCGCGTGGCCTTCGTGAAGCCCATCGCCGGCCGCGGCGAGGACCACTCGGTGGCCCTGGTGCAGCTGGGCGCCCACCTGTCGCCACCCGCCCCCATCACCCGCCAGGTGGCCGAGGAGCTCCTGGCGCACGGCGACGACCAGACGCTGATGGAGCAGGTGGTGGACATCGCCGCCCGCGCCGCCAAGGGGGCCGACGTGCTGGTGGCCGAGGGGATGGTGCCCGAGCCGGGCATGGTCTACTCCACCCGGGTCAACGCCCTCATGCTCCGGGCGCTCGACTCCGAGCTGGTGCTGGTGGCCGCGCCCCGCGACCAGAGCCCGGCCGAGGTGGCCGGCGCGGTGGCCATCGCCGCCCGCGGCTACGGCGCGCTGGCCGAGGGCCGGATGGTGGGGTGCATCCTCAACCGCGTCTGCGACGGCCCGGTGGCCCGCCCCGGTGCGGGCATCGAGGGGCTGGGCCCCTCCACCCACGGCGGCTGCGCCGGCTGCCCGGGCATGAACGCCAGCGAGGGGGTGCTGTCCGCCCACCGCGCCGCGCTGGTGACCGAGAACCTCCGCCCGGTGGCCACCATCCCCTGCAACACCGAGCTGTGCACCCCGCGGGTGAGCGACGTGGCCCTGGAGCTCTCGGCCCGCGTGATCCACGAGGGGGAGGCCCGGATCCGGCGCGTGCGCGAGGTGGCCATCTGCGCCATGACCGTGTCCAACGCCCTGAAGGCCCTCACCCCCGGCACGCTGCTCATCACCCCCGGCGACCGCAACGACGTGCTCCTGGCGGCGGCCATGACCGCCACCAGCGGCACCAAGCTGGCCGGAGTGCTCCTCACCGGCGGCATCGAGCCCGACGCGGGCGTGCTGGGCCTGTGCAAGAAGGCCTTCGACGCCGGCCTGCCGCTTCTCTCGGTGGAGGACGGGAGCTACGGAGCGGCCACCAAGGTGAGCACGCTCAACCCGGAGATCCCCTCCGACGATCGGGAGCGGGTGGAGCGGACCATGAACTTCGTGGCCGACCGCATCGACCCGGAGTGGGTGCGCAGCTTCGCCAAGGACACCCGGGTCCCGCGCCTGTCGCCGCCGGCGTTCCGCCACCGGCTCATCGAGGCAGCCCGGGCCGACGTGAAGCGCATCGTCCTGCCCGAGGGGGCCGAGCCGCGCACGGTGGCGGCCGCCTCCATGGTCGAGTCCCGCGGCATCGCGCGCTGCGTGCTCCTGGGGAACCCCGACGAGATCCGGGACGTGGCCAGCCGCCAGGGCGTGACCCTGCCGCCCGGCATCGAGATCATCGACGCGTCCAAGGTGGCCGGCCGCTACGTGGAGCCGCTGGTGGAGCGGCGCAAGGCCAAGGGGATGACCCCGGAGCTGGCCGCCCAGGAGCTCTCCGACACCATCATGGTCGGCACCATGATGATGGCCCTCGGCGAGGCGGACGGGCTGGTGTCGGGCGCGGTCCACACCACCGCTCACACCATCCGGCCGGCGCTGCAGATCATCAAGACCGTGCCCGGCTGCAACCTGGTCTCCAGCGTCTTCTTCATGTGCCTGCCCGATCAGGTGCTGGTCTTCGGGGACTGCGCGGTGAACCCCAACCCCACCGCCGAGCAGCTGGCCGACATCGCCATCCAGAGCGCCGAGTCCGCCGTCGCCTTCGGCATCCCGGCCCGCGTGGCCATGCTCTCCTACTCCACCGGCGCCAGCGGCACGGGCGAGGAGGTGGAGAAGGTGAAGAAGGCCACCGAGCTGGCGCAGCGAGCTCGCCCCGACCTCCTGCTCGACGGTCCGCTGCAGTACGACGCGGCGGTCATGCCCGACGTGGCCCGGCAGAAGGCGCCCAAGTCCAAGGTGGCCGGTCAGGCCACGGTGTTCGTCTTCCCCGACCTCAACACCGGCAACGTGACCTACAAGGCGGTGCAGCGCTCCGCCGGCGTGGTCAGCATGGGCCCCATGCTGCAGGGGCTGGCCAAGCCGGTGAACGACCTCTCCCGCGGCTGCCTGGTGGAGGACATCGTCTTCACCATCATCCTCACCGCCATCCAGGCGCAGCAGGTGGCGCGGGCCCGGCCCAAGGCCGGGTGAGGGCACCGGGGGCGGGCGGGGGTGGCGGGGCGCCGCGCCCCGGCCCAACCGCCCGGAATGCCCGCGCGATCCGG
>DATKKS010000149.1:0-2791 GCA_035542815.1 Saccharimonadales bacterium (SeqCode) | reverse complement strand
AAACACCGCCGCCGGCGTCACCACCCGGATCGGCGACGAGTACACCCACGCCCCCGTCTCCGAGTACCCCACCTTGTAGAAGTACTCCGTCGCCGGCTGCGTCGCGGTGCGGTCCCGGAAACTGAACTCGTGCTTGCCCACACCGTCCAGCACCCCGCTCACCGCCTCGTACGTGCCGGCGCGGGCGGTGCTCCGGAACACCTGGAAGCGCGGCGCGGCGTCGAAGAACGCCGACCAGCTCACGTCCACGTAGCCGTGCTCGGGGGCCGCCACCACCTCCGACAGCTGCACCGGCACCGGGACGTGGATGCTGAACGTGTTCGGGGACTGCGCGGCGCCGCGGTTGGTGAACACGTCGATCGCGGTCACCCGCACCAGCGCCTGGGAGGTGCTGGGGGTGGGCACGTTCCAGGAGTAGCTGCCGCTGTTGGGCAGATTGGCGGCCACCGGAATCCAGTGGGCCCCGTTGTCCACCGAGTAGGCCAGGGCCACCGAGTCCACGCCCACGCTGTCGCTGGCGCTCCAGGTGATGTTGTGGCTGCTGCCCACGTCCCAGTTCTCGCCGCCCACCGGGGCGGTCACCGACACCGTGGGGGCCTTGTGGTCGAACAGGCCATAGGCGTCCAGCTTGCCCCAGCCGTAGCTGGTGTTGGGCACGACGCCGGTGAACCCGTCGGTGCGGCAGGTCTTCTCCAGCGACAGCCGCGCCAGGCTGGGGCTGGCGTGCTTGCGGTACTTCATCCACATCGCGGTGGCCGCGGTCACGTGCGGAGCCGAGAAGCTGGTCCCCGCGTTCACCTGGTGCACGCCGTCGTCATCGGCCCCTGAGTTGGACAACGTGCCCGCCCCGCTGGAGTGGGTCATGGACACCATGTAGCCCGAGCCAGTCAGCTCCGGCTTGAGCACCCCGTCCCGGCGGGGACCCACACTCGAGAAGTAGGCGATCTGGTACAGCGAGTTGCCGGTATAGGTGCTGGGCGAGCCGGTGCAGTGAGGCACGCTCAGCTTGGTGGAGTAGCAGCCCACCGCGATGACGCTGTCGGCGTCCCCCGGCGAGCCTACCAGCGTGGTGTAGTCCACATGCCGGCTCACGGAGGCCCAGGCGCCCGACGCCCCCAGCTGCTGCAGGTAGATCCAGATGTCCACGCGCTTGCCGGTGGGGCTGCCGGAGTTGGTGATCGGCAGGATCCGCCAGGTCCCGTTGCGCGGGGCGTTGTTGGCGACCGAGTCGTACAGCTCGATCTCGAACTCCCGCATGGTGGCGGTGCCGCCATAGCCCAGGTTGGAGTTCTGGTTCACGACCATCAGCTTGCCACCCTTGTTGGTGACCGCGGTCAACTGGCGGTCCTTGGCGTTGCCGAAGCCCACGCTCATGGTGTCGCCGGCGTTCGGCCCCTTGACCTGGATGGTCATGCTGACCGACGGGTCGTACCAGCCGCAGATCAGGATGAAGTCGTTGAAGGTGCCGGTGTTCGCCGTGTAGCTCGGGATGGCGACAGTGAACGAGTCCTGCCCGGCGGCGGTGGTCAGCAGGCCGTGCTGGGCCCCGCCCTGCGCGGCAGTCCCGTTGGCGTTTCCGGCGGAGGCCACCACGATCTTGCCCGGGCCGGTCAGGGCGTTGATGGCCTGGCCCATGGCGTCGGAGCCATCGTGCGGGCTGAAGGTGCCGCCCAGCGACAGGTTCACCACCGCGTCCTTGCCCAGCGCGGCAGCCTTCTGGAAGATGTAGTTCACGCCGTCGATGATGCTGGCGTCGTAATAGTCGGTCTTGACCTCGATGAAGTTGGCGTTGGGGGCCATGCCCACGAACCGCCAGGCGGCCTTGCTGCAGCCGGTGTTGGCCCCGTTGCCGATCATCGCCCCGGCGCAGTTGGTGCCGTGGCCGTCGGTGTCGGACTCGGTGCAGGTGGCGTTGTTGATCTGGGTGGAGGTCCACTCGGTGCCGTAGCTGAAGCCTGCGGGAGGCGTGCCGGTCCCGGTCTGGTCCCAGATGTACAGGATCCGGGTCAGCCCGCTGACCGGGTCCTTGAATTCGGCGTTGGACCAGTCGATGCCCGAGTCCACGTCGCCGATGATGACGCCCGCCCCGGTCTCCCCGGGGTACACCGGCGGGGAGCCGCTGGGCGTGCCGTGCAGCAGGTCCGCGCGGCACTCGGGAATGCTCGCGTTGAGGTGCGGCACCATGGGCCGCCCCAGCCGCGCGTTGTGGATGCCGGCGACGGCGGTCAGGTTTCGGACCTCCTCCGGCCGCAGCCGGGCGGTGAAGTACTTGCCGACCTGGGTCTGCACCCGGATGCCGGCGGCCTCCAGCTCGGCGCGCGAGCCCTCGAACTCGAAGAGGGCGCTGAACTCGGCTGGGCGCACGTACGGGGTGGGCCCCGCGGGGGCCAGGCCCGACTCCGCCTCGAGCGGGGTCAGGTGCCGCGGCGCGGGACGGAAGGCCGGCGGGATGTCCCGGCCCTCGGCCGCGGCGCGCAGGCCGGGCTCGTCCAGGAGGCGCGGGTTGTTCACCGCCTGCACCAGGCCGGGGAGCGCCACGGCGAGGAGCAAAAGGCAGCAGGACAGCAGTAGGACTCTGCGCATCTCGGTCTCTCCTGTTGTAAGGACAGTCGCGGCCGCCGGAAGGCGGAGTTCGAAGCCTGGCTGTTGCTATGCGAAGGGTCGCGATCGAGATTCCGGGGACGGAACCGCCGCCATCGCCTATGGGAGCGTACGGGAAGCTATCACAATGGGCTAGTTATGTCAATGGAAAATATAGGAGTTACTGATGATCTTGCGCTATCCTCGGGGC
>DATKKS010000148.1:0-6358 GCA_035542815.1 Saccharimonadales bacterium (SeqCode) | reverse complement strand
TGGCCTCAGTGCGGACGATGCTGCAGGTGTAGGCGGGCGTGGTGCCGGTGCGTCTGCCGCCCGGGGGCGGGGGATCCGGGCTCCGGCGGTTCTCTCCCGGGAGGCGGGAGGGAAGGCCGGGAGGCGGCCCAGGACGGCCGCTGCGGCGCTGGCGGTGGGTGGGATGGGGTTGGACCGGAATCCCTGGAGCCGGCGGTCCTGGCAGCCGTTTCCAAGCCGCTGTGCACGCAGCCTCTTCCGTCCCGCGCCGAGGCCTCAGTTTCGGGCCGGCGACGGCCGAGCTAAGATTCTTGTTATTCGATTATGTAACTAAATAGCTGTGCGCTGCCGCGCTTGGCCCTCAGCCGATTGACGCCCGCACCCGGGTCTGCAAGACTGAGCCTGTTTCAGGCTGATACAGCATTCCACCTACACGATCCGATTCGATGGAAACCCAGACCTACCCTCAGAGCCCGCTCCGGGCCCGTCCGCCCGAGGACATCCTCGGCGCCACTCCCCGCATGCAGCGGCTGCTGCGCCTGGTGGAGAAGATCGCGCCCACCGACTCCCCGGTGCTGCTCACCGGCGAGAGCGGCACCGGCAAGGAGCTGGTGGCGCGGGCCATCCACTACCAGAGCCGCCGCGCCGACCGCCCGTTCCTGGCGGTGAACTGCGGCGCGCTGCCCGAGAACCTGGTGGAGAGCGAGCTGTTCGGGCACGTGCGCGGGGCGTTCACCGGGGCCGCCCACGAGAAGCGGGGGCTGTTCGAGGAGGCGGACCAGGGCACCCTGTTCCTGGACGAGATCGCGGAGCTGGCGCCGCCGCTCCAGGTGAAGCTGCTGCGGGCGCTGCAGTCGGGCGAGGTCCGGCGCGTGGGTGCGAACCAGTCCCGCCTGGTGGACGTGCGGGTGATCGCCGCCACCAACAAGGACCTCTCCGCCGCGCTGCGCTCCGGGGAGTTCCGCGAGGACCTTTACTACCGGCTCAACGTCTTCCAGATCGACCTGCCCCCGCTGCGCGAGCGGCGCGACGACATCCCGATCCTGGCGCTCTACTTCCTCACGCGCTACGCCCGCCGCCTGGGCAAAGATCTCCGGGAGTTCAGCCCCGAGGCCCAGGCGGTGCTGCTGCGCTACGACTACCCGGGCAACGTGCGGGAGCTGGAGAACGCGGTGCAGCGGGCGGTGACGCTGGCCGAGAGCCCGCGGGTGGAGGCCGCCGACCTCCCGCCGTGGATGCTCCAGACCGGGCGGCTGCTGGCCGAGCACGCCGGCGAGCCGGCCAGCCTGGTCCCCGACGTGGACATGACCCTGGAGGAGCTGGAGCGGCGCCACATCGCGCGGACCCTGGAGCGGCACGACCACAACATGAGCCGCACCGCCAAGGCGCTCGGAATCTCGCGCGCCACGCTGTGGCGCAAGCTGCGGCGCGACCGCGGCGCCTAGCCGGCGCCGCCGTCCGACCCGGCCGCCGCACCCGCGAGGAAGCCCATGACCCGCAAGCTCTACTACGAGGACCCGACGGTTCTGGAGTTCGAGGCCCCCGCCGCCCCGCTGCTGGCGCGCGGCGGCCGCGCCGGGGCGCTGCTGGACGCGACCTACTTCTATCCCACCTCGGGCGGGCAGCCGCACGACACCGGCTCGCTGGGCGCGGCGCGCGTGGTGGAGGTCACCGAGGAGGCCGAGGGCATCGTGCACTGGCTCGCGGGCGAGCCCGGGCCCGGGCCGTGGCGGGCGCGCATCGACGCCGCCCGGCGTTGGGACCACATGCAGCAGCATACCGGCCAGCACGTGCTGTCGGCGGCGTTCGTCCGGGCGCTGCGGGCGCCGACGGTGTCCTTCCACCTGGGGGAGGCCGCCTCCACCATTGACGTGGAGCTGCGCGACCCGGCGCGGGTGGGGGAGGCCGAGGCGCTGGCCAACCGGACGGTGGCCGAGGACCGGCCGGTGCGGGCGTACGAGGTGGACCCGGAGCAGGTGGAGTCGCTGGGGCTGCGAAAGCCCCCGGTGGTGGCCGGTCCGGTGCGGGTGGTGGACGTGGAGGGCTTCGACCGCTCCGCCTGCGGCGGCACGCACGTGGCTTCCACCGGGCGGTTGCAGCTCATCAAGATCCTCGGCGTGGAGCGGGTGCGGGAGAACTGCCGGGTGGAGTTCGTGTGCGGGGAGCGCGCCCTGCGCGACTACGCCGCCAAGCACGAGGCCCTGCGGCGCCTGGCCGCCCGCTTCACCACCGGGGCGCTCCAGGTGGAGCCGGTGGTGGAGAAGAAGCTGGAGGAGGCGGCCGCCCAGCGCCGCGCGCTGGAGAAGCTGGAACAGGAGCTGGCCGGGTACGAGGCCGAACGGCTGGACCGCGAGGCGGAGCCCGCCGGCGGGCCGCCGGCGGGAACGTCGGGCCCGCGGCTCCTGGTGCGCTGGCTGGAGGGCCGCAGTCCCGCCTACCTGCGCGCCCTCAGCGCCGGATTGCAGCAGCGCGCCGGCCTGGTGTACTTCCTGGGGCTGGCCTCGGAGCCGCCGGCCTGGATCGCCGGGCACGGCCCGGGGGTGGAGCTGGACCTGCGGGGCTGGTGGAAGGAGTGGGCTGCGGCCGCCGGCGCCAAGGGCGGCGGCAAGGCGGACCTGATCCAGGGAGGCGGGCTCTCCGGCGCGGCCGACGCGGCGCTGGAGCGGGCCACGGCGCTGCTGCGCCAGGCGCTCCTGCCGCAGTCCTGAGAGGAGCCGCGGGAGGCACGCGCCTGCCACCCCGGCGTCGCCTCTACCTCCGCCGCTGGCACCCTGGACACCAGAACGTGCTGCGCCCGCCCTGCACCGCGCGCCGCACCGTCCGGCCGCAGCGCGGGCAGGGCTGACCCCGCCGGCCGTACACCCCGAGCTGCCGCTGGAACGCGCCCGGCGCGCCGCCGGCGTCGCGGTAGTCCAGGAGCGTCGTGCCCCGGTGCTCCAGTGCCGCGTTCAACACTTCCAGGATGGCCCGGTGCAGGCGGCCCGCGGCCGGCGGGCCCAGCGTGTCGGCGCGCCGCGCCGGGTGGATCCGGGCGCGGTGCAGCGCCTCGCACACGTAGATGTTCCCCAGTCCGGCCACGCGGGATTGGTCCAGGAGCAGCCGCTTGACCTCGCCCCGCCCGGCCTTCAGCAGGGCGCGCAGCGCGGCGGCGTCGAACTCCGGCTGCAGCGGGTCCACGCCCGCATGCGCGAACACCCGGCCCCAGGTGCGCCCGCCCTCCACCAGCGCCCACCGCCCGAAGCGGCGCGGGTCCCGGTAGCGGAGGCTCCGCCCGCCCTCCAGGCTCAGCTCCACGTGGGTGTGCGGGGCGCGGGGCGCGGCCGAAGGCTCTACCACCAACCGCCCGCTCATGCCCAGGTGCACCTGCAGTTCCACGCCGCCCTCCAGGGGCAGCTGCAGCAGCTTGCCGTGGCGCCGGGGCTCCAGGAAGCGGCGGCCCTCCACCGCCCGGCGCAGCCGGGCCGCCGGCAGGCCGCGCAGCATGGCCGGCGCGGCCAGGGGCACGCGCAGCACCCGCCGCCCGGGCAGTTCGCGGCCCAGGTCGCGGCGGATGGTCTCGACTTCCGGCAGTTCGGGCATGGCGCTCCGGGAATGGCGGCACGGGTCTTCGGGCCCCGCCGGCGGCGCGCAGCGGCGGCCGGTCCAGCATAGCCGCCGGGGGCGGGTCGGGGAAGCGGATGCGGCGATGCCGGTTGTCGCGGCCCGGCGGGCTCTGCCATACTCGCCCGCGAGCGCGCCGGGCGCGGCCCGGCGCACCGCGGAAGTGGCCGGAAAGCGGGGTCTATGAAGCGCGTCCTCCTGTGGCTCCTCCTCGCCACCCTCACCCTCCCTGCGCTCCCCGACGCCGCGCCCGCCGCCAAGGGCGGGTCGCGCGCGCGCCGCGCCGCGGGCGCGCCGCTGCCCTCCCGCCAGGGGGTGCTGCTCAAGGGGCTGCTCCCGGAGGGTCTGCGGTTGCTGATCTGGTACGACCCGGAGCTGGAGGTGGAGACCGCCTGCCTGGCGGTCGGGGTGGGCTCGCAGCACGACATGGAGCGCCGCCAGGGCGCGGCCGCGCTCACCGCCGAGGTCGTCCGCGGCGGGCACAGCGGCCTGCCGGCCGCCGAGCTGGCGGCGGCGTGGGAGAAGGACGGCACCTCGCTCGAGGTGCGCTCCGACGAGGACGCCGCGCTGTTCCTGCTGCCCCAGAGCCCGGGCGGGTTCCGCGACGGGCTGATGGCCTTGGGCCACCTCGTCGAGCGGGCCGAGATCCGCCCCGAGGACGTGGAGCTGGCCCGCGACCGTGCGCTGCGGCAGTTCCAGGACCGCGAGCCGTGGTCGGAGGCCGAGCTGGCGCTGCGGCACGAGCTGTACAACCAGTTCGGCTACCACCGGGTGCCCCACGGCACCCCCGCGACGCTGGCGGAGGTGGACCGCGACGTCTGCCACAACTACTACCTGCAGTACTACCGCCCCAACAACTCGGTCCTGGTGGTGACCGGCCCGGTGACCCCCGAGGAGGTCCGCCGCACCGCCACCCAGGCGTTCGCCGAATGGAAGTACGGCTACATCCCGCCCGCCAGCCCGCGGGAGCCCGCGCCCCTGGAGCACTGCAGCGCCGAGTCTTTCGAGGGGATCGAGGGGCTGGCCGCGGTGCTGGGCGCGGCGGTGGTGCCGCACCTGGTGCTGGACGACCGGCTGGCGCTGGAGGTGTGCGCCGAGGCGCTGGCCCCGGCCGCGGACACCGCCGGCGCCCCGGGCGGCCCCGGGGCGTGGCGCCGCGGCGGCCTGCGGCGCCACCGCCTGTGCGACGAGCTGCGCCTGGCCTGGACCAGCACCGACTCGGAAGTGGCGGGCAGCGTGGAGCGCTGGCGGGCGGAGCTGCAAGAGCTGGACGCGGGGCTGCCGCCGGAGCGCCTGGCGCGCCTGGCGGAGACCTGCCTGGACCGGCTGCTGGGCGACGAGCACTGGACCGCCGAGGCCGCGCGGGCGACGCTGTTCGGCTGGCGGGTGGACACCCCGGACGAGTTCCTCCGCGCCGCGGCCGGGCTGCGCCCGGAGCGGGTCCGGGATGCGGCGCGGCGCTGGCTGGCGCTGGAGCACTGGGGCGTGGTGTCCACGCTGCGCCGCTCGGCGCTGGAGGCGGCGCTGTCGCGCACCCTGGCCGCCCCGGCCGGCCGCTCCTCGGGGGCGCCGTGAACGGGCCGGACCAGGCGCCCGAGGTGTTCCACGAGGTGGCGGCGCTGCTCACCGAGAGCCGCAATCCCCGCACCCTGGACTTGGACCGCCTGGAACTCCCGGAGCTCCTGGAGCGCATCAACGCCGAGGACCAGGAGGTGCCCCAGGCGGTGCGCCGCGCGCTGGCCGACATCGCGCGCGCGGTGGAGCTGGTGGTGGCCTCCTTCCGGGCGGGCGGCCGGCTGGTGTACGTGGGCGCGGGGACCAGCGGCCGGCTGGGGGTGCTGGACGCGGCCGAGTGCCCGCCCACCTTCAGCTCGCCGCCGGGCCAGGTGGTGGGGGTGATCGCCGGCGGGCCGGAGGCGCTAGTTCGCGCGGTGGAGGGCGCCGAGGATCGCGGCGAGGAGGGCGCCCGGGCGGTGGACGAGCTGGCGGTGGGGGAGCGCGACACGGTGGTCGGCATCGCGGCCAGCCGCCGCACGCCCTACGTGCTGGAGGCGCTCCGGCGCGCCCGCGAGCGGGGCGCGCGGACGGTGTACCTCAACATGAGCCCGGGCTCCGGCCGCGCCGCCGGCGCGGACGTGGAGATCGCCATCCCGGTGGGGCCGGAGGCGCTCACCGGGTCCACCCGGATGAAGGCCGGCACGGCCCAGAAGCTGACCCTCAACATGATCTCCACCGCCGCCATGGTGCGCACCGGCAAGGCCTACGAGAACCTGATGGTGGACCTCACCGCCACCAGCGTGAAGCTGCGCGAGCGCAGCCGGCGCATCGTGATGACCCTGACCGGCGTGAGCTACGCCGAGGCGGTGGCGCTGCTCAAGCGGGCCGGGGGCCGGGTGAAGACCGCGCTGGTCATGCAGCGGCTGGGCGTGGAGCGCGAGGAGGCCGAGCGCCGGCTGGCGGCCGCGGGCGGCTTCGTGCGGGGCGCCCTCGGGGGGGAGCCCGGGTGAGCGCGCCGGGACGCGAGCGGGGGTTCCGGGTGCTGGGGCTGATGAGCGGCACCTCCTGCGACGGGGTGACGGTGGCCGGGGCGGCCTTCCACGGGGCCCCGGCCGCGCCCCGGATGCGCTGCCTGAACGTGGTCCAGGCGGCCTACCCGCGGGCGCTGCGCGAGCAGCTGCTGCGGGCGGCGGCGCCGGGCGGGGCGGACGCGGGCGAGGTGGCCGCGTTGCACGTGGGGCTGGCCGAGCTGTGGGCCCGCGCGGCGGCGCGCTGCGCCGGC
>DATKKS010000147.1:0-17481 GCA_035542815.1 Saccharimonadales bacterium (SeqCode) | reverse complement strand
TCAGCCGCTCGTCCACCGCCCCGAACCAGCGGCTGTCCTGGCTGTCGTCGCGGTTGTCGCCCATCATGAAGTAGTGGCCAGCCTGCACGGTGTCGGGGCCGAAGTTGTCGCGCGGGCCCACCTCGCGGGCCATGGTGTCGGCGTCGATGTGGTGGACGTAGCTCTCGAACACCGGGCGGCCGTTGCGGTAGAGCTGCTTGCTGCGGACCTCGATCACGTCCCCCGGCGCCCCCTCGCAGCGCTTGATGTAGTCCTCCGAGGTGTTCATGGGGTTGCGGAAGACGATGATGTCCCCCACCCGCGGGTTGCGCACCCGGGGCAGCTGGAACAGCAGCTTGTCGGTGAACGGCACCGTGATCTTGGCGCCGTACAGGAACTTGTTCACGAACAGGAAGTCCCCCACCAGCAGAGTGTTCTCCATGGACGCCGAGGGGATGCGGAAGGCCTGCAGCAGCACCATGCGGATGATCACCGTCAGCACCAGCGCAAACAGCACCATCTCGGCGTTCTCTCTCACGCTGGACTTCCTCTTTCGTTCGCCTGCTCGGGCCTTGCGCGCCAATCCGGCCTCCTGGTTCAGTTACGGTCCACCTTGAGCACCGCCAGGAAGGCCTCCTGCGGCACTTCCACGCGCCCTATCTGCTTCATACGCCGCTTGCCTTCCTTTTGTTTCTCCAACAGCTTGCGCTTGCGGGTGATGTCCCCTCCGTAGCACTTGGCGATGACGTTCTTGCGCAGCGCCCCGATGGTCTCCCGCGCCACCACCCGGCCGCCGATGGCCGCCTGGATCGCGATGCTGAACATGTGCCGTGGGATGAGCTCCTTGAGCCGGCCGGCCACCTGGCGCCCCCAGTCGGCCGCCTTGTCCCGGTGCACGATGGCGCTCAGGGCGTCCACCGGCTCGCCGTTCAGCAGCAGGTCCAGCTTGACCAGGTCGGACGCCTGGTAGCCCGCCGGCTCGTAGTCGAAGCTGGCGTAGCCCTTGGACAGGGACTTCAGCCGGTCGTAGAAGTCGATCACGATCTCGCTCAGCGGCAGCGTGTAGGACAGGCGCACCCGCCGGGGATCGAGGTACTCCATGCCGCCGAAGATGCCCCGGCGCTCCTGGGCCAGCTGCATCAGGTTGCCCACGAACTCCGGCGGCGCCAGCACGGTGGCCTTGACCATGGGCTCTTCGATGCTCTCGATGAACGTGGGGTCCGGCATCCGGCAGGGGTTCTCCACCACGGTCACCTCGCCGTCCCGCCGCAGCACGTGGTACTCCACGCTGGGCACGGTGGCCAGCAGGTTGACGCCGTACTCCCGGCGCAGCCGCTCCTGCACGATCTCCATGTGCAGCAACCCCAGGAAGCCGCAGCGGAAGCCGAAGCCCAGCGCCGCCGAGGTCTCCGGCTCGTACTGCAGCGAGGAGTCGTTGAGGGCCAGCTTGAGCAGCGAGTCCCGCAGCAGCTCGTAGTCCTCCGGGGTGAGCGGATAGAGCCCGCTGAACACCATCGGCTTCATGGGGCGGTAGCCCGGCAGGGGCCGCAGCTCCGGGACCCCCGCCTCCCCGATGGTATCGCCCACCGTCACGTCGTGCACGTCCTTGATGCCGGCGACGATGTAGCCCACCTCGCCGGCCACCAGCTCCGGCCGGGGCTCGAACGCCAGCTTGAAGTGGCCGACCTCGGCCACCTCGAACTCCTTGCCCCGCGAGCACAGCATGATGCGCGAGCCGGGCGCCACCCGGCCCTCCTTCACCCGCACGTAGGTGATCACCCCGCGGTAGGGGTCGAACTGCGAGTCGAAGATGAGCGCCCTGAGCGGCGCGTCGTCCGCCCCGGCCGGGGCCGGCACGTGCCGGACGATGGCCTCCAGCAGCGCGTCGATGCCGGTCCCGTGCTTGGCGCTCACCCGCTGGATGGGCTCCTCGGACAGCCCCAGGGTGTCGCGGATCTGCCGCTCCGCCTCCTCCACCCGCGCGGCGGGCATGTCGATCTTGTTCACCACCGGCAGGATGGTGAGCCCCTGGTCCAGCGCCAGGTACAGGTTGGAAATGGTCTGCGCCTGCACCCCCTGGGAGGCGTCCACCAGCAGCAGCGCGCCCTCGCACGCCGCGAGGCTCCGGGACACTTCGTAGCTGAAGTCCACGTGCCCCGGGGTGTCGATCAGGTTGAGGACGTAGTCCCGGCCGTCGCGGGCGGTGTAGTCCATGGAGATGGGGTGGGACTTGATGGTGATGCCCCGCTCCCGCTCCAGGTCCATGTCGTCGAGCACCTGCTCCATCATCTCGCTCTGGCGCAGCGTGTGGGTGGACTCCAGCAGCCGGTCCGCCAGGGTGGACTTGCCGTGGTCGATGTGGGCGATGATGCAGAAGTTGCGAAAGCGATCGGCAGACATGCGGTCCCGTGCGCGGCTCAGTAGTGCCACGCCAGCTGCAGGCCGAGGAAGCCCGCGGGGTGCTTGCCGGGCTCGGCGGCGATGGGCGTGACGTCGAAGTTCTTGAAGTGGGCGTCCACGTACGCATCCAGCATGGACAGCCCGACCGCCCCGACCGTCCACCAGATGAAACCGGAGCGGCGGTTCCGGGCGTCCTGCAGGTAGAACTCGGCGTTCAGGGTGTCCTCGTAGGTGGGCGCGACCCGCAGGCTGTCCTCGTACCGGTGGACGTCCCGGCCGGCACTCACCGCCGAGGCCGCCAGGTAGCCCTCCAGCCCCGCCACCAGGATGGCCTTCCACCACTTGCCGTTGGTGAGCTGCCCCCAGCCGGGCACCAGCGCCGAGCGCAGCATGACCTGGAAGGGCGCCGGCCGAGGATACGCGAGGGTCGCCCGGCGCGTCGAGTCGGAGCCCGCCCCCGGGGCGAAGCGCGGGTCGGCGGCGCCGGGGGCCTCGTACACCGGGAACGCCACCGCAGAGTCCGCCGCCGACACCTGCGCCGGGCCGCGGGCGGGTTCGTTGCCCCCGGATTCCGCGGCCAGGCTGTCGGTGCGGGGAGCGCCGGCCGCGCCCGCGGCCGCCCCCGACGTGTCCGGCACCTCGGCCGGGCGCCACGAGGGCGGCCGCAGGACCGGCCGGCGGCCCCGGATGAGGCCCGAGGTGTCAGCGGGTGCGGGCGCCGCCAGGCTGTCGGGGCGGCCGGCGGTCTTGGGGGCCTCGGCGCCCCGGGCCGGAGCGGCGCCCACGGCGGTCGCGGCGCCCGCGACCACCGCGGCCACCAGGAACAGCCGCAGCGTCCACCCCGGCGGGCGGCCCGGGAGGGGCTGCAAGGCATGGCGGGAGTGCATGGGAATCGAACCCACCCACGACGCGGACCGCGCCGCACGCGAGGATTTGAAGTCCTGGGGGGTCACCAGACCCCGCCCACTCCCGAACGACTCCGGATCGCCCGGCCCGCCGGGCGCCGCCCCCGGCTTCATACCACGTGCAGCAGGCGGCGGCTCCGCGGCAGCACCCGCCCGACCACCTGGGCCTCGCGCACCCGGGCGCGGCGCAGCGCGGCCAGGAGGCTTTCCAGCCGCCGCGGCGGGATGGCGATGAGCAGCCCGCCGCTGGTCTGCGGGTCGGACAGCGCGCGCCGCAGTACGAGCGGAACGTGCCGCTCGAAGCGCGTGACCGGCTCCACGAAGCGGAGGTTGTCGTTCAGCCCGCCGGGGAAGCACTCCTGCGCCAGCAGCTCCTCCACCAGCGGCAGCAGCGGGACGCGCGCGGCGTCCACCTCGAGCGTGACCCGGCTGGCGGCGGCGATGTGCCGCGCGTGCCCCAGCAGGCCGTAGCCGCTGATGTCGGTGGCCGCCCGGGCGCCCGCCGCGGCCATCGCCGCGGCCGCCCCGGCGTTGAGCTGGCGCATCAGCGCGGTCACCCGCCGCAGCGCGGGGGCCGGCAGCAGCCCGCGCTTGAGGGCGGTGGTGAGCACCCCGGTGCCCAGCGGCTTGGTGAGCACCAGCAGGTCGCCGGGGCGGGCGGCCGCGTTGGTGACCACCTTGCGCGGGTCCACCACGCCGGTCACCGCGAAGCCGAACTTCAGCTCGCGGTCCTTGATGGAGTGCCCTCCCACCACCGGCACCCCGGCGCGGGCCATGGTCTCCTCGCCCCCGCGCAGGATGGCGCCCGCCACCGCCGGCGGCAGTTCGGGGGGCGTGCCCAGCAGCCCCAGCGCGCACAGCGGCCGGCCGCCCATGGCGTACACGTCCGACAGGGCGTTGGCGGCGGCGATGGCCCCGTAGTCCCGGGGCGAGTCCACCACCGGGGTGAAGAAGTCCACCGTCTGCACCAGCGCCTCGCGCGGGTGCAACCGGACCACCCCGGCGTCGTCCCAGGTGTGGGCCCCGACCAGCACCCGCGGGAAGGCGGTGCGGCGCGGCAGGCTGCGCAGCAGGCGGGCCAGGTCCCCCGGCCCGAGCTTGGAGGCTCAGCCCGCGCACTCCACCTGGGCGGTGAGGCGCACGCGGGCCAGCGAGCGGCGGTCTAGCGGGCGGCCCATGCCTCGATCTCCACCCGCGCGCCCTTGGGCAGTCCCAGGACGGCCACGGTGGAGCGGGCCGGGGGCCGCTCCGGGAAGAACCGGGCGTAGACCTCGTTCATGGCCGTGAACTCGCCCATGTCCGCCAGGAACACGGTGGTCTTGACCACGTGGGCCAGGCTCAGGTCCTGGGCCGCCAGGATCGCCGCCAGGTTCCGCAGCGCGCGCTCGGTCTGGGCGGCCACCCCGGGCCCGACCAGCTCGCCGGTGGCGGGGTCCATGCCCAGCTGGCCCGCGGTGGCCACGATGCGGGTGATGCCGTGGGGGGCGGTGTTCACCGCCATGCCCTGGCTGTAGGGGCCGATGGCGGCGGGGGCGGCGTCGGTCTGGACCGGCTCGAGGTTCAGCATCGGGCTCTCCTGGCCCGTCGGGCGGGCCGGCGGGACCCGGGCGCGCGACGGAGGGTTGCGGGCCGGGGGGCGGCCCCGGGGGTCACTCCACGGTCACGCTCTTGGCCAGGTTGCGCGGCTGGTCCACGTCGCAGCCGCGCGCCACGGCCATGTAGTAGGCCATCAGTTGCAGGGGGACCACCGAGAGGATCGGGGTCAGCATCTCCTCGGTGCGCGGGACGTAGATCACGTGGTCGGCGCGCGTGCGCACCTCGTCGTCGCCCTCGGTGGCCACGGCGATGATCTTGCCGCGCCGCGCGCGCACCTCCTCCATGTTGCTGACCACCTTCTCGTAGGCGCTGTCCTGGGTGCAGATAAACACCACCGGCATGTTGTCGTCAATCAACGCGATGGGCCCGTGCTTCATCTCTGCCGCGGGGTAGCCCTCGGCGTGGATGTAGGAGATCTCCTTGAGCTTGAGGGCGCCCTCCAGCGCCACCGGGAAGTTGTAGCCCCGCCCCAGGTACAGGAAGTTGTTGTGGTGGGCGTACAGCCGCGCGATCTCCTCCACCTCACGGTGCCGCTTCAGGATCCGGTCGATGAGGCCCGGCAGGGCCTTGAGCGCCTGGGCGGTGCGGATGCCGTCCTCGCGGCTCATCTGGTGCAGCCGCCCGAGCTGCAGCGTGAGCACCGCCAGGGCGGTCACCTGCGAAGTGAACGCCTTGGTGGAGGCCACCCCGATCTCGGGACCCGCGTGGATGTACACGCCGCCGTCCGACTCCCGCGCGATGGTGGAGCCCACCACGTTGCAGACCCCCAGGGCCCGCGCGCCCTTGCGCCGGGCCTCGCGCATCGCCGCCAGGGTGTCGGCGGTCTCCCCCGACTGGCTGATCACCAGCACCACGGTGTTGGGGCCCAGGATCGGGTTGCGGTAGCGGAACTCGGAGGCGTACTCCACCTCCACCGGGATGCGCGCGTGCTCCTCGAGCATGTACTCGCCGATCATCCCGGCGTGCCAGCTGGTGCCGCAGGCGGTGATGATGATGCGCTGGATGCGGCGCAGCTCCTCGTCGGTCATGTTGAGCCCGCCCAGCTTGGCGGTGCCCTCCGCCGGCTGCACCCGGCCGCGCAGCCCGTTCTCCACCGAGGTGGGCTGCTCGAAGATCTCCTTGAGCATGAAGTGGGGGTAGCCGCCCTTCTCCACCTGGGACAGGTTCCAGCTCACCTCGGTGACGCTCTTGTTCACCTCGGCGCGCTCCACGGTCATGGTCCGGAAGCCGTCCCGGGTGACCACCACCACCTCGCCGTCGTCCAGGTACACCACCCGCTTGGTGTGGGCCAGGAGCGCCGCCACGTCGGAGGCCAGGTAGTTCTCGGTGTCGTTCAGGCCCACCACCAGCGGGCTGCCCAGCCGGGCGCCCACCAGCTTGCACGGCTCGTCGGAGCTGATGACCGCGATGCCGTAGGTGCCCTCCACCATCTGCAGCGCCTGGCACACCGCTTCCTCGAGCGGCCCCTTGTGGAACTTCTCGATGAGGTGCACCAGGACCTCGGTGTCGGTCTGGCTCTCGAAGACGTGCCCCTCGCCCTCGAGCATCTGCCGGAGCACGCGGTAGTTCTCGATGATGCCGTTGTGGGCCAGCGCCAGCCGGTGCCGCCCGTCGGTGTGCGGGTGGGCGTTGAGGTCGGTGGGTTCGCCGTGGGTGGCCCAGCGGGTGTGCGCGATGCCCAGGTTCGCCGCCGGCATGTGGCCCCGCAGCCGCTCCTCCAGCATCCGGATCTTGCCCGCGGCCTTGACCACCCGGAGCTTCCCGTGCTCCAGCACCGCCAGCCCGGAGGAGTCATAGCCGCGGTACTCCAGCCGCTTCAGGCCCTCGAGCAGCAGGGGCACCCCGTTGCTGCAGCCCACGTAGCCGACGATCCCGCACATGCTCTAGCCCTCCCGCGCCGCGCGCCACGCCTGTCCGGCACGCCCGCACAGCTCTTCGGCCCGCCCGGGGTCCCGGGCCTCGGCCAGGATCCGGCTGATCGGCTCGGTGCCCGAGGCCCGCACCTGCACCCAGCCGCCCTCGAGGTCCACCCGGATGCCGTCGCGCTCGTCGAACCGGCCCTCCGGGAACGCCGCCCGCACCGCCGTGCGCAACCGCTCCGGCGCGGCGCGCCCGGGCTGGCGCGTCTTGCGAAGGTGATACACCGGCAGGCTCGCCACCCACTCCGAGAGCCGGCCGCCCCGCCGGGCCAGCCCGGACAGCAGCACCGCCGCCGCGGCCGAGCCGTCCCGGCCCAGGTGACACTCGGGCAGGATCAGCCCGCCGTTGCCCTCGCCTCCCACCACCGCGCCGTGCTCGCGCATGCCCTGCACCACGTGGGCCTCGCCCACCGGGGTGCGGAACACCGGCGCCCCGTGCCGGCGCGCCACCTCCGCGCTCAGCTCGCTGGTGGACAGGTTCATCACCACCGGCCCGGGCCGGAGCCCCAGCACATGGTCGGCGCACAGGGCCAAGGTGTACTCCTCGCCGATGGGCCGGCCGGTCTCGTCCACCGCCGCCAGGCGGTCGGCGTCCGGGTCGTGGGCCAGGCCCAGGTCGGCCTGGCGCCGGCGCACCTCCTCGCCTAGCTCCCCCAGGTTCTCAGGCACCGGCTCCGCGCCGCGCGAGAAGCGCCCGGTGGGCTCCCCGCCCAGCACCCAGGTCTCGCACCCCAGGGCCTGCAGCAGCGGCGCGGTGACCACCGCGCCGGCGCCGTGGGCGCAGTCCAGCACCACCTTGAAGCGCCGCGCGCGCACCGCGGGCACGTCCACGGCGGACAGCGACAGCACCCGCTGCAGGTGGGCCTCGGGCGCGCCCGGCTGCGCCCGCAGCGCCCCCAGCCGGTCGTAGGGCGCCCACGCCTGCCGGCCGCCCTCGAAGATCTCAAGCATCCGGCGGCCCTCGTCCGCGCTGAGGAAGCTGCCGCTGCCGCCCACGAACTTCAGCGCGTTCCACTCCGGCGGGTTGTGGCTGGCGCTCACCACCAGGCCGCCGCGGCAGGCCAGCAGCTCCACCGCCAGCTGCACCGTGGGCGTGGGCACGATGCCCAGCTCGAGCACGTCCGCCCCGCACGCCTGCACTCCGCAGGCGGCCGCGGCCAGCACCATCGGCCCCGAAACCCGCGAGTCCCGGCCGATGGCGAGCGGGCCTCCCCCGCACAGCGTGGCGTGGGCGGCCGCCAGCCGGACCACCAGGTCCGGGGTCAGGCCGTCACCGACCACCCCGCGGGCACCACTCACCGACACGACCCAAGGCATGGAGAACCCCGAGCCCCGGAAAGGCGAAGGTCCGACCGGCGCGGCGGCCGGACCGGACCGGGTGCTCCCAAAGGATGGAGCTGGTGAGCGGAATCGAACCGCTGACCTGCTCATTACGAGTGAGCTGCTCTACCAGCTGAGCTACACCAGCTCCGGAACGGCGCCCGCCACGCCCCGAAGGGAGCGGCTGGAGACAAGCAGGTGGTGCGACCCCCCAGAATCGAACTGGGGACACCCAGATTTTCAGTCTGGTGCTCTACCAACTGAGCTAGGGTCGCAAATCCCGAATCAACCTAGCACAGCGACCCTGGCGGGTCAACGGGTTGCGGCGAGGGACCTTGCCGCGGGGCCCGTCAGGCGGCCTGGACCTGCTCGCGGCGCTGGAGCGCCTCCCGCACCCGGCACTTGAGTTCGTCCAGGTTGGCCGACTTGACCACGTAGGCCTCCGCCCCCCAGGCGCCGAAGTCGTGCTTGAAGGCCGGGTAGGCGCTGTTGATCACCACCGGCAGGTCCCGCCGGACGCGCAGCAGCTCGCCCAGCGTGGTGAGCCCGTCCATGCCCTCCATCTTGAGGTCCAGCACCACCAGGTCCACGGCGTCCTCCTGGACCCGGGCCAGCGCCCGCTCCCCGCTGGTGGCGGCCAGCACCCGGTAGCCCTCGTCCTGGAACTCCAGCGAGTAGAGGTCCACCAGACTCTCGTCGTCCTCGACGATCAGGATGGTCTTGTTCACGACAGCCACCTTTCTGGCTCCAGCGGGCCGCCGGCCCGCACGCCTCAGGCCGCCTCCCGGCGATCCGTGCGGGACCGGCTGCGGCGGTCAGCCACGTGCCGCCTCCGGTCGGTGTTCCCTTCCAACGGCAGCACCACCGAGAACACGCAGCCCCAATCGCTGTCGCTGCGCACCCGGATCTCGCCGCCGTGCTCACGCACGATCTGGTCGGCCACCGCCAGCCCCAGCCCGGTGCCGTGCTCGCGCGAGGTGCAGAACGGCACGAACAGCCGCTCCATCACCTCGCCCGGGATCTTGGGCCCGTCGTTGGCCACGTCCACTTCCACGAACTCCGGCAGGCGGCGGGTCTCCACCCGCACCCGCCCGCCGTGGGACACGTTCTGCAGCGCGTTCTGCAGGATGTTCAGCAGCACCTGCTTGATCTTGTCGGGGTCCAGCAGCAGCGGCGGGATGTCCGGGCCCAGCCGCTTGATGAGCCGCACCTTGCGCTCGCCCAGCGCCGGGCCCAGCAGCTGCAGGGTCTCGCCGAGCACCTTGTTGAGGTCTTCCATCTGCAGCCGCGGCCGCGACAGCTGGGCGAACTGCAGCTGCTCCGAGAGGATCCGCTCCAGCCGCTCGGTCTCGCGCACGATCAGCTCCATGGCCTCCCGGTTGGGGTCCGACTGGCCCAGGCTGCGGGTGACCCGCCGCGCGAAGCCGCCGATGGCGGCCAGCGGGTTGCGGATCTCGTGGGCCACCTTGGCGCTCATCTCGCCCAGGGCCGCCAGCTTCTCGTTGCGCAGCAGCAGCGCCTGGGTCTCACGCAGCCGCTGCTCGGACTGCCGGGTGCTCTCCATCAGGCGGAGGTTCTCCACCGCGTTGGCCGCCTGGTCGGCCAGGGTGCCCAGGAACTGGCGGTCGTGCCGGTCGAAGGCGGAGGGCTCGAAGCTGCCCATGGCGATGTGGTCGTACACCGCGAGCGCCCCGATCACCCGGCCGCGCACCAGGAGCGGGGCGCACAGCACCGAGCGGCCCTCGCCCAGGCCGGCGTGGGCGCCGGCGTTCTCCGGCCCGCCGGCCAGCACCGTCTCGCCGCAGCGGGTGGCCTCCATCGCCACCTGGATCAGCGCGGCGTCCAGCTCCGCCGAGGCCGGCGCGTCCCCGGCCGCCCAGCGGGACTCGATCTGCAGCCCCTTCTCGCCCGAGAGCCACACCACCCCGGCCCGGGCCGAGGTCACCTCGGAGGCGCAGCGCACCAGCATGTGGAGGCTCCAGCCCAGGTCCTGCACCGCCAGGAAGTGCTTGCCCAGCTCGTGCAGCGTCCCCAGCTGCGCGGCCCGGATGCGCACTTCGTTCAGCTGCTGGGCGTTGCCCATGGCCAGCCCGGCCTGGTGGGCCACCTCGAGGGCCAGCGCCAGGCGCTCCCCGGAGGCGGAGGGCTCCCCCGCGAAGCGGTCCGCCACCACCACGCCCAGCACCCGCTCGGTGGCCCGCAGCGGGACCACGAAGCCCGAGGGGCCGTCGAACATGTCGCGCAGCCCCGCGGGCAGCACGTCGGGGGCCTCGAAGCAGCCGCCGGCACCTTCCAGGGCCTTCGCCAGCGGGCCGGCGCCCAGGGCGGCGATGGGGTAGCTCAGGGCCTTCACCCGGGCGCTCAGCGCCGCGTCCCCCGGGCCCGGGGCGCTGCCCAGCGCCAGCCGCACCAGCTCCTCGAGCGGCAGCGGCTCGCGCTCCATGTCGGTCCAGATCTCCTGGGCCGCCTCGCGCGACTGGGGACCCACCGCCAGGTAGCCGCGCAGCGTGCCGGCCTCCTCGTCCACCAGCAGCATCGCCGCGCGGTTCATGCCCAGCGCGGTGCCGGCGGTCATGGAGGTCAGCGTGATCCGGGCGATGTGCTCGGGGTCCAGCGTGGCGTGCATCAGGTTCACCACCCGGAACAGCAGCTCCAGGTCGGCCAGCTCGCGCTCCAGCAGCGCCACCTGGCCCGCCGGGTCCAGGTCCCGGGCCGCGTGGGCCCGGCTCCGGGGGGTGCAGAATCGGTGTGGCAGAGGGTCGGACATTCCGGGTCTCCGCGCGGCGTGGCGCGCAGGGGAACGAGATCGGCTGCCAGCGGCCCATTTGGGCCGGGGGCGGGGCTATCCTCACGGGATTTCGTGCAAGTCCCGTTCCAGCAACGGGTCAGGGTCGCGGGACCTCCGCCGCAGAACCGGGTGGCAGGACTAACGCATTCTCTGGACGGGACTTGACAGCCTCTGCCGGCCGCCCCAGAGTCCGCCTGGTGGAAGCCCACGCCCAACCAGAGGAGCCCGCACATGGCAAATGACGGTCCGGCCGCCTTCGGCCCCCAGGACAAGAACCAGCCGTCCATCAACATCGAGCTGGGCGAGAAGGAGGCTGAGGGGATCTACTCGAACCTGGCCCTGATCGCCCACTCGGCCTCGGAGTTCATCGTGGATTTCGCGCGGGTCCTGCCCGGCATCCCCAAGAGCCGGGTGTACGCTCGCATTGTCATGACCCCGCACCATGCCAAGCTGCTGTCGCTGGCCCTGGAGCAGAACCTCAAGAAGTACGAGGAGACCTTCGGGAAGATCAACCTGCCCGGCGACGCCTCGCCGTCCCGGGGCATTGGGTTCTGAGGCCGGCCGCAGCGGACTCCCTTCACCTCTCGAGGGCCGCGTAGAAGCCGCCCCCCAGGGCCTCCACGCGGCCGTCCAGCTCCAGGCGCACCAGCTCCGCGCCCACCGGGCCGGGGCCCGGCCACCGGGCGGCCAGGTCGTCCACGTGCAGCGCCTCCCTGCGGAGCGCCTCGAGCAGCGGGTGGGCCGGGCCGGCGGCTCCCGGGCTGCCCGGCGCCCGCCGGACGCCGGCGGGCGGCGCCCCGCGGGCGACCTCCTTCACGCTGCGCGGCCGGCCGGCGCCCTGCCCCAGGGCCGCCAGCACGTCCGAGGCGTCCAGGAGCGGCGTGGCGCCGGCGCGCAACAGCTCGTTGGAGCCGCCGCAGGACTCTGACCGCGGATCGCCCGGCGCCACCAGCACCGGGACCTCCAGCTCCAGCGCCCAGTTCACCGTGGTGAGCGCCCCGGATCGGACCCCCGCCTCCACCACCAGCACCGCCTCGGCGGCCGCCGCGATGAGCCGGTTGCGCTGCGGGAAGTACGCCGGCTGCGGGCGGGTGCCGGGGGAGAATTCGGTCAGCACCGCCCCGCGGGCGCACACCCGCTCCAGCAGCCCGCGGTGCTCGGGCGGGTAGATCACGTCCAGGCCGCTGCCCAGCACCGCCGCCGTCCGCCCCGCGGTCAGCGCGCCCTCGTGGCCGGCGGCGTCCACGCCGCGGGCCAGCCCGCTCCACACCTCGATCCCGCGGCCCGCCAGCTCCGCGGCCAGCTCCCGGGCGAACAGCCGCCCGCTGCGGGTGGCGCGCCGCGCACCCACCAGGGCCACCCGCCCCGCCGGGCCCTCCGTCAGCGCCCCGCGCATCCACAGCGCCCCCGGCGCGCGCGCCAGGCGGAAGAAACCCGCCGGGTACTCCGCGTCCGCGGGGCACACGACGCGGCCGCAGCTTGCCCGCGGGCCGCCCCGCGCCGCCTCGTCCGCCGCGCGCCGCAGCTCGTGCCGCTCGCGGGGCTCGAGCCCCAGTTCCTCCAGCTCCCCCGAGGGGAGCCGCGCCGCCGCCCCCGGCGACAGCCCGCGGTCCACCAGAACGCGCAACGCGCGGCCCGAGAGCCGCGCGCTCAAGTACTGCCACGTTGCGTCCACCCTGCCCCCACCGATGCTGTCGGCGCGCCCTGCGCGCCGCGGGTCCCGGCGCCCGCGATGCGGGCCGCCCCTCTGCCCTCCGGCGCGCCTCCCGCGCGCGCCCCTTCAGATCCCGCCGGGCCCGGGCCACGCGGCCCGCGCGCCGGCTCAACTCAGCGCGGCAGCTCCGGCGGCCGGGCCTTCCCGCCGGTCAGCACCTCCCACACCAGGCCTCCGGACCGGCCGCCTTCCTCCTGCTCCCACGGCTCGCCGGAGTCCACCTTGACCGCCATGAGCTGGGTGTCCGCCAGCAGCCGGCGGAGCTTCTCGGCGATGCCCGCCTCGGCCGCCTCCAGCACCTGAAACGCCGCCTCGCGCTCCTGGGGGTCGCGCTCGTACAGGCCGCGGGCCACGGCCGCCACGCCGCCGCGGCGGCACACCTGCAGCAGCGCCTCGGCCGCCGCGGTGCGCACCGTGCGGTTGTCCTCGCGCAGCATGTCCAGCACCACCGGGACGGTCTCGGAGCCGCCCACCGCGCCCAGCACCCGCGCCGCGCCCGCCCGGCTGTACCACAGGCCGGCGCGGGCCAGCGGCAGCACCGCGGACACCGAGCCCCGGCCCATGGCCACCAGCGCCTGCGCCGCGCTCTCCCGCAGCGTCCAGCTCTCGTGCCCCAGCAGCTCCGCCAGCGCCGGGATCGCCTGCACCCCGCGCGCCTGGATGAGCTCCTCCACGATGGCGCGCTTCTGTCGAACGTCGTTGCGCTTCACCAGAACTCCCTCACGCTGGGGGTGCATCCCGCCCTGCTCCTTCCCCGTCGCCCCGCGCCGGCCCCGCCAGCAGCCCGCCGATGCGCTGCTGCAGCTCGGCCAGCCCCTCGCCGGTGTGCGCCGACAGCCGCAGCGGCGGGCCGTCCGCCCACGGCGCGGGCCGCGCCTCGGGCGGCAGCAGGTCGGCCTTGGACAGCACCGGCAGCCGGGGCTTGGCCGCCAGGCCGGGATTATACGCCATCAGCTCGCCCAGCAGCACCTGGGCGGCGTGCGGGGGGTCGGGTTCGTCCGCCGGCACCATCAGCAGCAGCACCCGGGTGCGCTCCACGTGCCGCAGGAAGTCGTGGCCCAGCCCCTTGCCGCCGCTGGCCCCCTCGATCAGGCCGGGGATGTCGGCCATGACGTAGCTGCGCTCCTCGTCCAGCCGCACCAGCCCCAGGTGGGGCTCCAGCGTGGTGAAGGGGTAGTCCGCGATCTTGGGCCGGGCCGCCGACACCCGCGCCAGCAGCGTGGACTTCCCGGCGTTGGGCGGGCCCACCAGCCCCACGTCGGCGATGAGCTTCAGCTCCAGCCGCAGCCAGCGCTCCTCGCCCGCCCGTCCCGGTTCCACCCGCCGTGGGGCGCGGTTGGTGGGGGTCGCGAAGTGGCTGTTCCCGCGCCCGCCGCGCCCGCCGCGCGCCACGACGACCTCCGAGCCGGCCTCCACCAGGTCCGCCAGCACCTCCCCGTCCGGCTCCGACAGCACCACCGTGCCGGGCGGCACCCGCACCCGGAGGTCGGCCCCGGTCCGCCCCGACATCTTCTTGCCCATGCCGTGGCGCCCGGCCTCGGCTTCGAACCGCTCGCGGTAGCGGAAGTCCAGCAGCGTGCGCAGGTGCGGGCCCACGGTCAACACCACGCTCCCGCCGTTCCCGCCGTCGCCGCCGTCGGGGCCGCCCTTGGGCACGTACTTCTCGCGCCGGAAGCTCAGGCAGCCGTCGCCGCCGCGCCCCGCCAGCACGTGGATGCGGACCCGGTCGATGAGCATGGGTCACCGCCGCGCGGCCGGACCGGCAGCGCTCAGCGCCGCCCTCAGCCGCCGCACCCGGCGCCGGCCGCGGAGCCGCCGGACTCTCCGCCCTTGCCCTTCCCCCTGCCCTTCGCCGGCTCCGACTTGCCCCCGGCCGCCCCGCCCCGCTCGTCGCGGGCCTTCTCCCGGTAGCTCTGGCTGCGGTAGTCGGTGATGTAGAAGCCCGAGCCCTTGAACAGCAGGCCGCTCCCGCCGCTCACCAGCCGGCGCACCCGCCCCTTGCAGCGCGGGCAGGTGCGCAGCGGCTTGGCCTTGATGCTCTGGTACTCCTCGAACCGGTGGCCGCAGGCGCGGCACTCGTATTCGTAGGTCGGCATGTGGCGTCTTCCTCTCGCGGCCTCAGGGCTTCAGCTCGGCCAGCGCCGCGCGGATCCGGCCCAGCGCCGCGCGCAGCTCGGGCTCCGAGCAGGCGTACGACAGCCGCTGGTAGCGGTCCTCCAGGAACGCCGCCCCGGGCACCACCGCCACGCGCGCGGAGTCCAGCAGGTGCTTGGCCAGGGCCACCGACCCGCCCCCGCCGGGCAGGGCCGCGGCGTACGCGGACAGATCCACGAAGGCGTAGAAGGCCCCCGCCGGCGGGAACAGCCGCGCGTGCCGCCAGCCGGCCACCTCCGCCAGCACGATCTCGCGCCGGGCGGCGAAGGCCGCCTGCATGGTGCCCACGCTGTCCGGGTGCGCCGCGCTCAGGGCGAAGGCCGCGGCGCGCTGGGCGATGGAGTTGCAGTTGCCCGAGGTCTGGCTCTGCAGCGCGGTCATCGCCTCGATCACCTCGGCCGGGCCGGCGGCGTAGCCGATGCGCCAGCCGGTCATGGCGAAGGCCTTGCTGAACCCGTTGAGGGTCACGGTGCGCCGGGCGAACTCGGGCGAGAGCGCCGCCAGGCTCACGTGCTCGGCCTTGCCGTACACCAGCTTCTCGTAGATCTCGTCGGTGATCACCCACAGGTCCTTCTCCACCGCCAGCTGCCCCAGCGCCAGCAGCGCCTCGCGTGACGCCACCGCCCCGGTGGGGTTGTTGGGGCTGTTGAGCAGCAGCACCCGGGTCCGCGGGCCCACCGCCTGGCGGACCCGGGCCTCGCTGAAGGCGAACCCGCTCTCGGGCGAGAGCGGCGCCTCCACCGGCACCCCGCCGGCCAGGCGCACCATCTCCGGGTAGCTGGGCCAGCACGGCGTGGGGATCACCACCTCGTCGCCCGGCCCCACCAGCGCCAGGAGGGCGTGGTACAGCGCCGGCTTCACCCCGGCGGCGGCCATCACCTGCGCGGGGCTCACCCGGATGCCGTTCTCGCGCTCCAGCTTGGCGGCCACCGCGGCGCGGAGGTCGGGGATGCCGGCCACCGCGGTGTAGCGGGTCTCGCCCTTGCGGATGGCGCCGATGCCGGCCTCCTGGATGTCCGCCGGGGTGTCGAAGTCGGGCTGGCCCGCCCCCAGCGACAGCACGTCCACGCCCCGGGCCTTGAGCTGCCGGGCGGCGTCGTCGATGGCCAGCGTCGGCGAGGGCGGCGTGGAGCGCGCCCGCTCCGACAGCGGCGGGGCGCTGCGCGGCTCGGTCTTCACGGCTCCCCCGCCAGCACCGCGGCCACCACCGCGACGTTGTAGATGTCGTCGGCCGAGGCCCCCCGCGACAGGTCGCAGAAGGGCCGGGCCAGGCCCTGCACGATCGGCCCCAGGGCCCGCGCCCCGGCCAGCCGCTCGGTGAGCTTGTAGCCGATGTTGCCGGAGTTGAGGTCCGGGAAGATGAGCACGTTGGCCCGGCCGGCCACCGGGCTGCCGGGGGCCTTGCGCTCCCCGATCGCCGGCACCAGCGCCGCGTCCACCTGCAGCTCGCCGTCGAACACCCGCTGCGGCGCCCGCTGCCGCGCCAGCTCCAGGGCCGCCCGGATGTTGTCCAGCACCTCGTGCTGCGCGCTGCCCTTGGTGGAGAAGGCCAGGAACGCGGTCAGCGGGGTCTCCCCGGTGAGCCGCTCGAAGGAGTCGGCGGTGGAGACCGCGATGTCGGCCAGCTGCTCGGGGGTGGGCACCGCCACCACCGCGCAGTCGGCGTAGCACAGCACCCGCAGCGGCGGCCCGGGCAGCTCCATCAGGAAGAAGCTGGAGACGGTCTTGACCCCCGGCCGCAGCCCCACCACCTTGAGCCCCGCCCGGATCACCTCGGCGGTGGTGTGCACCGCGCCGCCCACCCCCGCGTCGGCCTCGCCCTGGCGCACCATGAACGCCGCCTGCTGCATCGGCTGCCCCAGGCGCGTCCGGGCCTCGCCCTCGTCGGCCAGCGCCAGCAGCAGCTGGAACTTCTGCACCCGCTCCGGGGTGACCCCGGCGGCCGGGTCCAGGATCTTCACCCCCAGCAGCTTGAAGCCCTGCCGGCGGGCCTCCGCGCGGATCTTGGCCTCGTCCCCCAGCAGCGTGGGCTGGGCCAGCTTCTCGGCGCTGAGCCGCTCCACCGCCGCCACCGTGCGGGGGTCCTCCCCTTCCGGGAACACGATGCGGGCCATGCGGCGCGCGGCGCGCACCTTGAGCTGATCCATCGGACTGCGCTGCGACGCGGGCCGCCCCGCCGGCAGCCCCTTCTCGGGCGTGCTCATTCCCTTCCTCCCCGCGGCCGCTCCGCCGCGAAGCGCGCCTTCAGCCGGCGCGCCACCTCCGGGGCCACCAGCCCGCGCACGCTGCCGCCGTTGCGGGCGATCTCCTTGATCACCGACGAATTCACGAACGTGTACCGGGCGCTGGGCATCAGGAACACGATCTCCAGCTGCGGCCGCAGGCGCCGGTTCATGAGGGCCATCTGGAACTCGAACTCGAAGTCCGAGACCGCCCGCAGGCCGCGCACCACCGCGGTGGCCCGCAGCTGCTCGGCCAGGTCCACCAGCAGCCCCTGGAAGGGCAGCACCTTCACCCCGCGCATGCCCCGGGTCACCCGGCGGACCATCTCCACCCGTTCCCGGTGCGGGAACAGCACTCCCTTCTCCTCCCGGAGCGCCACCGCCACCACCAGCCGGTCGAACAGCCGCAGCGCCCGCACCATCAGGTCCTGGTGGCCGTGGGTCACCGGGTCGAAGGTGCCCGGCAAGATGGCCAGCCGCCCGT
>DATKKS010000146.1:0-12006 GCA_035542815.1 Saccharimonadales bacterium (SeqCode) | reverse complement strand
ACTTGCCCGGCTCCTTGGGCACCAGCACGAAGTTGAAGGCGGCCGAGGCCGAGAACTTGCCGTTCACGAAGGAGATGTTGCGGCTCGTGCCCGCGGCGTAGACCACGAAGTTGGGCAGCTGGGGCAGGCGCGGGCTGGACCCGCCCTGCCCGCCGTTCAGGGTGAGGGTGTACGTGATCTGCTCGCCGACGGCGGCCACGTTGCGGTCCACGCTGGCCTGCAGCGTGGCCTCCTCGGCCCCGGCCGACCCGGCCCCCGCCGCCAGCGCCAGCGCCACCAGCCACGGCGCCCCGGGCAGCCCGCGCCGCGCGCTCACCAGTCCTTCTCCGGCTGCTGCTGGGTGACGCGCGCCTTGAGGCGCTCGTTCTGCAGCCGTTGCTCGTCGCTGGCCAGGGCTTTCAAGATTTGCTCCGCCTGTTCCCGGCTCATCTGCTGGGGGTCCTTCAGCGCGCGGCTCTGCTTCTGGCCGGAGTCGCCGCCCGGCTGGGGCTTGGGCCGCTCCCCACCCTTGTCCGGCTGTTTCTGCTTGGGGGCGCCGCCGCCGGACGGCTGCTTCTGCTGGGACTGCTTCTCCTCCTCCATGCGCGCGCGAATCAGCTCGTAGTTGAATTTGGCGTCCGGGTCGTCGGGGTGCTGGCGCAGCGCCTCCTTGAAGCTCTCCAGCGACTGCGGCAGCTGGTTGCCGCGCACCAGGGCGTCGCCCTGGTTGTAGTTGCCGGCCGCCCGCACGCCGCGCAGCCGCGCCCGCGACGCCTCCTGGAACTCCTGCGCGGCCTCCGGAAAGCGCTTCAGGCGGTACAGCGCGTTCCCCGCGCCCAGGTGCAGCTCGGGCACGTCCGGGTGCTGGAGCAGGCCCTCGCGGTAGGCGGCCAGGGCGTCCTCGAACCGCCCGCGCTCGAAGAGCCGGTTGCCCTCCTCCAGGATGCCGCGCGCCGAGTCCGCCCGGGCCCCGCCCGCCACGGCCGCGAGCAGCCCGGCCGCCAGCACCGCCGCGCGCGCGGCACGCGCCCCCCCCCTGCCGGGCCGCCCCCGAACCGCCCCGCGCCCCGCCGCGCCCGGCCTCACGCCCGCCCCCCCGGCGCCGCCGCCTCCGGCGCGCGCCCCGGGCGCCGCCCGGCGCCGCGCCGCTCGCCCAGCCAGCCCTCCGCCAGCAGCAGCAGGAACGCCGCCCCGGCGAACCACTGGAAGCGGTCCTCGAACTGCGTGAACACCCCGGACTGCACTTCCTTCTTCTCCTGGCCTTCGATCGCGGCGGCCACCTGGTCCAGCTCCATGTCCCCCGGCCCGGCCCGGAAGTAGGCCCCCCCGGTGGCGCGCGCCAGCTGCTTGAGCGGCTCCTCCTCCAGGCGGGTGACCACCATGCGCCCGGCGGAGTCCCGCTTGAACCCCGCGGGGCGGCCGGCGCTGTCGCGCATCGGGATGGGCTCGCCCGACGGGTTGCCGATGCCGACGGCGTAGATCTTGACCCCGGCCCGGCGCGCCAGGTCGGCGGCGGCCTCCAGGTCGCCCTCGTGGTCCTCCCCGTCGGTCAGCAGCAGCAGCGCCTTGTACTTGGTCTCGCGCTGCACGAACGAGCGCACCGCCACCCGCACCGCGTCCGCCAGGGCGGTGCCGGGCTCGGGCAGGGTCTCCGGGGAGATGGCGTTCAGGAGCAGCGCCACCGCGCTGTAGTCCAGGGTCAGCGGCGAGATCACCACCGCCTTGCCGGCGAAGGCCACCAGCCCCACGCGGTCCCCGTGCAGCCGGCTCATCAGCTCCACCAGCTCCCGCTTGGCGGCTTCCAGGCGGCTGGGCCGGTAGTCCTCGGCCAGCATGCTGGCGGAGGCGTCCACCGCCACCACCAGGTCGATGCCCCGCTGCCGCACGTTGCGCAACCGCATCCCGAACTGCGGGCGCGCCGCCCCCAGGGCCAGCGCCCCGAGCGCCGCCAGCAGCAGCAGCCCGCCCAGGGCCCGCCGCCCGCCGGAGGACTCCCGCGCCAGGCGCCCCACCAGGTGGGCGTCCGCCAGGCGCCGCAGCCGGCGGCGTCGGCGGGCCACCGCCCACACCAGCAGCAGCGCCAGGGCCGGCACGCCCCACAGCGCCTGCAGCCAGACCGCGTCGGCGAACCGCATCACGGCACCTTGAGCCACACCGTCTGGCGCAGCAGCTGCTCCAGGCCCACCAGGACCAGAGCCAGCGCGCACAGCCGGCTGCCGAGGTCGTTGTACTCCATGGTCACCCGCTCGTCGATGCGGCTCTTCTCCAGGCGGTTGATCTCGTCGTAGATCGCGGACAGCTCGTGGCCGCTGGTGGCGCGGTAGTAGCGGCCCCCGGTGATGTCGGCGATCTTGCGCAGCACGCCCTCGTCCACGTCCGACTCCAGCCGCTCGTAGCGCCGCCCCATCACCGGGTCGTCCACCGGATACAGCGCCATGCCCTCCACCCCCACCCCCACGGTGTACACCTTCACCCCGTAGCTCTGGGCCACGCGCGCCGCGGTGAGCGGGTCGATGGAGCCCATGTTGTTGCGGCCGTCGGTGAGCAGCACCACCACCTTGCTCTTGGCGGGGCTGCTGCGCAGCCGGTTCACGGCGCACGCCAGGGCCACCCCGATGGCGGTGCCGTCCTCCACCATCCCGAAGTTCACCTGATCGATCAGGCGCAGCAGCACCGCGTGATCCAGCGTCAGCGGGCACTGGGTGAAGGCCTGCGAGGCGAACACCACGAGCCCGGTGCGGTCGTAGGGCCGGGCCTCCACGAAGCGCCGCGCCACCGTCCGGGCGGCCGCCAGCCGGTTGCCCGGCTGGATGTCCTCGGCCCGCATGCTGCCCGAGGTGTCCAGCGCCAGCATCACGTCCACCCCCTCGGTGGACACGGTCACCTCGCTGTGGCCGCTCTGGGGCCGGGCCAGCGCCACCACCAGCCCCAGGAGCGCCAGCGTCCGCAGCCCGCCCAGCAGCGCGTAGCGCCAGCCGCGGTGCCGCCCGCTGAACAGCCCCAGCGAGGACACCAGCGCCCCGGCCCGGCCGCCCAGCCATCCGCGGGCCGAGGCCACCGCCCCCAGCAGCACCGGCACCGCCAGCAGCAGCAGGGCCGGGGAGGCGAACCGGATCACGCCGCGTCCTCCTGGGCCTCGCGCGGCCGGGTGCGCTCCACCACCTGCACCGAGGCCTCCAGCAGCTCCTCGGAGCTGCCTGGGGCGGGGGTGACCCGCGCGAACTTCACCAGGTCCGAGGCCTCCAGGATGCGCCGCACCGGCTCGCCCTCCTCCGGCAGCTCGGTGGCCAGGCGCCCCAGCAGCTCCTCAGTGGTCAGGTCCAGGGCGTCGAAGCCGCAGTGCTGCCCCACGTACCGCCGCAGCACCTCGGTCAGCCGCACGTGGTAGTCCTGGTAGCGCCCCTCGCGCAGCAGCGCCGAGCGGCGCAGCGCCTCCAAGTCGCGCAGCGCCCGCACGTGCGCCGGCAGCCGCAGCTCGGCCTCCCGGCGGTGCCGCAGCCAGGCGTTCACGGCCCAGGCGGCCAGCAGCACCAGCGCCAGCAGCCCCGCGGCCCACGCCGCCCGCCGCACCCACGCCGGCAGCGGCCGGCGCCACGGCACGGGCGCCTTGATGTCCCGGATGTCCTTCTGCTTGTCCCCGGGCGCCAGCACCGGGCGGACCAGCACCAGCGCCGTGGGCAGCCGCAGCGTGAGGCTGTCCCGCCCCACGACCCGGACCACCGGCCCCGGCAGCACCTGCGGCCCCAGGCCGAAGGAGGCCACCGTGACCTGCACCGTCTCGCGCACCCGGCCCCCCGGCCGCCGCTCGCGGCGCGGCGGGTCCACCCCGCGCACCTCGAAGTCGCCCCAGCCGTGCTCCAGCACCGGCCACTCGATGCGCTCGCCCCGGTCCACCTCCACCCGCAGCCACACCGGCACCAGCGTCCCCACGGTGACGTCGCGCACCGCCAGCTCGACCTCGCTCACCGGCGGGGCCGGGCGCGCCGCAGGCGCCGGGAGGGCCGGCGCCCAGAGGCCCGCGCCCAGCGACGCCAACAGCGCCGGCAGCGCGAGGGCCCGGCCGCCCATCAGCGCGCGCGCCGCTGGAAGAACTCCATCAGCGGCTCCACGAAGGACTGGCCGGTGGTCAAGGTCACCGTCTCCACCCCGGCGCGCGCGAGCGCCGCGCGGCCCTCCTCCAGGCGCTTCTCCTGGTCGGCCCGGTAGCGGCGGCGCACCCGCCTGCCGGAGCTGTCCACCACCGCCCGGGCGCCTGACTCGGCGTCCACCAGCTCGATCAGGCCGACCGCGGGGAACTCCATCTCCGCGGGGTCCTGCACCCTGAGCGCGATGAGGTCGTGGCGGCGGTTCAGCAGGGCCAGCTCCTTCACCGGGACCGCCCCCAGGAAGTCGCTCACCAGGAAGATCACCGCCCGGCGCTTGAGCAGCCGCCGCAGCTGCTGCAGCGGGTCCTCCAGGCGGGTGGCCCGCTCGGTGGACCGGGCGCCCTGGATCTCGCGGATGATGCGCAGCGCGTGGGCCCGCCCCTTGCGGGGGCGCAGGAACTTCTCCACCCGGTCGCTGAACAGCATCAGCCCCAGCTTGTCGTGGTTCTGGAGCGCCGACAGCGCCAGCACCGCGCAGATGCGGGTGGCCAGCTCGGACTTGCTGGACTCGCGCGTGCCGAAGCCCAGCGAGCCCGAGATGTCCACCACGAACACCACGGTGAGCTCGCGCTCCTCCTGGTACTGCTTGACGAACGGCCGGCCGGAGCGGGCGGTGACGTTCCAGTCGATGCTGCGCACGTCGTCGCCCGGCTGGTACTCGCGGACCTCCGCGAACTCGATGCCCCGCCCGCGGAACACGCTGTGGTACTCGCCCGAGAACACCTCGGTCACCAGCTTGCGGGTGCGGATCTCCAGCCGGCGCACGCGCCGGAAGTTCTCCAGCGCCTCGCTCAGCGGTTCCGGCTCGGGCTCGCCCAGCAGCAGGCGGCGAATCCGCTGGATCACGGCACCTCGACCTGGTTGAGCACCCGCTGCGCCACCCCCTCCGGGGTGATCTCCTCGGCCTCCGCCTCGTAGGTCACGATGATGCGGTGGCGCAGGACGTCCAGGGCCACCGCCTTGACGTCCTCGGGGGTGACGTAGCCGCGGCCGCGCAGGAAGGCGTGGGCGCGGGAGGCCTGCGCCAGGCACAGCGTGGCGCGCGGCGAGGCGCCGTAAGCCACCAGGCCGCGCAGCCGCAGCCCGAAGCTCTCCGGGTCGCGCGTGGCCAGCACCAGGCGGACGATGTACTCCTTGATCTTCTCGTCCACGTACAGCGACTGCACCACGCCGCGGGCGCGCAGGATGTCCGCGGTGCCCACCACCGGCTTCACCGCGGGCGGGTTGGCCGCCATCCGCTCCAGGATCTGGTGCTCCTCCTCGCGCGTCGGGTAGCCGATCCGCAGCTTCAGCATGAAGCGGTCCACCTGGGCCTCGGGCAGCGGGTAGGTGCCCTCCTGCTCGATGGGGTTCTGGGTGGCCAGCACCAGGAACGGCTCCGGCAGCGCGTGGGTCTCGTCGCCCAGGGTGACCTGCCGCTCCTGCATCGCCTCCAAGAGGGCGCTCTGCACCTTGGCCGGGGCGCGGTTGATCTCGTCGGCGAGCACGAAGTTGGCGAACAGCGGACCCTTCTTGGCGCTGAAGGTGCCCTCGCGCGGGTTGTAGATGAGCGTGCCGGTGAGATCCGCGGGCAGCAGGTCCGGGGTGAACTGGATGCGCTTGAAGCTGGCCTGCACCGCGCCGGCCAGGCAGCGCACCGCGAGGGTCTTGGCCAGGCCCGGCACGCCCTCCAGCAGCAGGTGGCCGTCGGCCAGGAGCCCGATGAGCAGCCGGTCCACCATGTACTTCTGCCCCACGATGACCCGGCCGATCTCGGTGGTCAGCTCGCGCGCGAACTCGCTCTCCGCGCGCACCCGCTCGTTCAGCTCCGCCACCGTTCCTTGCAGCATCGGCTCTAGCTCCTTCCCGCGGAGGACAGCGCCTCCTCCACGCGCCACAGGCGCTCGGTCTCGTCAATCCAGTGTTGCCACGCCGCGGCGTCCGGGTCCTCCGGCACGTAGCAGCGCGTCTCCAGATGTCCCACCAACGCCCCCACCCGTTCGCGAATCACCTCGGGGGCCCGGCACCCCCCGGCCCACGCCTGGAAGGCGCCCTCGCCCGAGCCGCTCCAGGAGCCCCCGTAGCGGCGCACCGCCTCGGCCCGGATGAAGGTCAGCAGCTCCTCCAACCGGCTCTTGCAGGGGGCGGCCCCGCGCAGCGCCGCCAGGCGCGCGCTCGCCCGCTCCTCCGCGGTGGGCCCCGCGGGGCGGGCCGCCGGCCGGCGCCGGCGCACCAGCACCAGCCCGGCCAGCAGCCCGGCCACCCCGGCGCCGAAGGCCAGCGCGTTCCAGGCCTGCGGGCGCAGCGACACCGGCGGCAGGATCTGCATCGCGGTGGCGGGGATGCGCACCGTGCGCCGGGCGTTCCCGCGCACCAGCGCCACCGAGAGCGAGTCCAGGGGCAGCGTCCCCACCCGCAGGCCGACCATCCGGCAGGTCAGCCGGGCGTGCAGCGCGTAGCCGCCGCCTGGCTGGTCGGGCGAGCTCCTCACCCAGTAGCTCGTGCCCAGCACCGCGAAGCCCGGGTGCGCCGACCAGGTAGGCAGCACCACCTCGTCCCCGGTGGGGCTGCCCCATACCAGATGAATGTCCAGATCAAAGGGTTGCCCCCGGTGGGCGATCTCCGGCGAGCTGTGCACCGTCACTTCCCAGAGTTGGACCTTGAGGCTCTCGCCCGGGGCGGCGGACTCGCCCGCCCCGGCAGCCGGGGCCGCCGCGGGCCGCGAGTTGGCGCCCCCCCGGGGCGCGCGGGCCGCCAGGGCCCGGCCCGGAGCCGCCCCGGCGAGCGCGATCAGGCCCCCGGCCAGAGCCCCAGCCAGGGCCCGGACTCCCAATGGGCTCAAGAGGTTACGGAGGGTCGCGCAGCGGTAGGTCATCGTCCGCAGTATAGCCTGCGGCGTGGGCCAGGCAAAGAGGGAGCGCAGCCGAGGAGAGCGCCCGGCGAGCGGGCGGGCGGCCCCGGAAGGAAGCTGGGCCGGCGGGCCGGCGGGCCGGGCAAGAGGATGGGGGCGGCCCTACGGCCGCCCCCTCAGCGCAGGCTCACCCCTGCCGCGCGGGTCCCCCGCAGCCGGACCGCGGTCTCGCCGCAGCCGGGCCCGGCGGGCGCGCCCCGGCAGGTCAGCCTGCCATCTCATCCTCGAGCTGGGTGTCCACCACCCCGGGCAGCAGGAACTCCGGGTTGGCGATGTCCTTCCAGAAACACTGCGCCAGGCGCGGGCCGGTCTCCAGCTTGAACGGGGGCCGGTAGCTCTCGATCTGCTTCACCTGCGACAGCCGCATCATCAACCGCGCGGCGCGCTGCAGCCGGTTCTCCGAGTCCGGATCGCAGCGGCACTCCAGGATGTCGCGGTGGAGCGAGACCCGCAGCAGCATCTCGTTGGCCCCGCGCAGGCGGAACCGGTCGGCCGCCGCCTGGAACTCCACGTGCGCCTGCATCCACTCCCCGGCCCACGCCAGGGCCAGACCCTTGCCGTACTGCCACTCGCCGCTCTTGACGGCCTCCCACATGGAGGCGGTGGCGTGGCGCCGGGGATCCGAACTCCGGGGCATCAATGCTCCTCCTGGCTGTGTCGCGGGACGGGATACCAGGAAGGGGAATTGCAGCAACCGTACCAGCGGCGGCGGGGTGCGGGCGGGCAGAATGCGAGGTTCAACGCTGAGGTTGCGGCGGCGATTCGCAGCCTGCAACCGGGCCGCGGCCGGCGCGTTTGCCAGGCGGGAAGCGGATTGCAAGAGGGGACAGCAGGTTGCGAGAGACGGGGGCGGGAAGCCCGCCCCCCTACGCCGCCACCACCGTCCGCTGCTTGTAGATCGGGAAGGCCGCCGCCAGCTCCTTCATCTCGGCGGCCACCGCGGCGCACACCGCGGCCTCGCCCTTGGCGTCCACCACCTTGGCGATCCCGGCGGCGACGCGGTCCATCTCGGGCTCCTTCATGCCCCGGGTGGTGACGGCCGGGGAGCCGATGCGCACCCCGCTGGTGATGTACGGCGGCTGCGGGTCCATCGGGATGGTGCTGCGGCTCACGGTGATGCCCGCGGCGTCCAGGAACCGCTCGCACTCGCGCCCGGTGACTCCCTTGGTGCGCAGGTCTGCGATCAGCATGTGGTTGTCGGTGCCACCGGTGAGCAGGGTGAAGCCCGCCTCCACCAGCCGCCGCGCCAGGCGCTGGGCGTTGGCCACGGTCTGCTGCTGGTAGGCCTTGAAGGCCGGCTGGAGCGCCTCGTGCAGGCACACCGCCTTGGCCGCGATGATGTGCATGAGGGGCCCGCCCTGCATGCCCGGGAAGACGCTCTTGTCCACCGCCGTGGCCAGCTCCGCGCCGCACAGGATCATGCCGCCGCGCGGCCCGCGCAGGGTCTTGTGGGTGGTGGTGGTGACGAGGTGGGCGTGCCCCACCGGCGTGGGGTGGAGCCCGGTGGCCACCAGGCCGGCGATGTGGGCCATGTCGGCCACCAGCTTGGCCCCGCTGCGGTCGGCGGCCTCGCGGAACTTCGCGAAGTCGATGGTCCGCGGGTAGGCGCTGGCGCCGGCGATGATGATGGCCGGCCGGACCTGCTCGGCCCGCCGGATCAGCTCCGGGTAGTCGATGCGCCCGTCCTCGGGGCTCACCCCGTAGGCCTCGATCTTGAAGTAGCGGCCCGAGAAGTTCACCGGGGAGCCGTGGGTCAGGTGCCCGCCGTGCGAGAGGTTCATCCCCAGCACGGTGGCGCCGGGGTCGGCGAGCGCGAAGTACGCCGCCAGGTTGGCGGAGGCGCCCGAGTGGGGCTGCACGTTGGCGTGGTCGCAGCCGAAGAGCTGCTTGGCGCGCGCGATGGCCAGGGCCTCGGCGGTGTCCACCTCCTGGCAGCCGCCGTAATAACGTTTCTTGGGGTAGCCCTCGGCGTACTTGTTGGTGAGCACCGAGCCCACCGCCTCCAGCACCGCCTCGCTGGTGAAGTTCTCGGAGGCGATGAGCTCCAGGCCGGAGGCCTGGCGCACCGCCTCGCGGCGCAGCGCTTCGTAGATCTCGGGATCGGTCCTCTGCAGCTCGGTCATGCCGGCGGCTCCCCCTTCTGTGCGTGCCCGCGCTCGTAGTCGCGGATCTTCCCCAGCCGGCGGTCGTGCCGCCCGCCCTCGTACGGCCCGTTCAGGAAGGCCGCCACGATGTCCCCCACCTGCGCCGGCGGGGTGGTGTCGCCCGCCAGCACCAGCACGTTCGCGTCGTTGTGCGCCCGGGTCTGGGCCGCCCCGGCCGCGCTGGAGACCAGCGCTGCGCGCACCCCGGCCACCTTGTTCGCGGCGATGGACATCCCGATGCCCGTGCCGCACACCAGCACCCCGCGGTCCAGCCGGCCGCCGGCCACCCCCTCCGCCACCGGGAAGGCGTAGTCGGGGTAGTCGCACGCGCCTTCGGTGCGGGTGCCGAAGTCCACCACCTCGTGGCCGTGGGCGCGCAGCCAGGCGGCGGCCGCGTCCTTCACCGCGCGGCCGCGGTGGTCACTTCCCAGCCCGACCCGCAACCGCGACCCCCTCGTACACCGGCGTGAGCCACTTGTGGGTGTCCGGCCTGCGGCCCTCGATCACGTCGAAGAACGCCTCCTGCAGCCGGCGGGTCACCGGGCCGCGGGCGCCCTTGCCGATCGGGATGCGGTCCACCGAGGAGATGGGGGTGACCTCGGCGGCGCTGCCGGTCATGAACACCTCGTCGGCGATGTACAGCATCTCGCGCGGGATGGACTCCTCGCGCACCGGGATCCCCAGGTCGGCGGCCAGGGCCAGGACGCTGCTGCGGGTGATGCCCAGCAGCACCGAGTCGGCCATCGGCGGCGTGTAGATCACCCCGCCGCGCACCAGGAACAGGTTCTCGCCGCTGCCCTCGCTCACCAGGCCGCGGGCGTCCAGCGCGATGCCCTCGGCGTAGCCGTCGGCGATCGCCTCCATCTTGATGAGCTGCGAGTTCATGTAGTTGGCGGCCGACTTGGCCAACGCCGGGAAGGTGTTGGGGGCCATCCGCGTCCAGGAGGCCACCCGCACCGCCACGCCCTGCTCCAGGGCCTCCGGGCCCAGGTACTTGCCCCACGGGAACGCGGCGATGGCCACGTCGATGGGGCAGCCGGCCGGGTTCACCCCGATGGAGCCGTAGCCGCGGTACACCACCGGCCGCACGTAGCAGGACTGGAGCTTGTTGACCCGGATGGTCTCCAGGATGGCCTCGGAGATCTGCGGCGGGGTATACGGGATCTCCATGCGGTAGATCTTGGCCGAGTCGAACAGCCGGGTGACGTGCTCCGGCAGCCGGAAGGCGGCCGCGCCCTTGGGCGTCTCGTAGGCCCGCATGCCCTCGAACACGCCGCTGCCGTAGTGGACCACGTGCGACATGACGTGGATCTTGGCGTCATCCCAGCGCACCAGCTTGCCGTTCATCCAGATGTGGTCGACTTTGTCGATGGCCATGGCTGCCTCTCTCAGGTAAGGGGCGTCCGCCGCCCCGGGCGGCAGGTCTCAGGAACTCAGGCCGCGCCCACGCGGCTCAGGATCTCCGGCAGCACCCGGTCCAGATGGGTGCTGATTCTGCGATAGGTCTCCTCATAGATCTCCAGCGATCCGCCCACCGGGTCGTGCACCGGCAGCGGATCCTCCCGCGCCGGCGGCGCCCCGTAGGTGCTCAGCACGAAGGTCCTCGCTTCCGCCTCGGGGGCCAGCGCCAGCACCGCCCGGCGGTGTTCGGGCGTGACCGCCAGCACCAGGTCCACCTCCAGCACCTGCTCCCGGGTCAGCTTCCGGGAGCGGTGATCCCGGAGCGACACGCCGTTCCGGGACAGCACCGACACCGTGTTGGGGGAAGCCGGCGCGCCGTCCGCCGCCCCCACTCCGGCCGAGGACACCCGCACCTGCGGGCGCAGCTCCGGGGGCAGCTTGGACTCCAGCAGCGCCTGCGCCATGGGGCTGCGGCAGGTGTTGCCGGTGCACACGAACAGGACCGAGAAGACCGACGAATTCGCCATGTGCTTGGAGTCTAGCGGGCGCCTCGCGGGCCGGTCAAGCAACCTGCCGGACGCTGCCGCCCCTCACAGGTTGCGGAGCCATTCTTCGAGCTGCGGCAGCGCCCCGCGCAGCAGGCGCGGCGGCCACACCCGGGCGTCCAGCAGCGCCGAGGCCGCGGTCCCCGGCGCCACCTCGCCGCCGTCCACCACCAGCTCCAGGTCGGCCCCGAGCACGGCCACCACCTCGGCGGCGGTGCGCGCCGCGGCGCGGCCGGCGCGGTTGGCGCTGGTGGAGGGCAGCGGTGAGCCCCACTCGCGGGCCAGCGCCCGGCAGAAGGCGTCGGCCGGCACGCGCACCGCCCACGAGCCGTCCGCGGCGCGCAGGGCGGCCGGCACCGCCGCGCCGGCCGGCAGCACCAGGGTGGCCGGACCCGGCCAGCACCGGTCGGCGAGGGCCCGGACGCGCTCGGGCAGGACCGCCGCGGCCGCCAGGGCGGACTCCGCGTCAGCCGCCAGGCTCACGAAGGCGCCCTCGCCCTCGCGCGCCTTGAGCGCGCGCAGCCGGGCCATGGCCGCGGGCTGCTCGGGCGCGGCGCTCACGCCGTACAGCGTGTCGGTGCGGAAGGCCACCAGGTGCCCCGCGCGCAGCGCCTCGAGGACCCGGGGAATGGACTCGGAGACGGGTGTTGCGGGCATCACGCTCGCCATCGGGTGCTCCGCAGGATGGTCCATCGCGATTCGCCCCGGCGCCGCCGCGGCGGGCTAGCGCCCCGGGCCCCGGCGGTCCCGACGGCGCCGGGGTGGGCCCCCGTGCTCCGGCCGACGGCCGCGGCCCGCCTGCGGGCGCCGACCCTGCGGCCCGCCGCGATCCGGCCAGCGCGCACCCGCGCGCCCCCGCTCCGGACGCGGCCCTTGCGGCCCGCCGCGATCCGGCCAGCGCG